>QHQA01000066.1:0-5483 GCA_003219695.1 Verrucomicrobiota bacterium
TGGCATTACCTCGTCGAGTGTATTTGCGGCGGCGTCGATAACATAAGTGTGACCAGGGAGTACCAACACTCCATAGGGATTCGCATCGGGGAATTGATCAGGTACGAGGAAGGTATGATCTGCCGTCCAGTCATAGTCGAAGGAGCCCACATTGACCAATGTCTGAACATCGCGACGATAATTCACTCTAAGCAGGTTACCCAATGCTGGGTTACCGGTCGCCTGAGGGTTAGCTCCCATGACGGCATAAAGGCCAAAATTGATACCATTGCCAAAGACTGCGAGGCCACCGACACCCAGAAACTCCGCCTCATCGAGTCCGACGTTAGCCAGGCCGGTGACGATTGTCTGGACGTTCGGCTGTCTTCCCATGGGATTGAGAATTTCAATAATCGAGCCGGCAGTGGTTTCGTCGCCTGCTTGTGCCACGAACAATTGACCGCCGGGGCCGAATGCTAGGCCGCGCGGACTGTGAAGCCCGCCCACCACTTCCGTCACCGTGTTCTGAGCGATTGCAGATGCGGCGAAACCGATCGCAAGCACCATCGCGACCATCGCTCCGACGCCGCATGGCATTGTTTTCTCAATATTTGTTTTGTTCATAAGTTTAACTCTCTTTCTGTTGCTTCGGCCTTCTAGGCCGTTCACCAGTGTACTGCAGGAAAGCCGGCGAAAGGTTACGCGGGAAGATGCGAAATTTTTGAAAGGGCGTTTCGGCGAGCGGCCCCTTCGACTTCGCTCAGGGCAGGCTTCACCAACACGCGAGCGGCGTGTGCTCGGCGGATGTTACTTCAGCGCGAGCGGCTGCTTTGATTCTTCGACGAGCTTTTCAAAGCGCGGGTCGCCGCGCAGCGGATCCCAAAACGGCAGCAGTTTCAATTGACCGTAGCTGACGGGGCTTGGAGGCCGGATGGCAATAGCAAGCTGCTCGCAAGCGAGATCTTTGTCGCCGACCCACGCAGCGATCATCGCCAAATATTTGATCATCACCACGCCCTCGGCCCCATCTTTTTCCACCGGTAAGAGCTCGACTGCGCGACGGCCTTCGCGAAGTGCTTCCTCTTTCCGGCCAAGGCCGGCGTCGATCAAACCAAGTACGCACAGCGGCGGACCATGATTTGGTTGAGCCTGGACGATTTTCTCCTGCTTTGCGCGGGCAGCAGTGAAAGCCGACCGCGCTTTGGCGTCGTCTTTGGTCATACGAGCGATAACGCCTTCTACGAATGGATGACTAAACAACATAACCTCACCCAAGAAGATTGGATTTTCGCCGGATGCGCTCAAGGCATTGTTCGCGGCAGCCGCGTCCCTTTCAGCTAATGCGCAAAGAAGCCTATGGGCGACGCTTTGTAGCGCAGCAGGATTTGTGGCCCGAACTGCATCGATGAGTTGATGTAAGGGCCGGGTGTCGCCCTTCCATTCCAAGTCCAACATCGCGCGATCTGCCTTGGTACCGATATCGTCTGGTGTAATGGCCAGCAAGCGATCCCACGCCGATTTTGCGTCGGTATAACGCCGCAAACGGGGATAATTAAAAGCAGCAAGGTTCTCCAGCACTTGAATGTTGCGCGGGTCGAGCTCAATGGCGCGCTCAAGGGTTCGGGTCGACTCTTGGTAGCGCCCCGGCTGGCGCCTCTGAATCCAACCCATCAACTCGAATACGCGCGAATCATTGGGCAGAGTCTGGCGCGCAAGTTCCAATTCAGCGAAAGCGCCGTCATAATCGAGGTATCCCTGATAAAGATTCCGCGCCCTTGCAAGATGCGTCTCACCCGCGTCCGGGCGGAGACGAGACGCCGCCTCGACGGCCGCTTCCGCTAAGGCCAACCGCGCGGCTGTATGGTCGTAGCCACCGAAACCGATATAAAGCAGATCATGCGCTTCCGCCAGGCTGCAATAGGCTTCGAAAAACGATGGATCCCGCGAAACAGCCTGGTTAAGCAGATCGACTGCTTGCAAAACATCCGCAATGCTCGCATACGCCTTCACGAGATTTTTGCCGCGCGTGTAGAGATCGAAGGCGCTAATGTCGTTGGTCGGCTGGCGTTCGATGGCGTTCTTTTCGCTTGGCGAGAGTTTGGCCTGCAACTGGTCGGCGATGGTCTTTGCGATCTCGCTCTGGATGGCGAATACGTCCGCGAGATCGCGGTCATAAATCTGCCCCCAGACGTGCCTGTCGCTCCGCGCATCGATCAATTGCGCGTTGACGCGCACCCGATTGCCGGAGCGCTGAACGCTTCCTTCCACCACATGTGCCACGCCGAGTTGCTGCGCGATCTCGCGCAGATTGCGCGCGATCCCGCTTTTGTACTGCATCACCGAGGTACGGCTAATCACTTTCAGGTCCGCGATCCTGCCCAGGTCGCTCAAGATTTCATCCTGCACGCCATCGGCGAAAAAGGCGTTATTTGGATCGCGACTTAAGTTTGCAAACGGAAGCACGGCGATTGATTTCTCGGCAGCGCTCTCGGCTACTATCCCAGCGATCGGTTGCTTTGCTTCTTCGACGAGTTTTTCAAAGCGCGGGTCGCCTCGCAACGGATCCCACAGCGGCATGAGTTTCAATTGGCCGTAACTGAGGGTGCTTGGATGGCGGATGATGCTGGCAAGTTGTTCGCAGGCGAGATCTTTGTCACCAACCCATGCAGCGGTCACCGCCAAATACTTGACCATGTTCGTGCCATTCATTGAATCTTTTTCCACGGGAAGAAGCTCGACCGCGCGCCGGCCTTCGCGCAGCGCTTCCTCTTTCCGGCCAAGAGCGGCGTCGATCAAACCAAGCACGCACAACGCCGGGCCGTAATTTGGTTGAGCTTGGACGATTTTCTCCTGCTCCACGCGTTCTAGGAATGGATGACTAAACTGGACATTCCCAAACAAGTTGATTGGATTTTCGCCGGATGCGCTTAAGGCATTGTTCGCAGAGGCCGCGTCCCGTTCGGCCAATGCGCAAATAAGCCACATATCGGCTATGCTTCGTAGCGCAGCAGGATTTGTCGCCCGAATTGAATCGATGGTTTGATGCAACGGCCGGGTATCGGCTTTCCAATCATAGTCCACACCCGCAAGCATTACTTTTGTAACAGCATCATTGGGCTCGAAAGCCAATGCCCGATCCAACCACGGTTTTGCTTCAGGGTACCGGCCAAACAACATGTAATTCGATGCAACCTGTTGCAGCGTTTCAATGTCGCGCGGGTCGAGCTCCACCGAGCGCTCCAAGTTTCGCGTGGATTCTTCCCAGCGATTCTGACGCCGCTGAATGTAACCGATCATTCTGAATATCCGCGCAGCGTTGGGTAACGTCTGGCGGGCAACTTCGAGTTCAGCCAAAGCACCGTCATAGTCGCGGTAACCCCAATAAAGATTTTGCGCACGCGCGAGGTGCGTCTCACCAGCATCCGGACGAAGGCGAGAGGCTGCTTGAATGGCTGCTTCCGCTAAGGCCAGACGCGCGGATGTGTGGTCGGAGCCAAAAAAATAGAGCGCGTCATGAGCATAGGCGAGCTGGCAATAGGCATCGAAAAACGATGGATCACGAGCGACAGCCTGGTTGAGTAGATCGACCGCCTGGAGCGTATCCGATTTTTGATCAACGCTGTTCGCTGTCAGATTTTTGGCGCGCGAGTAGAGATCAAACGCGCTAATGTCGCTCGTGGGAGAAAGCTCGATGACGTTCTCTTCACGTGGCGAAAGCTTGGCCTGCAACTGGTCAGCAATCGCTTTTGCAATTTCACTTTGAATCGCGAACACATCCGCGAGATCGCGATCATAAGTCTGTCCCCACAGGTGCCGATCGGTGCGCGCATCAACCAACTGCGCGTTCACGCGCACGCGATTGCCGGAGCGTTGAACGCTTCCTTCCACCACATGCGCCACATCTAATTGCCGCCCGATCTGACGCAGGTTGCGAGCCATTCCGCTTTTGTATGGCATCACACTCGTGCGGCTGATCACCTTCAGATCGGCAACTTTGGCGAGATCGGTCAAGATCTCGTCTTGCACGCCGTCGGCGAAATAGGCGCTCTCTTGTTCCTTGCTCAGGTTGCTGAACGGCAGCACCGCGATGCTTTTCTCCGGCGCCACCGGATTCGAAGCTGGCGAACGTTCTGATTCAGTTTTCCAAATCAACACGCCCAATGGTACTGCCAGGGCGAGCAGCATCGCTGCCATGACGGCGATGCTTGGATTTCGGCGCACCCATTTCTTTCCGCGGGTGAAAATTCCGGTGCGGTGCGCCCGGATTGGTTCGTGCTTTAGCCATCGCTCCAAGTCTTCGGCCAGCGCCAGCGCGGAGGAATAACGACGCTTTGGATCTTTCTCTAGGCATTTCAGACAGATCGTGGACAGATCCCGATCTATCTTCGGATTTAAGAAACGCGGTTGCCGCGGCTCAGTATCCAGGAGCAACTTGATTGTCTCATAGGTTGTTCCTCCAGCAAAAGGCGGATGGCCAGTAAGCAACTGATAAAGGACCGCGCCGAGTTCGTAGGTATCTGTGGTGCTGCTGACGGCCGCGTTGTTTCCCACGGCTTGTTCGGGCGCCATGTAACTGGGCGTGCCGAGCACGTCCGTCGTGCGAGTGACCGTGCTCTCTGTCTCGACCAACCGCGCCAGGCCGAAGTCGGTAAGATGTGGTTCACCTTCTTGGTCAAGCAGGATGTTTCCCGGTTTGATGTCGCGATGCAGAATCCGGTGCTCGTGCGCGTAATGAACGGTGCGCGCAACTTTGGCGATTAATTCCGCGGCGCGCCGGATTGGCATCGGTTCGCGCCTGACTACTTCGTCGAGCTGGCCGCCTTCGATGAATTTCATGCTGAAGTAGCAGGAGCCGTCGCGCTCGCCGATTTCGTAAATGGGCACGATGCATGGATGCTCAAGGCTCGCGGCGGCTTCGGCTTCGCGGCGGAATCGCTTCAGGTGTGCTTCGGTGGCCCAGTGACCGAGGCCGATTACTTTGAGAGCTACTGTGCGGTTTAGACTTTTCTGGTGGGCACGATAAACGACGCCCTGACCGCCGCGTCCGATTTCCTCCAGCAACTCGTAATCGCCAAAATCGCCCAGCATCCTCGCCGGGCGCGCAGCCTTCTGCCGAGGTGGAACGCGTTCTCCGAACGCGTTGATCGTCTTCGGAGAAGCCGATCCACCCTGGCACACGGCCTCTTGATCATCATCGGCAAACAGACCGAGGGCGATGGCTTGTGGCATCGGCATCTTGCCGATGTGACATTGGCTGGAAGCCAATGCCACTGCTGGAAGCCGGTGGTCTCAATAAGATAATGCAAGAAATCCTCTCAGAGGTTACGCCCGCAATACAGCAATTAAATGGCGCAGTTCATCCTCGATATCACCTGGCGCCATCACCGTGTGAGCGATTTCTTCGCGCAATAATTGCCGGTAACGCTCGCGCAAGCGATGGAACGCTTGCTTAACCGCGTTCTCAGTCATACCTAGTTCATCGGCAATTTGCGCCTGCGACGGGC
>QHQA01000066.1:5740-63098 GCA_003219695.1 Verrucomicrobiota bacterium
CGCAGACGTCCCTTTTCTTTGCGCACCGCGTCCAGATCCCGGCGCTCCAGTAACAGCGCAAAAAAGCCCTGAGTGAGATCTTCTGCTTCCTCTGGTGAAGAACCCTGACGCCTGACGAAGCCATAAATCGGCCGCCAATAAGTGCGGCAAAGTTTCTCCAGCGCCGCCTGCGCTGCCGGCGTCGGACCTTGCGCCTCGAGCACCACGCTCCAGTGGGTAGTCGTGAATGCCGCGCCATGATGAGTATTTCCGCCAATGGCGGTCAGCGACGTCACATCATCGACAGGGGGCACGCCGTGATCCAATCAAAAAATCACGTGATAAGCAAGCCTGCATTACCTCAAGGAGGGACGGCTTGAGCAGTCGTCCATTTGAAACTGTGACGGCTGGGAAGCCCTCATTCCTTGCGACGCTGGCCGGTCAATCTACAATCTCGTGCGCGTGTTCGAACGAACGCGCTCGAGCATGCCGCAACCAATCGATACGGGGTCCTACCAATCGCCGGAGGAACGACGTCCAGCGGTTCCTTTGCCGATTGAAAGGAAACCTCGGCTGCACGATCCGTACGCAGCCTTCCGCTTCGGCGATTTCGCTCTGTTTACGGCTGGTAATCTGCTCTCGATCACCGGCCGTTTAATGCTCGCGGTGGCGGTGGAATGGGAGATTTACGCGCGCACACTGCCGGCCGGGCATTTGGCGGATCGGGTCAGCCGAAAACGCATCATTCTTGTGTCGCAGATTTTTAGCGGGCTCGCGTCCGTGGCGCTGGCGATCGTGTCGTGGAAACATCTCGCCATTCCATCAATTGCGCCGTTGCGCGGAGCCAATGGCACGCTGGCCGCAATCGCCAGGCTCTTCGAACGGCATCATCCAGTGTTTCATTTTGATGATCCCTCGGTTCCGCTCATCTATCTGCTTCTTTTGATCGGAGCATCTGCGCGCACATTCAGTTGGGCGGCGCGCACCGCATTTTTCCCAACGTTGGTTTCGCGCGACGCCTTCTCCAACGCGGTCACCTGGAACAACAGCATTTTTCAAATTGGATCTGTCGTTGGCCCGGCAGTCAGCGGATTGCTGGTGGCATTCGTCGGGTTTCCATTTGTCTATCTCCTCGATGCGCTCTGCGCGTCTCTCTTTTTTCTTCTGGTTCTTCCAATCCGCCGCAGTGCCCAAAAACGAGAGCAAACTGGGGTGAGCACTTGGAAGAGTCTCATCGCCGGCGTTCGATTCGTGTTCCGGAGAAAAGTGATCCTGGCGACGATCACCCTCGATCTGTTCGCAGTGTTGTTAGGGGGTGCGACGGCACTGATGCCGATTTTCGCCGATCAAATCCTGCACGTTGGACCTGTTGGCCTCGGCTGGATGCGGGCGATGCCGGCGATTGGCGCGTTCGGCACGGCGCTCGCAGTCGCGCATCTGCCGCCGATGAAGCAGGCCGGGAAAACGTTACTCTGGTGCGTCTCGGGCTTTGGAATTGCGACTATCATTTTTGGCTTATCCAAAGCATTCTGGTTATCGCTTGGAGTGTTGTTTTTCGTCGGGGCGTTCGATAGCGTGAGCGTGATCATTCGTGGTTCCATCGTGCAACTGATCACGCCGGATGAGATGCGCGGGCGCGTTTCGTCGGTGAACAATATTTTTATCGGCACATCGAACGAATTCGGCGCGTTGGAATCTGGGTTGACGGCAGCGCTATTCGGTCCGGTCGTTTCCGTTGTAGCAGGCGGTATCGGAACGATTCTGGTCGTGCTCGGGGTCGCGTTCCGCTGGCCGGAGACACGAAAAATCGGTGCTCTGGATCGGAATCTGCGCTGAAGCGACGCGCGTAGCCGTTAGCGGCTAGACAGCCGATTTGATTCGGCGAGACGATCCTAATTTAGAGATAAAACGATGAAAGAACATATGCGTTTCTGTATAGCAACGGTGACTATTTTTATGGCAGTAACTTTGAGCGCTGCCAATGCCGCATCGAATGAGCCGGAAGCCTCCACGCCGCAGCAGGTGTTCGATTCGATGCGGGGCAGTTTTAAGCCGGACAAAGCGAAAGGTGTGCACGCGCGTTACCAATGGGAACTCAGCGGCCCGCACGGCGGCGAATGGTGGATCGACGTGAATGATGGAACCTACAAGATGGGCAAGGGAAAAATTGATAACCCCAGTGTTACGTTCATCACAAGTGACAATGACTGGGTTGCGATGTCGAACGGCAAACTCAAAGGGACGTGGGCTTATATGACCGGGCGATTAAAAGTTCGCGGCCCGCAATCAGTCGCGCGAAAGCTCGACGAAATCTTCCCTTAAAATTTCGCTTCGATCTCGAACTTGACGAGAGCGGCAGGCCTCGTCTTGACGCTTGCTTCGGCGCGAAAGAAATCAAAGTCGCGCCTCACTGTGGCGCCGCCGGCGAGCGAGATCTCAAACGGCTTGAAGCCAGAATAGCTCACCTGTAGGCCAACACGATCCTCGCTGTACTGAACCCATGCGTTATGTACTTGCAGCTTCCTCTCGGGGGTTATGACATCATCGGTGCGGAAACTTTCGTAAAACAAATTTCCGAAGATGCGAAATTCCCAATTATCACTGGGATTATAAACCAGCGCGGGTTTTGGAAAGACGCCTTCGAGACGAAGTTTGTCGGTGAAGAGCCAGATGATACCACCGCCGGGGGCAACGATTGGAGTCTGGTTAAGCGCGAAGCCCACTCCCACCACGGCAAAGATTTTGTCTTTTATTAGCGGAAACGTGACGAACGCCTTGGCCGGTATATCGAAATCGTTGCCGTGGACGTCATTTTGGAAATAAAGTCCTGGATCAATCTCGATACCCGCGCCAGCGTGATCGTGCACCACATACTCAAACGCCAACAGAGCGTGCGCGGTCTGGAGGTGATCGGGCAAGCCATTATTGGTTCCATCGAAATCGAACCGCTCGTACTCGGCGCCTGCCCGGAAATACCACTTACCGGTAACGAGGAAGCGATGAGCGTAGCTAAAATCATTATAGAGCGAGTCGCCGTGACCAAAGTTGCCGTGGACGTCGTAGAAATTGCTGCTGAACGTGTAGTCCATCTCATAATCGAACAGATTAAGATGGTTGCCTTCCGCTGGCGTGGGCGAAGGCAGGGCCTCTAAAGTCGGCGGCCCGGCGAAAGCTGAGGTTACCGCAGCTAGGAAGAGAAAGATGAAAAATCCGTGGATCGTTTTCATAGGTTAGGGCGACTCGGTTACATATCGGATGGGCGAGCTAACCCCGATGTATTGAATCGAAAATATTATGGCAAGCCAAAAATTCGAGAAAAACCGGGAGTCCCCCTAAATCACGGATGCCCGGACGCTGGCGGCGCTCCTGTTTTTCTCGGGGCGCGCGTGGACATCGCTGGCTAACGCTGTAGCCGGCATCGGTGATGCCGGTCTTCAAACCACCAGGATAGTAGCGGGATCGCTCCACGCGCCGGCGCCATTTGGCCCGACCGCGCGAATGCGCGCCCGGCTCTTTGAAAGGCTCCCGCGTGCTCGTGCGTTTCGATCACGCTTTGCGTGGTCGCACTTCGTAAACGTGCGTAGAAATCATCGTTGTCAGAAACGATTCTAGCGATGTGAAAATGGCATTATCGTTTGGGAAGCAAGAAGCGTTAATCGAAGCGAGCACCGACATAACCGCAAAAAAAAGCTGGCTCAGAATCGCTTCCAAGCCAGCTCAGTGGATTTTGTGTCCTATGTCAGCTTAGTACCAATGGTGGTAGTAATGATGACGGTGGTGGCGGTAGTAACGATGCCCGCCGTACCAGTAGTAAGACGGTCCATAGTAGTAGCCATAGTACGGATACGGTCGGTAGTATCCATACGGATAATAGCCGTATCCGTAGCCCGGATAGCCAATTCCGACTGAAATCTGAGCGTCAGAACGCTGCACGGGAACCAAGGTCAATCCACTTGCCACCAATGCAATTAGAAGAACCTTTTTCCAGTTCATTATTTTACCTCCTTGATGATTTAACGCTGGTTACTAGATTTTAATCCTCGTCGAGAATCACGCGATCAACCAGCATGTTGTCGCCTTCTCCGACATAATGGACGCGGACGGGAACACCCACTTTGATTCTGGTTCTCACGGCATCTTCATCGAGCACCCTGCCGCTCCGAGTCACATAAGTGACGGTTTTGCCGAAGTGGTAGGTGCGCGGCCCGCTACTTTCCCTAAGCGCGATTACACTCCCCGGAGTGTACTCCGTGATTGTCCCGCTGCCTTCAGTCGTGGTCGTAGTAGTAGTCTCCGAGACCTGTCCCCATGCAAACGGGGCCACAACTGCCAAGGCTATGCTGAGTAATACTTTTCTCATTTATTTTCCCTTCTTGTTTGTTTCTGTACAGGGGTGAGGTTCCTGCAGTGTTAAGGATTCCCTCGACGCTGGAAGAATATGCGTCGCCCCTACATAATGTAATCGGCCACGGACCGTCGCGCGGTCGCCACCTTCCAAACAAAAACGGGCAGCCGGTTTCCAATCCGCACGAATCTTTTTTCCACCCGTTAGGCGCGATTTCGGATCGGTATCGGTCTTTTTCGGGTCTAGACCGATCAATTTTCAACCCGTATCGGTGCGTTTCTTATCCACACGTACCGATTTCCCATCCATACGTTGTAGAAAATGATCCATATCACGAATTTTTGCGACAGGCTAGCGGACTTGCCAAAGATCAATACGATCCGAGCGGGCCGAGACTTGGGCAATCCTAATGATACCTACCGAGCAGCTACTAAGAGGGATCGTCCAGCTCTTCCTTCGCAGGCTTCGATACTGCGTCCTTGAATAAACCTTTGCGCTTCGCCTCGCGCATTGCTCTCTTGGCCCACTTCTTTTCACGCCGACGATACGCGTCCTCGGCAATAATTCGGACTAACGGTTTCTCAAAGCCGGTCGCTATGTGACGAATGCTCCGCGCTAGTTCTTTTAGTTCCTCAGCGACCTCGTGTAATCCCAAACGCTCGATATGCATTACGCCCCTCTGCGCCGAAAGATCGATCTCGAAATCGTCCCGGTATCTAGCCTGATCAGATCCCCTGTACGCCACGTAACCAGAAAATCTCAGCTGCGGGTAATGGCTAAGGAATCGCGGCCAAAAGCCGACAGCAGATTTTATCTCCCTCTGCGGCGGCATCATCGTGACACCGTTTGCAATGAATGGTATAGGCTCGTCACGCTCCTGAGCGGGCATGGTATTTGGTCCACCGTGCAGCGTTCGAATCTCCGGGTAGGTGACGACTTTGATATTGCGCGCCGTCGTTTGGCCGAAATTTTTCAACGTGACGTGGACGAACGCGTGCTCCGTGATCAAGTCTAGAATGATCACCGGGCGCGTCCGAGCCCGCTCTAGCTTAAATGCTGCGCGAAGTTGCAGGAATCCGAGCAAAACCAAGCATAACGTGGCAATGACATAAACGAGCGTCAGCAACGCCGACAGAAAACCGACGTTGCTGTTACACCACGTGACTACGTCGTGGAGCATAACTACAACATCTCCGCCTGCTCGTGCTGTTTCGCCTCGCGTGCAGCCATTGCGAAAGGATTGATTTGCGGCGGAGCGTCGATGCGTTCCGTGGCGTTGAGCAGGCCTTCGACGGTTAAAATCTGAATGCGCGGATAATCTTTATCGTGCCAGAGCGCTGACATGTAACGGCCGGCGTCGGCCGCTTCTGTGCGCATTTGTTTGCTTGGTTTTTCCAGCGTGATCAACACGCCGCCAGCGGCTTTTTGATTTTCAACGTCGCCGAGCAGCGTCGCCACATCGCTGCGATTCACTCCGCCGCCTTTGACTTGCACGATGATTTTCTCACGGTGCACGGGTTCGCTTTTCGGTAAAGGTTCTTCCCTGACGCGTCCCGGAAAATCTTTTCGCTCGGTTTCGTAGTAGTAAAGCAAGCCATCGACGCCGCGATCAGCGCCTTTGCCGTCGCCTTCTCTGAGCGGGCGCGCGCCAATCAGTGACAATGCCCAATGTTGGAATTGGAATTTGTCGAGCTCGGCTAATCGCTTTGCGCTGGCGAAATCGGTTGGCTGGCCTTTCTCTTCGAAATCGATCTCTTCGCCGAACGCATCTTTCAATCGGCGCTTGATCAGGTTGATCGCGAGATAGGTGATGTCGATGCCGATCCATTGTCGGTCTAACTTCTGCGCTGCGTGAATGGTCGTGCCGCAACCGCAAAACGGATCGAGCACCACATCGCCCGGTTTAGTGCTCGCTTTGATAATTCTCTCGAGCAATGCCAAAGGCTTCTGGGTGGGAAATCCAAGGCGCTCCTGCGCTTGAGAATTTAATGGAGGAATGTCGATCCAAACATCATCAAGAGGTTTTCCCTCGCGTTCGTCTAGGTATCGCTTAATGCGCGGAACCGCGCCCGGACTGGGCTGGACTACAAGCCCAGCTTTGTACGCTTGCTGCATTCGCTCCTTCGTCCATCGCCAGACTTTGTAATGGCCCAGGAACTCATACGTGAGGTTTGGCCTGTTTCGATTTGGATTTGTCAGATCGCCAAGCGTGTATCTGCGGCCGTCGGGATCACGAAATGAATATTTTTTATCAGTCTTCTCATCGAGATCGTTGGGATCGTAAGGAGTAAAAATCGCGCTCGCGTTCCAAAATGCTTCGTCCGTTTTCTGATACGCGAGAAGTAGATCATGATTGCTGGGGAGTCGACGCGTCATCAACGTCTTGGCGGTTGTTCGTTTCCAAATTATTTCATTTCGGAAATTTTCGGCGCTGAAGATTCCATCCATCAGCATGCGCAGATAGTGCACAGCAATTGGATCGCAATGCAGATAAAGGCTGCCAGTCGCTTTGAGGACGCGATGAAGCTCGACGAGTCGCGGCGCCATCATCGCTAGGTACGCCATCATCGGTGAATGTTTGAGAAAGCTGTGGAGCGCTTCCATCAACTCGACGACTGCGATATTCGGGCAGTTATCGATGAATTGATGATAGGTGTCAGCGGCGTCGGCCCAGCTCCACGTATCGGTGAAGGCGTGGAATTGCGCCTGGCTGACTTGTCCGCTCGGCTCGCGAAAAAGGACGTTGTAATCGGCGTTCGAGTTAAACGGCGGATCGAGATAGACAAGATCGACACTGGCGTCGGGAAATTCTTTCCGATCCGAAAGCCATTTCAGATTGTCCCCGAAATACAGCCGATTCACGCGGTTACTTTTATCCTAACATCAGCACGCGCGCTATTTGCTTTGTGATGCCGGGACCGGGTTTCCAAGGCGCAACCAGAAGATACTTAACGCTGTTGAATAATTGAGTAGGCAATCTTGTCTAAGGGCTTGAAAGGAAAATTGAGGAAAAAAAACTATGAAACGAATTCTATTTTCGATAGGCATCGGCAGTCTCGCGCTGGCGCTTACGGCGTGGGGTCAGTCAATCAACGACACACGGCCTGGCAGAGCTAGGGCGCGTCCAACAGCAAATGTTCCGGCGGCAAGGCCCGCAAACACCGGCGCGATGATGGGTGCGCACCGTTACGCTCCCGCGGCGCAGTTCCGGCAGCGGACTTACATGGCGCCACGCGCTCGCTCGAACGCTGTGGTCAATCAAAACGCCCGGGTGCGGGCGTTTCCCGAGCAAAACTTCTCGCGCAATCAGGATTTTCGCGCGCGAAGCAACGTCATCGCCAATCGCGACCGAAACTTTGCGGTCAATCGGGCAAGAAACTTCGACTATTATCGCGGTCGCACTGCTGAGGACTTTCGTGCTCGCAATACCTCAGCGATGAATCGCGACAGAAACTTCGCGGTGAATCGTCGGAGCAATGTGGCGATCAATAATAACTTCCGCAGTAGCGCGTTTCGCGGCCAGCAGTATGCGGCCTTCCGCAATTACCACAGACAATGGCACGATCGCGGTTGGTGGAGGAGCCATTACGATCGGGTCATCTTTGTCAGCGGCGGGTGGTATTACTGGGACGCGGGTTACTGGTTCCCCGCATGGGGTTATGACCCGTATGCTTATTATCCGTACGATGGTCCAATCTACGGCTATAATGGATTGGCCCCTGACCAGGTAATCGCCGATGTGCAGTTACAACTGCAGCGTGACGGTTATTACGATGGGCCGATCGATGGGATACTTGGGCCGGCGACCCAAGACGCTATCGCAGCCTTTCAGGCGGACAATGGATTAGCAGTGACATCGGCAATCGATGAGCCGACACTTGCCACGCTCGGGATATCGTAATTTATCGGAGCCGTTTGTAGAGCCGCGTGATGCGTTCCATCACGCGGCTCTTTTTTTAGAAACGAAACGTTTTCCCGTTTGACGGGTGTTTAATGGGCGTTATGTTAAGTGGGTTTTTTTGTGACAAACGTGCTCTTACTCCCCCAGAATTGCGTGGCCCTGGCCATGGCAAATCCATTTGCCGGGCCCGATCAGGAAGTCGCGGGATGGTTCCACGCGCATTTGACGCGCACGTTCGTGAGCGTGCTGCGGGCGTTCACCGACTTCGGTTGTGCCGAGTGGATCGGGATCGTTCTGGGTGCATTGGTGTTGTTTTTTGCATGGAAACGCTGGTGGCCGTCGCTGGTGACGCTGATCATTGCCGTGCCCGGCGGCATGCTGCTGAACGAGTGGCTGAAGGTTCTTGTTCACCGGCATCGCCCCTTTGTTGACGGCCCATTTGTGGATTGGTCTGGATACAGTTTTGCCAGCGGCCACACCATCGGAGCGACTCTGCTTTACGGGCAACTCCTGCTATTTGTCCTGCCTGTGCTGAAGGCGCGCCACTGGCGCATGCTCTCCATTTTTAGCGCGGCGTTACTGGTCGCTTTGGTCGGCTTCAGTCGTATCGCCTTGGGTGCGCACTTTTTGACTGATGTGCTCGCGGCAATCGTTTTTGGCATTGCCTGGCTGATGCTGTGCCTGCTTCTTGGAAAGTCGGTCTGGCGACGAACCGTTGCGTCAGCAATCCCAGCCGCCGATCGCACAGAATCGCAGGCGCTGAAGTTGTAGAGCTGGCGCTTCGCCTGCTATATCAAGATTGGCAATCGACGCGGTTGCCCTACAATCCGAATTGCTCGGTTGACCCGGCGTTGAAACGCTGGGCTATTTCCACCTTACAGTGAAAGCACCAGGAAAAATCCACATAACCATGTGGTTGTTAGGCCTAGCTGGGGCCGCGCTATTTACATTCCTGCTGATTCGGCAGGGCGCGCCGCAGGTCGGTGCAGCTTTCGCATCGGCGGGCTGGGCGATTGCCGGAGTGGTGATCTATCACTTTGCGGTTCCCGTGGTGCTGGATGGGATTGCGTGGTGGGTGCTCTTTCCGAAATCCGATCGTTTGCCGCTGCGGCAACTGATTTGGATGCGCTGGATCGGTGAATCAGTGAGCACCCTGGTGCCTTCGGCTGCTGTTGGCGGCGATGTGGTGCGTGCGCGTCTGGCCGCGATCCATGGCACATCGATATCAACCGCTGCGGCGAGCGTGCTGGTGGATATTACGCTTGGAGTTTTCGTCCAGATCGGGTTTACGTTGTTGGGACTGGCGTTAATTGTTAGCGTCACCGGACACCAAGGCTTTGTGCGACCCACCCTGATCGGAGCGCTGATCGGGGTTCTTGCGATTATCGGCTTTTACGTCGTCCAGCGGCTGGGGATGTTTCGTTTTATTGGCAAGATGATTTCGCGGCTGGCGAATGCGCCTGATTGGCATTCGCTGGTGGAGGGCGGCCACACCCTCGACCAAACGGTTCGAACACTGTATGCGCGGCGACACGGCGTGATCGACTGCTGCACGTGGACGGCGCTCTCGCTCGTTCTTGGGTCAGGCGAAATCTGGATCGCGCTTCACGCGCTTGGCCTGCATGCGACGCTGATCAACGCATTGATTCTTCAAAGTATGGTCCTAACGATTCGCTCGGCGATGTTTCCGGTACCCGGCGCCCTAGGAGTGCAGGAAGGCGGCTACGTCGTGGTTGGTAATTTGCTGGGGATTCCCGGTGACGCTGCCTTCGCCCTCTCCTTGATTGCGCGCGTGCGCGAACTGGTTCTCGGAATCCCGGGGCTGATTGCGTGGCAGTTGATTGAAGCTCGGCGTCTCTTGCGCGCGCGCCTGGCCGCAAACGCCCGGTAGTACTCCAGATCAGCAACCACGCCTCGAATTTTCTCGAGACGCCGTTTTACTTTCGCCGGATTGACGAAACTGGTCCGAACGCCCCACCAGATCCATGCGAAGCCGCTGGGAAGAGCGAGTTCATCTTCCAATTCTGCAATGACAGCTGCGTTTCCGTAGGCGTTGAGAAACGCGAGTGCCAGAGAAAGCCACTGCGGATTGGGCGCTACGGCGATCAAATCGAGCAGGAAGACCAGCAAATCATCGGCGTGTCGCGATTTCGCCGGCAACGACTGCTCGTGCACAATTTCAAAGTCGATCAAGCGCGCGCGGCCTGTCCGATTGTTATAGATCACGTTATTCATACCCGCATCGCCGTGTGACCATGGGCCGGCGAATTCGTCACTCCGGAAATTGTGCGCCCGCCGAAGCTCGGTGGCGGCCGCTTCAACCATCTGCCGCGTCAGCGTGCCACGATTCAAATGGTCCCAAAGACTTTCGCCCGGGATCTTGTCGGCGCAGACGGTGTTCGGTCCTGAGGCCCGAGCGCGAAAACGATCGCCGTTAAGCATGTTAAAGCATTTCACTTCCCAGCGCCGCCACTTTGCGATTTTCGCCCAGAACCGGATCGGAATGCCGGCCACGCGAAAGTATAAATTTGAGAGTTCGGCAAGCTGTTCGCTGTAGCCGTTACGCCGTTTGATCATCATCCGGCGGCCACGTCGTACCTTTTCGGAGACCGAATTGATCTTTATGGAATCTACAAGTCTCGATGCGGCGTTGCTTACAGCCGGTGGGATGAGTCGTTCTGCCAAACTTGTCCCATTTTCCCGATTTGGCATGGTTTCTCTCCTATTCGACTTCATTGCTGCTCATGGCTGTATGGATGGAAGAAGAGTTAAAACGTTAAAACCCTTACAAATTCAAATGGTGCTTGGAATTTGCCGGCCATTTCCCTTTCAACTTTGTAACTCTTTTAACGATTAACTTTTGCTGAGCGCAATTGTCTCACCGACTTTCATGACGCGCAGCTTGGCCCTTAGTTTACGCTTTTTCATTTCGCGATCGAACGCTTCAGGCGTGCCCGTCAAGACTGGGAACGTTCCATAGTGCATCGGAATCACCATCCGCGGCTTGACCAGCTTTGCTGCTTCGGCTGCCCGATCTGGTCCCATGGTGAAATGATCGCCGATACAAATCAGCATCACGTCGATTTTGTGAAATCGTGATACCAACTCCATGTCCGAAAACAAATCGGTGTCGCCAGTGTGGTAAATGGTTGGTCCATTGCGCAGGGCGATGATTAATCCGCTTGGCGTGCCAGCGTAAATTGCCGGCCCGTTTTCCTCCTTGGAAACCGCGGACCCATGCCACGCAGGCACGAACGTCACTGCGACTTCGCCTCCGAGCAGATTCAGCTTGCCACCCATGTGCCCGGTCGTTTCAACATCAGCGAGCTCGCTCGGATAACCCAACGCGGTGACAAGCGCCGCTGACAAATCGAATGTGGCCACAAGCTTCGCGCGGGTCTTTTCCCCGATCTCGACTGCGTCTCCCACGTGATCAGAGTGCCCGTGCGTAAGCACAATGAAATCGACACGATCGAGCGCCGCGATCTCCTCCTTCGCTTTTTCGAAAACAGGATTTGTTAGCCATGGATCGATGAGCAGAACGTTTCCGTTTGGCGTAACAACCTTAAAGGCCGCCTGCCCATACCATGTGAGTTTCGTATCCATGTGACTCACCAAACTGAAAAGCATTCGTTCAGCAAGGACGATGAACGTGCCCGAATGACGAAGCTCGAATGACCAATGACGAAGGAATGTCGAAGCTCGAAGACCATGACGCAGTCATCCTGAGCGGAGCCCGTTCGACTCGCTTCGCTCACTCAGGATAAACTCCGCCGAGTCGAAGGAACCCGTAGCGCTACCGTAAAGTAATGAAGCGGGATTCCTCGACTTCGCCCAGAATGACAGTCGCCATTTCGTCATTCGACATTCGACATTCGTCATTTTAGTTACGCTCTACTCTATGAATCACGAACACGCTCACCAGCTTCTCGGCGCGAGCGATCCGCGCATGGCGGCGCTCATCTCACGCTCGAGGCGTTATGAAATCCAACCGGCGGTTTCGATTCGCCCATTTGACGCGCTGGCCGAATCCATCGCTTACCAACAACTGAACGGCAAAGCCGCGGCGATGATTTGGAGCCGCGTCCGCGCGCTGTATCCCAAAAGAAAATGGCTCGTTCCCGAAGAAGTCGTCGCAACACCGGACGAAACGCTTCGCGCGGCAGGTCTTTCGCGTTCGAAGATTGCCGCATTAAAAGATCTCGCAGCGAAGACGATCGATCGCACAGTGCCTTCGGGACGCGCGCTTCTCGGGATGAGCGACGAAGAGATCATCACGCGGCTCACCGCGGTGCGCGGCATTGGACGCTGGACGGTCGAGATGCTTCTTCTATTCGATCTTGGTCGTCCGGACGTCTGGCCAGTCGATGATTACGGCGTGCGCAAAGGTTTCGCGAAAATTTTCGGACATCGAAAACTTCCAACACCGAAACAGCTGATGAAAGTCGGTACCAAATGGCGGCCGTACCGATCGATCGCAGCCTGGTATTTCTGGCGAGCGCTGGACGAGCCGGAAAAGTTACAAGGTTAAAGCAGTTACAACCGTTACAACGGATCCCTTTGTAACATTGTAACGTTGTCACTCTTTTAAGCATTTAACTTGCGCTTCCCGGCGTGTTTCCCTAAAACGCCCGAATTATGGCCATGATCCATGTTAACCGGGGCGCAACAAGCTTGGGTGTCTTTTCCGAGGAAGAAGTCCGCGAAGGCCTGCGCACTGGGCGCTTTGCTCCCAGCGACATCGGATGGCGCGAAGGACTGGCGAACTGGCAGCCACTCTCGCAGTTCCCAGAGTTCGCAAGCGTGGCTGGACCGGCTGTGCCGCCCGTGCGAGCTGGTGCGGCTCCGCCCTCGGCAGTCGCGGCCGCGCGCACCGGTCTCCCGTGGGAACACCGGCAAGAGCGCGGCTTTTTCAGCGCGTTTATCGAAACGCTTGTGATGGTTTTGACCAAGCCGGGCACGGCGTTCACCATCATGCGAACCGAAGGAGGACTGGGCGAGCCTCTGCTTTATGCCGTCATCGGCGGCGGCGTAGGAGTGATTGTATGGTTCATTTTCTCGCTGGCCTTGAATTCACTTGGCTTTTTCAATCCTCGCGAGACGGGTTTTAGCTCCATGGTGGGAACGAGTGTGAGTTTTATTGTGTTCATTTGGCGTTTGGTTGCTATAGCGGCAGCACCTTTTGTCCTAGGCGGCTTGGTTCATTTGTCCTTGGTGCTTATTGGTGGTGCCAACAAAACATTCGAAACGACATTTCGCGTCATCTCGTTTTCGCAAGGTTCCACTGCCCCGCTCCAGCTAGTGCCGTGTTGCGGTGGGCTGGTTGCGCTTGTCTGGTTTTTGGTGGCGAGTTGTATCGGCGTCGCGCGTGCCCATGAAATTGATTCAGGCCGCGCCACGCTTGCCGTATTGTTGCCCATCATTGCTTGTTGCGGCGGGGGACTGTTGCTTCTGTTCCTGTTCGGCGGGCTTGCGCTCCTTCAACAAAACTGGAGCCACTGAGGCATACAGGTTGTAAGGCGCCGGCTGCAAAGAGGAGACGTCGATTATGAGCTGGTGTGGCTGAGCGCTTCGCTTGCTTCGCTAGGCATGGCGGCGGCTTGGTTCACGCTTGGCTTGCCGTGGCCTGTCTGCGCATTTCACCAGATCACTGGTTTGCCATGCATCACCTGCGGCATGACGCGGTGCTCAGTTCAATTTTTTCACGGCCACTTTCTCGCTGCGGTGAAATGGAACCCGCTCGTGTTCGCAGCCCTTTGCGGCGTGATGGCGTTTGACCTCTACGCGTTCGGTGCGCTCGTAATGCGCGCACCGCGTCTGCGAATCGCGTTCCAGCAACGCGAAAAGAAATACGCGCGAGGAATTGTCGTCAGCGCGTTGGCGCTCAATTGGATTTATTTGCTGATGCACTGGCGCAATTTTTAAACTGTAGTGTGTTTCTTGAATCCCGGATGCTTTCGGGACTGACACAGACGCTCTACAACGCCGACCAATAATTATTTTCTTCGTGCACTTCGCGTGCTTCGTGGTTGAACTTCTGGTCAATGCGGATTCTAGTCACAGGCGGGGCGGGGTTCATCGGCTCGCATCTTGCCGAGAAACTGCTCGAGCGCGGACATGAAGTCGTCATCCTGGACGATTTCAACGATTTTTACGATCCACAAATCAAGCACGCAAATATTAGTGGTTTCGCCAAACACGTGACCGTTCACCACGTCGATCTTCGCGATAGCGAATCGGTGCGGAATGTGTTTCACCGGGAAAAGTTTGACGCGATCGCGCACCTGGCTGCCCGCGCAGGTGTTCGGCCGTCGATTCAACAACCGCGACTTTACTACGACACGAATGTCACCGGCACATTGCATCTACTCGAGGCGGCGCGTGTGACCGGGGTCGAGCGATTTATCTTTGCATCCAGCTCATCGGTTTATGGAGCTTCGAAGACGATTCCATTTTCTGAGGATCAACATCTCACTCAGACGCTCAGCCCATACGGCGCGACGAAAATCGCAGGCGAATTTCTGTGCTCCGCCTACTCGCATCTTTACCAGATGCGCGTGGTCGCGTTGCGGTATTTCACCGTTTACGGCGCGCGCCAGCGTCCCGATCTGGCGATTCATCAATTCACCCGGCGGATTTACGCTGGTCAATCCATCGACCAATTTGGCGACGGCAGCACGCGCCGCGACTACACTTACATTGATGACATTATCCAGGGCACGATGGCCACGCTCGATTATAAGGGTCCGCTTTACGATATTTTTAACTTGGGCGAGAGCGAAACGATTCGCCTGAAAGATTTGATTTCGGCGATCGAGAATGCGCTTTGGAAAAAAGCGAAAATTAACCGGTTGCCGGAGCAACCCGGCGATATGCCGCTGACCTGCGCGGACATTTCCAAAGCGAGACAGTTGCTGGGCTACAATCCAACGACCAAGTTGAGCGAAGGCCTCCCGAGGTTCATCGAGTGGTTTTTGCGGAGCCAAAAGAGATGATAGCCAAACCTTTCCAAAGATCGGATTAAGGACGCCAGGCTATTATCATTTCGCCGGTAGATATTGTAAGCTGCTTCGATGATTTCGACCTTGCCATTCGAGCAGCGCGCCTGTTTTATCGCGGGCCAGGCGAAATCAGGGACGACGCTTTTGGTGGCGCTACTCGATAATCATCCCGAGCTGCTGGTGTTGCCGGAGGAAACCGCTTATTTTCCGACCGTCCTGACCAAATTCGCGCCTCGCGGCCGCCGGGCGCAGTTCAATTACCTGACGAAACAATCGCTTTCCAACGTGCTCTTCGGTGGCCCGTGCAAATGGGGCAAGCGGAATTACGCGACCTTCCCGCGAGAGAAATTCCTCAAGACGTTCGAGCGCGCTGCATTCGATCCCGCGAACGCTCAGGAAGATTTGCTCGTGTTGATGGTTCAAGCGTACGCGGCGGCGCTGGAACGTCCACTCGACACCATTCGGCGGTGGGTGGAAAAAACTCCGGCCAATCGCAATCACGTTCCAGAGATTCTCAGGCGTTTTCCGCACGCAAAAATTCTCGTCACGATTCGCGATCCGCGCGCCATCCTCGCGGCGCAAATCGCGCTGGAGAAAACGAGGCAGACAGGCAGGTTCTCAACTTATTACGTGATCGCGCATTGGCGCGTAGCCGCGAAGCTGGCCAGGCGCGTCCGCGACGGCGAAGTTCCCGGGCTCGTAGTGCCGTATGAACAATTGGCCTGCGGACCGGCCGGGACGATGGAAGAAGTCTGCGCTTACCTCGAAATCGACTTCGATCCGGACACAGTACTGACTCCGACGAAGGTCGGCCAATTCTGGAGCGGCAACTCCGCGGCGCGGATTCATTTTTCCCAGATCAGCACCGAACCGGTGACGCGCTGGCAACGCGAGCTCTCCGAGGAAGAGATCGGCTGGGTGGAATGGCATTGCCGCGATCTCATGCCGGAATTTGGGTACGAGCCGAGGCTGAGCCGACGCGAACTGCGATATTTTGTGCGACCGATTCGTGGCGAGCGCCCGCGAGAATACATCAAGTCGCGTGCGTATTCTTTGCGTGACGAGTGGATTCGACGCGAAGTTCGACCCGCCTGACCTGCCGCACTTGCAATCCCGCTGGAAGCAGGTCATAATCATGGCCGAGATGTCGGGAATCTTCTTCGATCTTCCGAGCGTCCGGTTCCTACGACGATTCAGATTTCTTGAACTGATGCTGCAAAAATTTGCCACATCACTGCTTCGTTGGTTGAGCGCGCCGGCTAGTGCTTCTAGACAAGGCCATTTCCGATACAATAAGGCGGAGTTTCCATTGGCGCCGCAGAGTGCTTGCAGAGAGTTTGACTGGGCTCTTGATGATTCGCGCGCCGCGGACGGTGTCCCGAGCCTTTTCGGGGCGCTCCGCCGTTTTAACCATTGGAAGAAACTTAAGGATCAACATGAACTCTTATTCATCCGGAAGACGCTCACACCGTTCGCGCGGTGGGGGCCGACGCAGAACAAATTACCAACGCTTTCGGGAACAGCAGACAGCAGCGAAGACACAGAAAAAGACATTCTGGCAACGAGTTGTCGAGTTTTTCGGAAACGGCGGGGACAAAAGGAAACCGGCGGCACCGGCGCGCAATGGCGCGCAGCCTTCGCGACCGGCGCGCAAACCAGAGCTGGTTGAAGTCACTTCGCCGCGTCTTTACGTTGGCAATTTGTCGTTCGACGCCACCGAGAGCGATCTCTTCGAGTTGTTTAACGGTGTCGGCCACGTGCAAAATGCCGAGGTCGTAAGTTACCGGCACAACCAGCGCTCGAAGGGTTTTGCCTTTGTGCAGATGCAAACTGTCGAAGAAGCAAAGCGCGCCGTAGAGGAATTACACGATAAGGAATTCCTCGGCCGCAGGCTGGTGGTGAGCGGGGCAAAGTCCGACCAGCACCAGGCGCGCTGACGCTTTTCCCGCAGTCAATATATTAGGAGGACGCCGCAGCGCGGCGTCCCTACCTCTTTATCTCCAGATACGTGCGCGCCACCACGTGACTCGTGCCCGGCTGGAATTCTTCGATGCGCATTTGTTTTAGGAACCAGCGACCCTCGATTTTTTGCGCGGAGATGACCTCAAACCGTTTAACCATCTGGGCGTTCCAATCATAGCCTTCCATCCGCATCAGGGCACCGCTCGCCTTATCGACCCACAACAACACGTTTGAATACTGCGACTCGCGCGAGGGCGCGCGCAGTTGCAGTTTCCAGCAATTGCGAGTGCGAACATTCTCTTCACCCAAGACCCGGGCAGTCGGCCAATAAAGAAATTTAAACGCCAAGTCTTCGTAGGTGACGCTAGTGCCGCGGATTCTTTGATCGAGCTTTGACGCGACGAATTTTTCCGTGCCAGCGCCAGTCACAAGATCAAGACGCGAACCCTTTTCGCCGAGGCGCAACTGCAAAGTTTCATCGGGATTTGTGAATGAATAGCGAATTAGCGGTCCGTTTTGAACGAGCCGAAACGGAATCAGCACATCATTTTGGCGAAGCTGCCCCTGCAGATCGATTTGCTGTCGCGACTCCAGCATGCGCACTGAGGCGAGAATGTCTTTCGCTGAAGGCGGAGGATCGGCGAACATGGATAACGCGAGTCCAAAAAAAATTGCGATTGTCTTTCTCATGGGGAAACGAGCTTTAAGTTTTAAGTGTTAAGCTTTAAGCCAATGATGTGGACGAACAAAAATTAAAACTTAGAGCCTTAACTCTTGGACCAAACTGTTTTTCATTTCATCAATCAGCAATGGACAAGCCCGGCGCTGGACTTGTTCATGGCTGCCTTGAGCGATGGGGAGATTTGGAAACCGTTTTTCATCGCGATTGGAGCGAGCGCGCTCTTTTTTGGTCGATTCAGAGCGCGCGCATTCGTGATTTGTTTGGCCATCGCGTTGCTGATCACGACTCAGCTCACCGGTTTGTTAAAATTGGCTGTGGATCGTCATCGGCCCAAACAGGTGGAAAGTGTGCGGATGGTCCAATTACAAAAGGCACGCCCGAAACTCCTGGCCCTGTTCAGGAAACCAATCATTCGGTTTTCCGGTTCGTCCGACCGCAACCGATCGGGACCATCGTTTCCCTCAGGACACATGGCGACTAACAGTGTGATTGCTGTCTTTTGCACGCTGTTTTATCGGCGGCGCGGCTGGCTCTACTGGTTCGTCGCCGTGGCGGTTGGTTACTCGCGAATTTATCTGGGCGCGCATTGGCCCAGCGACGTGATCGCTACGCTTTTTCTTGGCACCGGTGAAGCGCTGCTTTTGCTCGGCCTGTTCGAATTGATTTGGAGAAGCGCAGCACGCAAATGGATGCCGGAGCTTTTTGCGCGCCATCCGAGTTTGATGGTAGGGCATGCTTCCAGCTTGCCATCTTTAAACGTGCAAGCTTGCCGCGGGACGAGTCCGTCCGAGCGGCGGACCGGAGGCTCGCGCTATCTTCTATGAGAATCACGCGCACGGTGTGGCTTTTCATAATCGCACTGACAGCGATTCGGCTGTCGCTTCTAGCGACGGCCGATCTCTCTTTCGACGAAGCGCACTATTGGATGTGGTCGGAGCGGCTGGCCCCGGCTTATTTTAGCAAAGGCCCGGGAATCGCTTTCGCCATGCGCGCCAGCACCGCAATTTTTGGCGCGAATGAATTCGGCGTCCGCTTTTTCAGTCCTTTGCTCGCGGCGGGCACGAGCCTGCTTCTCTTTTACTTTGCGCGCCGGTTGTTCAACGCGACCGCCGGTCTGTGGGCGGTGATCGCTTTAAATGCAACGCCCATTTTCAATGTCGGCGCGTTCCTGATGACGATCGATGCGCTGTCGATTTTCTTCTGGCTCGCGGCGATGTTCACGTTCTGGCTGGCGGTGGAAAAAAGTCCGCGTTTCTCTTTGTATTGGCCGCTCACCGGATTGCTGATTGGGCTTGGGTTTCTTTCCAAATACACGAACGCACTTGAGCTTATTTCGATTTTGTTAGTGCTTGCGTTGGCGCCCCGGCTCAGGCAGGAGTTCAAGCGGCCCGGCCTATATCTGTTGCTCGGGATGTTTGCTCTTTGCATGGTGCCGCCCGTCATGTGGAACGCGCAGCACGCTTGGATTACGCTCGTCCATTTGCGGTCGCGCGGAAGTCTCGAGCGCGGCTTCGGGTTTCACTCGGGCGAAGCCCTTTCCTTTCTGGGCCAGCACTTCATCGTGTATTCGCCGCTGCTCTTTCTCGCGCTGGCTTGGGGCATCATCGCAAGCTGGCGACGGGTGAATCAGCAGTTCAAGGTGCTCTTCCTGATGTGGTTCGGGTTGCCGGTGTTTCTTTTTTATCTGCTTCTTTCACTGAACAAGGCGGCTGCGCCAAATTGGGATGGACTGGCTTTTCTGGGCTTCGGCCTTTTGGCACTTTATTTCTGGTGGGAACGACTCGAAACCAGCGTCGCGTTACGGTCAGGCGCGATCGTGGCGATACTGGTTGGGCTCACCATGAGTATGATCGCGCTGGACACAGATTTGTTGCGCGCGGTCGGATACAACCTGGAGCGAACCGACCCCAGCGATCGGATGCGTGGATGGAAAAGCGCTACGAGCGCGCTGGAAAAAATGCGTAACGATCTGGAAGCGAAATTGGGCGAGAAGCTTTTTCTGATTGCGGATGCTCGCGATCGCGCATCGGAAATTTCGTTTTACCTGCGCGATAAACAACTGGAAGGCCCGGGGCATCCGCCGGTTTACATTCCCGAGTCGCAGGACATGGTAAACCAATTTTCGTTCTGGCCGCGCTACGACGAATTTATCGAACTAAAACCGGGGATGCAGCGGCCAGAGGGCGAGGTCTATACCGAAGAGAACGGCATCAATCCTTTTGTTGGGCGCGATGCGCTGTTCGTCAAGGCCGGAGAAAAAGGGCATGTGCCTCACAATATTCGAGCAGCATTTCAATCGACCGAGCCGGTTGGCACCATCGAAGTGTTACGTTACGGAAAGCCGCTGCGGGTGTGGCAGGTGTTTCTTTGTCGAAATTATCGGACGCTCCCATTATGAGACGCGTGCTAACGTCCTCGGCCGTTTGCTGTAGCCGCTTCGCTGTGCGAAGCGCAGAAGCTCAGGTTGTCTGCGGCACGATCCCGGCGCGTCTCACAGAGACGCGGCTACAGTATTCGCAGCGAGAAGACATGCTTGAGCGGTGAATCCGTAGCCCATAATGCAGACGCCAAGTTCGCCCGCGGTTTCAGTGGTGGTCCCGCTTTTCAACGAGGAAAAGAACGTGCCTATCCTGCAAGCGGAGCTGAACGCAGCGCTAAAAGGCTTTGATTACGAAATCATTTTTGTCGATGATGGCTCGGTCGATGGCACAGTTTATCGCATCGAAGCGGCACCGAATGTTCAGGTGATTCGGTTCGCAAAGAATACTGGCCAAAGCGCGGCGATCTACGCAGGTGTCACAACAGCGCGGGGGGCGACCGCGGTTCTCATCGATGGCGATTTGCAAAATGATCCTGCCGATATTCCACGGTTGCTCGCCGAGATTGCGCGCGGGGCCGATCTGGTGTGCGGTTATCGCGCCCGGCGCAAAGACACGCGCGTGAAACGGCTGACCAGTTGGATCGCCAACGCGGTGCGCAGCCGTTTTACGAAAGACGGCGTGCGCGACACCGGTTGCACACTCAAGGCGATGCGGCGTGAATGCGTTGACGCGCTGGTGCCATTCAAGGGGATGCATCGTTTTATTCCCGCGCTGGTTAAAGGCGCTGGCTACCGGCTGGTGGAAATCCCGGTCAACCATCGCCCACGTCGCTTTGGCCACAGCAAATACGGCTTAGGCGACCGTGCGTGGCGCGCCACCATCGACATGTTCGGCGTGCGCTGGCTGCTCTCGCGCCGGTTGAATTACAAGATTCGCGAGCGAACATGACGAACAGCGCGAACGTGACGCATCTCGAAAACACGCTTGTCAACCTATGCGCTGCCGCTAAGCTTGGCCTCCCGCACCGGGAATCCGCATGTCGCTGGCTAATTTACTTTCTGCAGAGCAAATCATCCCCGAGATGAAAGCTACCGAACGTTGGCCGGCCATTGTCGAGCTGATCGATCTGCTGGTTCGACTGGGCAAAATCAAAGAGCCGGACCGCGAGCCTATTCTTGCCGCGCTCAAGCAGCGCGAGGAAACCATGAGCACCGGCATCGGGTTCGGTATCGCCATTCCGCATTGTTCGTCTGACCGGTTGGATGAAGTGGTGGCGGCTTTCGGACGATCGACGACGGGGATTGAATTCGACGCGCTCGATAATGCTCCGGTCAAGTTCGTGGTTCTTTTCATCGTTCCGAAAAACCAATTTCAAACGCACCTGCGCACGCTGGCGTCGATTGCAAAGTTTCTGAATGACCGTTCTGTACGGGAAAGCCTGGCCACCGCGAAATCCGCCGACGAAATTTTGTCGATCTTTCGCGAGCGCTCGTAGCTGTAGCGGCGGTCTGTGACCGCCGACCATCAATCAAATATCACGATGCGGCGCTCACAGAGCGCCGCTACAGTTCAGCGGTTGTCCATGGAAACTTTCCAGTTACTTCTCGCGAAGAGGCTTTCCGATGCTTTGGCAAACGCCGGTTTGGCTGAGACCGGCGAGCTAACACAGGCGACCGATCCACGCTTCGGCGATTACCAGACCAACGTCGCCTTGGTGCTGGGAAAACAACGCGGCGAAAACCCGCCGGCGCTGGCGGAGAAAATTCTTTCGCACCTTGACGTTGACGATGTCTGCGAACTGCCGGCAGTCGCGGGCGCCGGCTTCATCAATTTTACGTTGCGTCCCGACGCCATCGAAAAAAAGACCCGGGAAGTTTTGCGAGACAATCGGCTGGGCGTTCCAGAGACCGCTTCGTCACAACGCATCGTCATTGATTTCGGGTCGCCCAACGTCGCCAAGCCGATGCATGTCGGTCATATCCGCAGCACCGTGCTCGGCGACGCGCTGGCGCGCATCGCGCAGTTCCTTGGACACGAAGTGATCCGGGACAACCACATCGGCGACTGGGGCACGCAGTTTGGCATGGTGATCTACGGCTGGAAAAATCTGCTTGATCGACAAGCTCTCCAGCGCAATCCGCTGGCTGAGATTGTGCGCATTTACAAAGAAACAAACGCACGCGCGGCGAGCGATCCGGAAGTTCGCGAGGCCTGCCGGCAGGAGCTGGTGAAGCTGCAAGCGGGAGACAAGGAAAACATCGACATCTGGAACGAGTGCGTCGCCCTATCGATGCAGGATTTCGAACACGTCTATAAACTGCTCGGTATCCATTACGACCTTCAATGCGGCGAAAGTTTTTATCACGATCGTTTGCCCGGCGTGGTTGATTGCCTGCTAAAAGCCGGCATAGCGGAGATCAGCGAAGGCGCAGTGGTCGTTTTCTTCCGTGATAATCCAGAGCTGGCCGATAAACCATTGATCATTCGCAAACGCGACGGTGGATTCAATTACGCAACGACCGATATCGCTACGGTCGATTATCGCGTTAACGAATTGAAAGCCGACGCTGTCTGGTACGTCGTCGGCGCGCCGCAGACGTTGCATTTCAAGCAAATTTTCGATGTCGCCCGGCGCGAAGGTTACACCGCTGATCTGCGCCACATCATATTTGGCAGTGTCCTTGGTGAAGATCGCAAACTGATGAAAACGCGCTCCGGTGAAAATGTGCCGCTGCGCGAGCTTCTCGAGGAAGCATGCAAGCGCGCGCGCAAAATCGTCGAGGAAAAAAATCCGAACTTGAGCGAGGAGGAAAAGACCGACATCGCGGAAAAGATCGGAATCGGCGCAGTGAAATACGCCGATCTCTCGCAGTACCGGATGACCGATTACATTTTTTCCTGGGAGAAGATGCTCGCACTTCATGGAAACACCGCGCCGTATTTGCAGAACGCGTATGTCCGGATTCGATCCATCTTTCGCAAAGCAGGCGAATCGTGGCATCGGCATCCTGCCGATGAGGAGATTGGCTGGAAGCCAATGCCACTTTGCCTCGCCGAACTGCCCGAGATCGATCTCGCCAAAAGGCTGTGTCAGTTCGCCGAGTTTGTTCCACATGCGTTGAACGGTTTTCGTCCAAACATCCTGACAAATTATCTGTTCGAGCTGGCAAACAGCTTCCACGCATTTTACGAAGCCTGCCCGGTCTTGAAATCGGAAGAGCCGAGGCGCAGCTCGCGTCTGGCATTGTGCGATCTGACTGCGCAGGTTTTGCAACGCGGACTCGGTCTTCTCGGAATCAAAGTGCCGGAGAAGATGTGACATGCTCTAATTTGAAACGTGTCATCCTGAGCGAAGCGAAGGATCTCGGATTTTTGGGGCATCCCTCGCGAAGAGGTGAATAGTAAGAGATTCCTCGACTTCGCTCGGAATGACAAAGGATACGACAAAAACAACAGATCCCCGAATTCCCACCTGCACCTACCGATTGCAATTCAATCGGTGGTTCAGGTTTGCGCAAGCGCGGGAGATCGTGCCGTATCTCCATGAGTTGGGGGTGAGCGACGTTTACGCGTCGCCGTATTTTGAGGCGAGTCCGGAGAGCTTGCATGGCTACGACATTACTGACCATAACAAACTGAACCCGGCGATCGGCTCGCGCGCGGATTATGATGGCTGGATCGAAGAACTGCACGCTCACGGCATGGGCCAGGTGCTGGATTTTGTCCCGAACCACGTCGGCATCGCAGACTCGCGCAACGCCTGGTGGATGGACGTGCTGGAGAACGGGCGCAGCTCAAGGTATGCGCCGTATTTCGACATCGACTGGCAGCCGTTAAAGTCTGATCTGCGCGACAAGGTTCTGCTGCCAATTCTGAGCGACCAGTACGGGCGCGTGCTTGAGCGCGGCGAATTGCAGGTGCGTTTCGAGGAGGGAACGTTTTATCTTCTCTATGGCGAGCGCAGGCTGCCGATCGCGCCCGGTACTTATCGTTACATTCTCGAAGTCGCGCTGCAAAATCTCGCCGACCACAAGGACGAAGATTTTTATGCGGAACTGCAAAGCATTCTGACCGCGCTCGAGTATTTGCCGAAGCGCACCGAAACGGATCCGAAACGAATTGCGGAACGCGCCCGTGAAAAGGAGATCATCAAGCGACGCCTCGAACGGCGTTGTGCGCAAGCGCCGCAGGTTCAACAGGCGATCGAAAAAGCAGTGGCGCAGATCAATGGAAATTCTGGCAATTCGCGCAGCTTTGATGCGCTGGATGCGCTGCTGAACGCGCAGTCGTATCGGCTGGCGTTTTGGCGGGTCGCGGCAGAAGAAATCAATTATCGCCGTTTTTTCGACATCAATGATTTGGCGGCAATTCGGGTCGAGCTGCCCAGGGTGTTCGACGCCGTTCACCGCCTACTACTGGACTTGGTGAGCACAGGCGCGGTGAGCGGACTCCGCATTGATCATCCCGACGGTCTGTATTTGCCGCGCGAATATTTCGTAAAACTTCAGCAGCGTTCCGCGAAAGCGCTCGGGATTGGATTGCCCCGCGACGGACGAGCCATCTATTTGGTTGCTGAAAAAATTCTCATCGGCTCCGAAAAGTTGCGCAAAGACTGGCCCGTCCACGGCACGACCGGGTACGATTTTGCCAATCACCTAACGCAACTGCTGGTCGATCCTTCGGCTGAAACAGCCATCACAAAAGCGTTCCATCGTTTCATTGGGCACTCGATGCCTTTGGGCCACCTGCTTTACGCGAAAAAGCTTCTCGTGATGAAGGTGGCTCTCGCCAACGATGTGGATGTGCTCGGCAACATGCTCGATCGGCTCTCCGAGCAAAACCGTTGGTATCGCGATTTCACGCTCGAGGCGCTCTCGCGCGCCGTGCGCGAGACGATCGCGTGTTTTCCGGTTTACCGGACTTATCTCGAGTCCGGTCAGCCGACCAGCAAGGAAGACCGGGAGATTATCGAACGCGCGATCGCCGCGGCCAAACGGCGGAACCCGGCGATGGAAGAATCGATCTTCAATTTTTTGCGCGACTTATTGCTGTTTCGTTTTCCGCCGAACCTCGATGCCAAAGCGCGGGCTGCGCACACGCATTTCGTTCTGAAATTCCAACAAACTACAGCGCCTGTGATGGCGAAGGGCCTCGAGGACACGGTGCTTTACATTTACAACCCGCTGGCGGCGTTGAACGAAGTGGGAGGCGAGCCACAGCAGTTTGGGTTGAGCGTCGAGACGTTTCACGAACGAAATCTGGATCGCCAACGCAATTGGCCTGCGAGCTTGCTCGCCACCTCGACACACGACACCAAACGCAGCGAAGACGCGCGCGCGCGAATCGCCGCCATTTCCGAAATCCACGAGCTGTGGCGGCGCTCGTTGCAACGATGGCATGTGGCAAATCGACGCTGGAAACGCACCGTCAGTGATTTGGAAGCGCCGGATGCGAATGAAGAGTACTTGCTTTATCAAACTCTGTTGGGCACGTGGCCCATCCAGGCAAACGGTGACCCCGAACCGGTACCAACTCGGGATTACGTCGAGCGCATCCAAACCTATATGGCCAAGGCACTGCACGAAGCGAAGATCAACACCAGTTGGATCCAGCCTAACGAGCAATGGGACACAGCGATGCGCGATTTCATTGCCAATATTTTGGATGCTTCGCCGCGAAACAAGTTTCTGCCGATTTTCATTCCGGTGGCGAAGGAGATTGCGCGTCTGGGAGCGATCAATTCGCTCACCCAAACCCTGCTGAAGCTGACTTTGCCCGGCGTGCCTGACATTTATCAGGGGAACGAGATCTGGGACTACAGCCTGGTCGATCCAGATAACCGGCGGCCGGTCGATTACCAACTGCGGCGAGAAATGCTTTCATCTCTGCCAAGCGCAAACCCTCAAGAGCTTCTGCGCAATTGGCCGGATGGCCGGATCAAATTGTCTCTGACCCAGCGAGCGTTGCGATTTCGCCACGAGCACGCCGGCCTTTTTCAGCGCGGCGAATATCTTCCGCTTCGCGTTAGTGGAATGTTTGCGGAGTCTTGCATCAGTTTCGCGCGACGGCTGACGGGCAAATGGATCGTCGTCATCGCGCCGCGACTTTCTTCGCGTGTTGGGTTTCCGCCGATTGGCGAATTATGGAAGGATACGGCCATCGAATTTCCCGAAACGCTTTCTCTCAAGAACGCGCATGATCTCTTCACCTGCCGGCCTGTTCGTCATCAGAAGCGGCGCGTCTCGGTAAGGGACGTATTGTCCGTTTTGCCTTTTGCAGCGATCACGAACCTGTAGCCGCTTCGCTGTGCGAAGCGTAGCTGGTGTGAATGGTTCCCTCGAAGGGCGTCGCCCACAGGGCGACGGCTACAGGTTACGCGTTGTGAGACGGTGAAGAAGTTTCGCCATCCATTGCGAAAAATTGCCTAGGTTCGCCAGTAAATCAGCGCCGAAGCTTGCAAATGTGATTTGCGGCGAGGCGAGAATCAGCATGACGCTCAGCAGAACGAGGTTCATCAGATAAATCACTACGAGTGAAAAAAATGTGCCCTGCTCGGTGAGGTCGGTCTGATTTTTCGGGATCATCCAGCAGGTGAAGGTGAAATGGAACGCCCAGGTCGCGCCGATCACCGCGTAAAGCAGGCGTCCATACGGCTGCACGTTTAGAAAAAGGCTGAGCGCACCGTAAATCGCGATCGTTAGAATGCTGTAAATCGGGAAAAAGTAGGGTGCCAGCGCGATCCAGAAATTGGCCTTGCTCGTGACGACATGCCCGCCGTCTGGACCAACGCGAAACCGGCTCACGCTGCCGCCCATCAGCCAAACCCAGAGCGCATGGGTGAGCTCATGCCCGAAAACATAAATCAGAATCGGCCGCGGCAGACCGAAGAACGCGATCAGCCATAGCGCTGCCCCTAACGAGAAGAACCAGAATTCTTCGCCCGCCCACAGCCGTTGCGTGACAGTTGCGCGCGCGAACGCGGTGAAAAATGTCTCTGTGAGAACCACGCAGACCGGCAGGAGAAAAATCGCGAAAACAAATTTCACCCACCGCGTCGGCACCGTGAGCGGTTCCGGTGCAGCGACGAAGCTTCTCGATCTCGCATGCGCAACACTTCGGACAACCTTCCGGCCGCGCTCGGATTTGCGCCTGCCGCGATTGTTTTTCGGTCTTCGCTTCTTTGCAGCCAAAATTGCGAAGATTACGCAAGTTTACCGCAAGAAAAGCAAGATCGAATCGCGACCGATGTAGCGCAGACTTCCCAGTCTGCTGTATCGTGGGTTTCTAAACCCGCACAGCGCGCGAATTGACATGCCCGGCCGATTTGGAAATCGGCGACACAGCAGGTTTAGAAACCTGCGCTACGGCACGACTAAAACCTTTCCAGCCGGCTTACAAGCGAGAAGCTTACACTACTCTTACGCCCGTCCCACGTACGCGCCGGTGCGCGTGTCGATTTTGATCGTTTCGCCTTCCTTGATGAAAAGCGGGACGTTAATTTTCTTTCCGCTCTCGAGCGTCGCCGGCTTTGTGACGTTGCTCGCAGTGTCGCCGCGCACGCCTTCCGGTGATTCAATTACCTTCAAACTCACTGACGCGGGCAACTCCACCTGCACCGGTCTGCCTTCGGCGTAGAGGACCTGCACGGCGAGATTTTCCACCAGATAATCTTTCGCGTCGCCGATCAGGTTTTCCTGCAGCGTGATCGTGTCGTATGTCTCCGGGTCCATGAAATGATAGCCGTTGCGGTCTTTGTAACTGAACTCGAGCATTTTTCGCTCAATCTCCACCAGTTCCACCTTGTCGGTTGAACCGAACCGGACATCGGCGCTTTTGCCGGTATTGATGTAACGGATGATTGCCTGAACGAAAGCGCGCAAATTTCCCGGCGTGCGATGATGCACTTCCAGCACAATGGCGGGGTTGCCATTGTATTTTATGGCCATTCCTTTGCGAAGATCGTTGGCTGCGAGCATGGTCTAAAGGCGTGATTCGTTACAAAAGTTACATCGTTACAACGTTTATGCCTTCAAACGTTGGGGAGGGGACGCGATTTTACACGCGCCCGGCGATTTTGCAATTGCAGGGGCAGCCGCATCGCCTGCCGTCCGCTGGCAAATCCCCAAAGCGTTCGAGGTTGCCCTACAACAACTTCAGCCGCGTCAAATCCTGCGAATCCACAATCCCTACGGGCACATTGTCATCATCGATTACCACCAGATCGTCGATGCGATGGCGTTCAAGCAGGTTCAAAACTTCCACAGCCAGTTTGTCTTTGTGCACGGTGACCGGGTTCAACGTCATCAAGTCTGCCGCCAAGCGTTCGCCGATCCTGGAATCGGATTGAAAATGCCGCACGAAATCGCCGTGCGTGAAGATGCCCAGCAATTGCTGGTCTTCATCGGTCACAACGGCAGCGCCGGCGCGCACGCTGGTCATGGCCCTGAGCACGTCGCGGATCGGCGTGTTGGCCGCGACAATTGCCATCGCTTCGCGCGGCCGCATGATTTGATGCACCCGCATGAGCATGCTGCGGCCGATCATTCCGCCGGGATGAAATTTGGCGAAATCTTCCTTGTTAAAGCCGCGCGCTTCGAGCAACACCATTGCGATTGCGTCGCCCAGCGCCAACATCACAGTCGTGCTCGAAGTCGGCGCCAGGTTCAGCGGACACGCTTCCTGTTCAATGTTTACATCGAGGAACAGATGGGCGGTTTGTGCGAGAGCGGATTTTGGATCACCGCACATGGCGATGATCCGCACTTGGAAACGCGCGATCGCCGGCAGGATCCGAAGCAATTCCTCCGTCTCGCCGCTCGCGCTCAAGGCGAGCACGACATCGCCATCAGCGATTACGCCGAGATCGCCGTGCAGTGCATTGGAAGAATCGAGTACCACCGCAGGCGACCCGGTGCTGGTGAGGGTGGCGGCGATCTTTGCGCCGATGTGGCCGGATTTTCCCACACCGACGACCACGACTTTGCCTCGCGCATCGATCGTTGCTTTGATCAATTCCACCGCGCGGGAGAAACTTTCACCCAAGCGTTCCCGGAGCCGCTGGAGCTCAAAAATTTCTATATCCAGGACGCGTCCGGCCTTTTCAAGGTAGTCCATCGAACTATATAATGTGGGCAGGCGTTGTGACGGGCAAGAACTTGCGCGCCTCAAACGAAAGGAAAAAACATGAAAACACTAATGATCGCAATCCTAGGGGCTGCACTGGTTACGACCGCTTCGGCACAAGAATTCAGAGCACCGATTGGTCCGCAAAAACCGGTGCGCGCGATGGAGACACCGCCTCCTCTCTTAAAACGTCCCGAGGTCACCGGAGTTGTCCCGCGAGGATTCAGCGACGGCCGCAACCCGCTCCAGATGCTCAATCCATGGGCGCCCGCGCGTTACGGCACCTGGGTGGAAAGCACAGCATTCGATCCGAACCACCCCGGAAAATGGAACGGTATTAAGCTCTTCGAAATCATCTTTTGATTTTTGGAGTGGCGGCTTCCCAGCCGTCACGTTCCTGACGGCTGGGAAGCCGTCGTTCCTTGGAGCTCAGCAAAGAATTTTTCCAGTTGCGAGCGTACCGCTTGAAACGAGAGCCGCTCCAAGGCGCGCTGCTGTGATTCGGCGACAATGGCAGCACGCAGATCGGAATCTTTCAATAAATCGAGCGCCATCGAAGCAATCTCGCTAATGGTTCGGCCTTCGCCGCAAGTTTTCGAGAACGCGATTCGCTCGATTGCGCCGTCGCCGCCCACACATGGGATTCGGCAGAGAAGAGCATCGCCCGCGACCTGGCCTGGCACATGGCTGCGGTCCAATTGCAAAACAATCTTATGCCGCGCCACGTCGCGCAAATATTCCGGATAAGACTTTCTTTGCTCAATTACGCTGAATTTTCCCTCCGGAAATTTCAGCTCGGAGAGCAATCGCCGCGCTTTATGTCCATCCAAGTTAACAACGGTGACTGGTTCACCCGTGGCATCACAAAGCTTACGCGCCACCAACAGCGCCGCGAAATGATTGCGCGATGGCACGTCCCATTCGCGTGTGCCGACAAAAATCCCCGATTGCTCTTGTGGCGATAGAGAAAAATTCCATCTTTGATCTTCAACAGGATAGGGGGTCGGAATAAAGACTACCCGCCTCAGACTCCAGCGGACACTCTGGTAGATTTCGGCAGCTTCCGGAGTCGTGGCGATGCATCCATCGGCTTGTGCCACAATTTTCATCAAGCGCGATAATCTGGCGCGGTCGCGCATCTGCCGTGCAATCTGGTGCAGCCCGGTTTCCTTCAATGAAACAGCGACGGTGCGACCTCGCTTCTTTAGGTCGCGCAATGCGCGCTCTGAAGCGCGAAAGTCGCTGCGCAAAAGGAGAAGCACCGGCGTGTCCTCTGCGAGCGCAGGGCGAGCGCTGAAATGAAATGCCCCCAACGTGCACGCAGCGAAAGCATGAAAATTGGTCGGCGGATGCGCGCCTTCGCCCGGCGCAGGCACGCCATGGAATTGCTGTTCTCGATCGCGTCCGCCGGGGTTGAGCACGGTCAACCGGAAGTTCTCTGCCTCGCGAAATGCCATGGTCTATCGCCCGCTCGAACGTTAGTGACGGACAGTAGTGACGAATGACGAATGACGAATAACGAATGACGAAAGAAGCAGGAAGCACCAATGATGAAAAAAGCTGGTCTTTATGTTCGTCATTTGGACATTCGTCATTCCTTCGAGCTTCGTCATTTGGTTTTCGTCATTTTTCGTTCAGAGACTTAACTGAGGGACGGCAGCTATTCGTCCCTCTCGCCCGACGGCCGCGCTGCCGATTTCAACAGCGTGTCTTCTTCGCTTTCCTGGTCGAGCGGTTTGACGGGTATCGCGCGCCGGATCTCGACCGGCTGCTTCTCTTGCGGTTGGACGGGAATTGCTTTGCGAATCTCGGGAGTGGGTTCTGCCGATTCAGTATTCGACTGGTTTTGGCCTGTGGCCTTGCTTGCCGTCTTTACCTCACTCGCATCAGCGGCGCTCTTGCTCTTTTGATTTTCGGCCGTTTCCGTTGCCGGCTGCGGTGTTGGCTCGGGCTTCGGTGTCGGCTTGAGTGAATTGTAGGGGTCCTTGTCAGCTACCAACGTCGGACTTTTGATCGCGATTGGGAGGACTTCACTCAGGTCCACGGCCAGAGACGCGCGGGGCAAATCAGCGGATGGAAACTCGCGAGCGAGGCGCACGCGCGGTTCGCCGTGGACGTTGCAGGGTTCGGTAGGCGCTTGCGCTGGCGTAGCAATCTCCATGTATGTGGTGCGGCGCTCGACCGTTTCGCCGTCCGCCGTTGTCACCGCGTCATAACATTTATCCGTGGCCAGCAACCCGGACCTCGAGCAAATCTCAATCTGCTTCAGGTTCGCTGGCTGTTTAATTTCTCGGGGCGGATAACTCCAGGCGGCGGCATTCATAATGTCCACCCAGATCGGCAGCGCCAGGTCGCGCCCGAACGCGCCGCGATAAATTTTCTGTGGCTTGTCGAAACCCGTCCAGACTGCGCAGGTGAAATTGGAATCGTAACCGGCAAACAGCGCATCGGTAAAATCGTAAGCAGTGCCGGTTTTACCGGCCGCCGGCATTTTCTTCAGACCAAAATCTGTAAAAGCAGCTTTGCCTGTTCCTAATCGAAGCGCGTCTGCGAGACAGGAGTGCACTTCATAGGCGATCTCCGGTTTGAGGACTATTTTCCGGATGCTCTGCTGCTTCGCGTCCCAGACCAGCGTCCCATCCTTCTCCTCGATGCGCTCCAAAATGTGCGGCGCGTTTGGTCGCCAGCCGCCATTCGGGAAAATCGTGTATGCGAGCGCCAGCTCGGCCAGAGTGACCTCGCTGCTGCCCAGAAACGTCGCAGGATACGGGCGAAGCGGGGAACGAATGCCCGCCAATGAGCAGAGCTGCAACACCGCATCGACTCCGGCGTTCATTCCGACGCGGACGGTTGCACCATCTTTTGATTTGACCAGCGCCTGCCTGGCCGTCATTGCGCCTTCGTAACGGTTCTCAGCGCTTTCCGGGCCCCACTCGCCCAGAATTCCCGTTGTGCCGCCGATCATGACCGCGCGATTATCCAGCGGCGAATCTTCCACCAGCGATCCGGGATACATCCCTTTGTCGAAAGCTGCCGCATAAACAAATGGCAACATGGCCGTGCCCGCGGGCCGACGAGCTTGTAACGCGCGATTGTATTGGTTGTGCTCGAAATCGCGCCCGCCCACCAACACCAGAATGTCACCCGTGGCATTATCGAGGCCAATGACTGCGCCTTGCAGATACTCGGGCGCAGGCTGTTCACCCATCGTGCCGTTTGCCTTCGCTTTACGAAACAATGCCGCATAGTCGGCATAAGTTTGATGATTGTAACCGCGACGCTGTTCGACCTGTTCGAGATGAGTCCGGAGCGCATCCTCGGCAATCTTTTGAAGATCGACGTCGATGGTGGTGTGAATGCGATAGCCTTCGTTGATTGCGCGGTCCCAGCCCACTGCTGCGATGACTTGCTGACGGATGTAATCGACTGCGTAGGTCTGCCCCTGCGCGTTTTGCCGGCTGCCGACCACGATCTTTTCCGCGCGCGCAGTCGCGCATCGTTCCCGGCTGATGAATCCCAGATCGCGCATCCGATCGAGCGCGTAATCGCGCGCCTCGCGTGAATTGCCGCGATCCGCCCACGGCGACAATCGGTTTGGGCTTTTGATCAGGCCAGCCAGCGTCGCGCACTCCGCCAGGGTCATCTCCCGCGCAGACTTGCCGAAGTACCCGCGCGCGGCTGCCTCCGCCCCGTATAATCCGCCGCCGAAATAGATGCGGTTCAGATACAGCTCCATGATTTTTTGTTTGCCGAACTGCTGTTCGATTCGTTGCGCCAGAAAAATCTCGAGCAGCTTGCGGCGAAGCGTTCTTTCTTTGAGCGAAAAACTGTTGCGCGCCAGTTGCTGCGTAATGGTGCTCGCGCCCTGGCGCACATGGCCTGCGGTCAAGTTCTTGAGCGCAGCGCGGATGATCCCGAACAAATCGTAGCCGTGGTGCTGGTAAAATTTTGCGTCCTCGACGGCAACGACGGCGTTGACGAGATCCTGAGGCAACTGATCATACGGAACCGTCTCGCGGTTCTCAACGTAGATTTGGCCGAAGATTTTGCCGTTGCGGTCCAGAATTACGCTGGCTGATTCCATTTGTTCGAGCTTGTTTAAATCGAACCTCGTGGCCTGCGCCTTGAGGTCGGCGACGAGGCTGGAGACGTAAACTGCGCCGACCACGACCAGCACCGCAACGACTGCGACGGGAATATAAAACCACGGTCTGAAGTACCAGGGCGGTCGAAAGCGGTAGCCCGGTGGGGGCCTCAGATATGTGGTAGTCGGTCTCAAGTTACAAATAAACCGGTCGCGCAACTTAGGTCGTTCAGTTGACGATTCAACGATTTAACGATTTAACGATTTAACGAATGAACACCGGCAGTCCTGTTCTGGTCGAATTCATCCGCTCGGAAATCCGCAAGCACGGCCCTCAATCATTCGCCTGGTTCATGCAACAGGCGCTCTATCATCCGGAGCATGGATATTATTCCTCTGGCCGGTGCGCGATCGGGAGGAAAGGCGATTATTTTACGAACGTCAGTGTCGGTTCGCTTTTCGGTCAACTACTGGGCGCGCAATTCGCCGAAATCTGGGAACGACTCGGTAAAATCGATGACATTGTGATTGTCGAACAAGGCGCACACGATGGGCAGTTCGCGCGCGACGTTCTCCAATCGGTGCAGAAACGCGCGCCGGGATTCTTCGAAGCTTTGCGCTACCGAATCGTCGAGCCATTTCCGATTTTGCAACAGCGACAACAGCGAACGCTGGAAGGATTTCGCGAGAAAGTTGAGTGGCGCGATTCGCTGCAACCTTTCGTGGGCGTCCATTTTTCCAATGAACTGCTCGACGCCATGCCTGTGCGCTTGATCGGGGATGGCAAAGAGAAGTTCGTCGGTCTGGACGGCGACAAATTTGTTTTCGTTGAGCGCCCGCTTTCCCAGGGAAAAGACGCCTTCAATCGAGCCGCGCTTGATTGGGTGGATCAGGTCGCAGCGAACTTGCACCGCGGTTATGTGATCGCGGTCGATTACGGACATTCGGGCGACGAATTTCAGGGCAATCTTCATGTCCGGGCGCAGCATCGGCATCTCGATTCACCATTCGACCAAATTGGATATGCCGACATCACGACGCACGTTCATTGGCAAAGCATCGTCGAGCGCGCGCAGTCAAACGGATTGCGCATCGCGGGATTCGCTGATCAACATCATTTCCTGACCGGGATCGTTTCTACCTGGCCAGACTTGCTCCAAGCCCGCCCGGAAAACTCGACTGCTTTAAGCAATCAAGTTTTCAACGCCGGCGTTGATCGTCGAATCAAGCGGCAACTCCAAACGCTGCTCCATCCAGAACTGCTCGGCCGCGCCTTTCAGGTGATCGCACTTGAAAAAGATTCCGGAGCGCCTCGGTTGGCAGGCTTCAAATTTGGCCGGGACCCGAAATCAGAGCTGGGACTCATCGAATAGAAAAAGTCGAATTTCAGCCTTTTGCAGCGCTAACGGTAGAGTGGCCGCGCACTTTCGGCGGACTGAGAACGCCACTCCTTGGTTTTGCTTTGCTGCGTTTAAGCCGATTATCGATCCAAGATTACGCGCTCGACGTGCGCGTAGATGTTGAACGACGGCGGACGTAAAAACCCGATCAATGTCTGATTGCTTTCTCGCGCAAAACTCACTGCGAGCGTAGAAGGCGCAGAGACAGCAGCTACAATGGGAATCCCCGCAGCCAGCGCCTTTTGCACGATTTCGAAAGAAGCGCGTCCACTGACGAGAAGAATATGTCCATCCAGCGGCAAAGAATCGTCGAGCAATGCGCGGCCGATGACTTTATCCACCGCGTTGTGACGGCCAATGTCTTCTCGAACGATTTTCAATTCACCGTTCGCATCGAAAATTCCAGCAGCGTGAATCCCGCCGGTGCGCGCGAAATCGCTTTGAGCGTTTCGCAGTTTTTCTGGAAGCGAAAGCAATGTGTCGATGTCGATCCGGATTTCTTTCGATGTTATTGCCGGGAAATTTTGTCGGATCGCGTCGATGCTGGTTTTGCCGCATAACCCGCAACTGCTGGAGATCGTTCCGAAGCGTTGCGCTGAATTCAGTTTCAATTTCACGCCGTCCTTGAGATCGATCATCACTCTGTTATCGCGATCTGCCGAAATCTGCGCGATCTCGTCGCGCATCCGGACAATTGCCTCTGAAACCAAAAATCCGGCGGCAAGCTCTTCGTCGTGACCTGGCGTCCGCATTGTGGTGGCAACGGTCTTGCGGCCGATGCGAATTTCCAGCGGCTCCTCGATCGTCAGATCGTCCGGCAAATACTCCATCTCGCCGTCGCGTTTTCGCCGGATAATCTTTTGCGAATCAATCCCGCTATTGTTCATGTGAAACGAACCGCCCAAATGTTATCATGGGTGCAGTGGAAATCTGTCATCTTTACGTTTCGCCGGGACACAATTTTGTCGGGCATCACGGGCGGGAGCCGGATGCGTATCCCATGATCGAAGTGGCCGAGCTCGAATGTGTGCCCGGGCGCGGGCTTCGCGGCGATCGCTATTTCGATTTTAAAGACGATTACAAAGGCCAGATCACTTTCTTTTCGCTGGAAGTTTTCGATGAACTTTGCGGCGCGCTGCAAATTCATGACTGCTCGCCTGCTCTGGCGCGGCGCAATGTGATCACTCGCGGCGTCGATCTGAACGAATTGGTCGGCCAGGAATTCGAAATTAAGGGTGTTCGCTTTTACGGAACGCAGGAATGCGCGCCATGTTACTGGATGGATCGCGCGCTTGCGCCCGGTGCACACGAATTCCTGAAAGGTCATGGCGGATTGCGCGCGAAAATTTTGAGCGACGGCAGATTGCGCTCCACTGCGCAAATTGTAACTCAGGCATCCTGTCCGCCACAGGACGGACTCGCTGCGGCGAGCCTGACTGATCGGACAGGCTTCCAGGCTGGAGCTTAAGTGCAGGCAGGATGCCCGCACGACGAGACAGCCAAGATGGCTGTGTTACGATGAACATCAGCGTCGTCTTGCTTGCCGGCGGTGAATCACGCCGCATGGGCAGGGACAAAGCGACACTTGTGTTTCGCGGAAAACCGCTCTGGGAGATTCAACTGAATCGGCTGCGGAGATTGAACCCGGCAGAAATCTTCGTTTCTGCACGAACCGATCCCGCCTGGCGGCCTGACGACGTTCAATTCGTTGGAGACGAGCGGCCATCACGTGGCCCGCTTGGCGGCATCGCTGCTGCGCTGGCGCGGATGCGCACCAAACATCTGCTCGCGCTCGCCATCGACATGCCGTGGATGACTGAAAGGTACCTGAAGTTCCTTTGCGCTCAGATTGAGCCTGGTCGCGGCGTTCTTCCAAAGATCGGCAACCGCGCTGAACCGTTGGCGGCAATTTATCCCCGAGAGGCGGGTGCCGAGTTTCGCGCCGCGTTGGCAGGCACCGATTTTTCATTGCAAACCCTGGCTCGCGGCCTGGTCAAGACAGGAAAGCTCCGCGAGATCCCTGTGGGAGGAAAGGAAACGAGATTCTTTCTGAACGCGAATGAGCCGTCGGACCTGTAACTGGCCTGATGTTGCTGAGGTGGATCGGCTTCTCTGAAGACGATGCCCATGCACCGAAAAAGCTGCTCTTGCAAATTCGGTAAGGCTGCTCAATATGTCTGCTGCGATTTGGCGATTGTGATGAGACCTTCGATCTTGCGCGGCGCAGCTTTGCTTCTTTGGCTTCCGGTGTGGGTCTTCGCGGACAACAGCGTGGTGAATCTTTCACATTACGACATGGTCCGGCCGGATTTCACCGCCATGAAGAGCGAGGGAATTCTCGGGGTGATCCACGAAGCCACCTACCCGGCGTTCGAGCGCGACTCGAAATATTTGGAACGAGAACAGGCGGCGACACGTGCCGGTCTCTTCTGGGGAGCGTATCATTACGCCAATGCAAGCGATCCCATTCGCCAGGCTGATCATTTTCTAAGCGTTGTCTCTAATGCTTGGGCGCAAGCCAATCCGGCGACGCGATCACCGGGTGTCCTGCTCGTGCTCGATTTCGAAAAGAATGGTCATTATCCCGGCGGGACGATGCGCGTTGATCAAGCGGTGGCTTTCATCGAGCGGATTCACGAGCGGACCGGCAAGTACCCGGGGATTTATTCGGGCGAATATCATGCGCGAACGAGTTTTAGCAGCCCCAGGGTGAGCACTACGGACAAGAGCATTTTAGCAAAGTGCTGGCTTTGGCTGGCAAATTATAGCAGCCAACCTCGAGCCACAGCACCGTGGGACTTTTGGAATCTATGGCAGTACTGCGGCGATGGCCGATGCAAGCTTCCGCGGTCAGCTTATCCGAAAAGTATCGCGAATGTGATCAAAGCGGAACGCAATATCTTTCGCGGAAGCCGGAGTGCGCTGGAAAGTTTCTGGCAGGCCCATTCTTGGAACCCCGGGGAAAAACCTCACCGCGAACCGGAGCGAACGCTCGCGGCCGAGTTGTAAGACGGCGTTTCAAGGCGCGGCGCTTCCCGAAGTGTTCTTCGGCTGTTGTGAATTGGGCGTCCGCTGTTTCTGGATACCGCGCTGCGTGGTGAGATAAACCGCAAAGCTGCCGAGCCAATGGCCGCCTTCGTAATGTTCGCCGGTTACTGCTGCCAGTCCGGCGCGGCGATACGCTTCTACTGTGGCTTCAAGCGCAGCGCGCCGCGGATCATCGTTAGGTAGGGCCGAGGCGATTCCTTCCAGCATCCAAGCACGACTCAAGTTCAGTCCGTCCAGATGCGCGAGCTTGGGATCGCTCGGATCGGGTGAGACAACGACCGGCAGCCAGTTAGCTGTAGCCGACTCGCTGCGTCGAGGCGTCGTGGGAATTTGCGGCATGAAACTTCTCAGCCATTCGGCAAACTCGTTAGGCGGGGGCATCCGGCGCATCGCATCGGCTTCGGCCAGACAGGGTGACAGAAAATCTTCACCAGATGGTTCGTGTGCGAGTGGACAATCTTTATCGTGCAGAAAAAATTTCCGCGCCGAATCGATCAGGAGTCTTGTAAAGGGCTCGTTCGGTTTCGAGCGCGCGTAGTCCAGCATGAGACCAAGAGCAAACGCCGTCTGATCATGCTCACCAATTCGCACCGGGTGCGAAAGTTTTGGCAACCACGTTTTCAACCGCTCCACTGCGGCATCTTCGAGTGGCTTCAGGTTGGCGAGCATTTCGTGCGCTTGCGGATCATCCCACTCGCGCAGCTCTGCGCATAGCTGCAACAGCCACGCTAATCCGTATGGGCGCTCGAAGCTGGCGCGACCTTTCCCGCGAATGTATGCAGCTTCCTGCTTCAAATTTTCTGCGGTAAGGCTTTTGCGCAGCGCTTCGCGCGTCGCTCCAGCAAACGGTGCGTTTGGAAATGTGCGCAGCTGCCTAACGAGCAGCCAATGTCCATGCACTGACGAGTGCCAATCGTAACACCCGTAAAACGCCGGCGTAAGCTTTTGCGGCGGCGCGACGTCTGCGTCACTGTTCAACACATGACTGATTTTATTCGGGTACTCCTTCCCGACGCACGCCAGAGCCAGTTTTGCGAACCGCTCCGCGGCTTTCGCGTCAAATGTCGGATTTTCCTCCGCGAAAAGCCAAACCACACCGCACGACGAGATTAGGCCAATTAAAGCTAAGTTGCTCCTGCTCATGCTCGTGCTCGAACCTAAGGCGAAAGCGAAGAAAGCTGCTGTATTAGCTTTGCTGAATTAGATGTTGGATGTTGGGCGTTCAGCGTTGGATGTTTTCCGGTCTCTGACCCTTTCACTGGCCGGGCTGCCCTCCGGGGGCCACTTTGTCGGTTTCGGCAATGTCAGCTCCAAGCTTTTGTGCGCCTTCCTTGGCTTGCTTATCGAGTTCGCGGAACACCGCTTCTTGCGCCGCAGTTGGCCGGTCATAGGATACGTCAATGTCCGCCGCCAGGTACGCGAGATGATCGCGCAGCTTGGTCTCAAAGAGCAGGCTGCCTTCGCTCGCTTTCATCGCCATCTGCGCAACGCTGTCGATGTCGCGGTTGAGAGCGGCCAGGGCGGCGTCGGCCTGCACATCGGTTAGGCTGTGATCGGCGACAGCTTTCTGGAGCTTGTCGCGCGCAGCGAGCGCTCGGTTAATGTCTTTATTCAGCGCGTCGAGGTCCGCGTGAATCTTTAGATCCAAATCGAGGCGCGCCGCCAAATCCTCTTTTGTAGCGTGCAGCCGCGGGTCGAGAGCGACCGTAAAATTCTGCTGCGTTTTCTGTCCGCCATAATCGAGCACGACTGAATATGCGCCGGGCACAACAACTGGGCCCTGCACCGAATCTTCCAAGCCGCCTGCCGCGATGGGAGCATGATAGCCGATTATCTCCGTCGCGTACGGATAGCGCAGATCCCACTGGAGCCGATTTATCCCCGGCTCGATCGCAGCAAGCCTCGCTTCCTTGTCGCGAATTTTCTGGTCTGTGCTTTTTTCACTTTCCGCTGCTTCTTCGGCAGCATTTTCAAGACGCTCGCTTGCCTGAACTGCGTTTCCATACGCCCCAGCTTCTGCTTTCTCCTTGTCCTTTTTCTCTTTTTCCGTAGCGAGGTGCAGCGGGATGCTACGAATCACTTTTCCCTGCGGATCGGTGAATTGGAGCGTTGCCGGCGTTTTCCCATCGTAATCCTGCGGGATGTGGAAGAAAACTGTCAGTCCAAATGGCGGGTTATAGCCGGCATCGGGTGGACGTCTAAAGTCGGGATCAGGAAGGCCGTAATCATGTGTCAGCCAGGCTTGCTGAGGAGCGAACAGGAAACTGGCATTCGATTGCACGGCCGGATTTTTGGTCAACTGGTCGAGAACGGTGAGATTGTCGAGGACCCAGAACGAACGCCCGTGAGTCGCCGCAACCACCTGGCCCTGGCGCGTGTTGATCGCGAGGTCGCGTACCTGCGCGACCGGCAGATTCAACGTAAGCGGTTGCCAGTGCGCGCCCGCGTCGAGACTGAAATACACCGTGCTGCGTGTACCGAGGAATAGCAGTTTGGATTCGTTAGGATCTTCTCGCATATCGAACACAAATTCCTCTGCGGGCAAGCCGGTCGTGATCGCGGTCCAATGCTTTCCCAGATCGGTGGTCTTAAAGACGTACGGCTTGAAATCGTCCAGCATGTAGCGCCGCGCCGTCAGGTACGCAGTTTGTTTGTCTTTGTGCGACGGCTCAATGCAACTGATCCATGATGGATTCGGCAGTTCGGGCGGGGTCACTTTTTGCCAATTCTTCCCGCCGTCCGTAGTGACGTGGGCAAGACCGTCATCGGATCCGGCCCAAATCAGATTGCCGTCCAGCGGCGAAACCGCGAGCGCCGAAACTAACGGATAAATTTCCGCGCCCGATTGGTCGAGATCAACGGGGCCGCCGCTGGGCGCTTCCGTGCTCGGTTCGTTACGGGTGAGATCAGGCGAAATTTGTTTCCAAGTCGCGCCGTAGTCGTCGCTCCTGAATACATACTGCGCAGCAATGAACAGTTGCTTCGGGTTCGCCGGCGAAAACAAAATGGGATGCGTCCATCCAAACCGGTGCTTGAGCTCGCCCGACGATGCGCCTTCCTGATAATGCGGCCACGGGCTCACGCTGCGGTACTGGTCGGTGCGCCGATCGTGCTTCACGAAAATGCTGTAATAGCCACTGCCATAGGTGATTTGGGGATCGTTCGGTTGCGGCACCGCATAGGTGCTTTCGCCATAGGCAACCCTGTGCCATGCGCCAAACGGAATCATTCCACCATCGTGCGCGCTCGGTCCTTCAAAGGAACCTTCGTCCTGTTGCGCGCCGTAGATATGATACGGAAACTGGTCGTCAATATTGACATGGTAGAACTGCGCGGTGGGCTGATTGTGCACGGTGCTCCAGGTCTTGCCGCCATCGCGCGAGATGGTCGCGCCGCCGTCGTTGCCTTCGAGCAAAATCTTGGTGTCGTCCGGGTTGATCCACACCACATGATTGTCGCCGTGCGGCGTTTTCAGCTTCGTGAACGTTTTGCCGCCGTCACGTGAAACCCACAGCGCATCCACCTCCGGCGCATAGACGGTGTTGGGATCTTTCGGATCGACATAGATCGTCATGTAATAAAAAGCGCGTTGCCGCAGCTTCATCTCTTCATTGACACGGTTCCACGTGGCGCCCGCGTCATCCGAGCGGAATACGCCGCCTTCTTTTGCCTGAATAATCGCATACACAATGTCCGGTTTGCTGGCGGCGATGCCCAGGCCCATGCGTCCTAGGACTCCCTGCGGCAAACCGGGATTGCGCGAAATATTGGTCCAATGCGCGCCGCCGTCGGTAGTCTTGTAAATGCCGCTGCCCGGGCCGCCGCTGGAAAGTCCCCACGGTTTGCGGATGGCTTCCCACATAGCCGCGTACATCACCTCCGGATGATTCGGATCGTTCACCAGACAGATTGCCCCGGTATTGTTGTCCACGAACAAAATTTTGTTCCACGATTTGCCGCCATCCGTGGACTTGAAAACGCCACGGTCAGGATTGGGACCGAACACATGTCCCATGGAAGCGACATAGACAACGTTCGGATCCTTCGGATCGATGAGGATCGCGCTGGTCGAATGCGTGTCGCGCAGACCGGCATACTGCCACGTTTTGCCGGCGTCGTTTGATTTGAAAACGCCGTTGCCCGGAATTGCGGTGTTGCGAATGTCCGTTTCGCCCGTGCCGACATAAAGAACCTTGGGATCGGACGGCGCCACTGCTACCGCGCCGATACTGGCACTCGGCCCCGGCATCTTGCCGTCAGTGATATTTTCCCATTGGCTCCCGTCGGCGCTTTTCCAAACGCCTCCGCCCACCGTTCCCGCGTAAAAGAGGTTGTTGTTTCCCGGAACGCCGGTCACGGTGACGACCCGCCCGCCGATGTACGGCCCAACGCAACGCCATTTCAGCTTGCTCATCAGCGTCTGCGGCGGCAAAGGCCCCGAAGGTTGAGCTTCTACGAGCGCGGAAAACAGCGCGGCTACGGTGAAAACACCAAGCGTACGAACGTTCACGAAATGAAAAACATTTTTCATAATTAGATTTCTCCTAGCGAATTTCTTCTAAACTCTTTACGCATGCGACTATATGCCCGGCTGTCCCGCACTGAATCCCACTGGCTCAAATCTGCGCGTCGTGCGCTTGTCTTCGGGATTTGGCTGGCAATCCTCGTGCTGGCTGTGCCAGGCTGCAACAGATCTAGCGAAGATCGACACGCGCGGCAAATGGCGGTGCGAGTGCGGAGCGAGTTCTTGCACGCGTGGCGGAATTACGAGCGCTATGCCTGGGGACATGACGCGTTGCGGCCCTTGAGCAAAACTCCGCACGATTGGTACGGGCAATCGCTTTTGATGACCCCGGTTGATGCGCTCGACACGCTCGTCCTGATGAAGCTCGACGCCGACGTCGGGAAAACGAAGGCGCTCATCGTGAGCGATCTCTCGTTCGATCGCGACATCTACGTCAAAAACTTTGAGGTCACAATTCGACTCATAGGCGGATTGCTCTCCAGCTATCAACTAACCGGCGACAAACATTTGTTGCAGTTGGCTCAAGACCTGGGCAACCGGCTCCTTCCCGTATTCAATTCGCCGACCGGATTGCCTTACGTGTATGTCAACCTGCGCACGGGGCAGGTCCGCGAGCCGGTAACGAATCCGGCTGAAACAGGCACGTTGCTGCTTGAGTTCGGCACGCTAAGCAAACTCACCGGGAGACCGGAGTTTTACGATAAAGCGAAACGCGCGCTCGTGGAAACTTACAAGCGCCGGTCGCTACTCGGACTGGTCGGGCAGGGCATCAATGTCGAGACCGGTGCGTGGACAGATACCGATAGCCACATCAGCGGCGGGATCGATTCGTATTACGAGTATCTTTGGAAGTGCTGGCTCTTGTTCGGCGACAATGACTGCCGCGATATGTGGAACGCCAGCATACCCGCCATCAACAAATATCTCGCCGACGAGGCCGGCGGTGAATTGTGGTACGGGCATGCCAACATGCAGACAGGCGCGCGTACCGAGACGACCTACCGCGCGCTCGACGCGTTTTTCCCCGCGCTCCTTGCCCTCTCAGGCGATCTCGAACGGGCGCGTCGTCTGCAAGCGTCCTCCTTCAAAATGTGGAACCTCCACGGAATCGAACCTGAAACTTTCGATTACAAATCGATGCGCGTGGTCAACGGCGCGTATCATCTGCGCCCAGAAATTGTCGAATCGACTTATTACCTGTATCACTTCACGCGCGACGCGCGTTATCGCCAGATGGGCGAGAAACTCTTCGGCGATTTCGTGAAATATTGCCGCGCGGATGCCGGCTACGCCGCGCTGGCCGACGTCGTCACCAAACAAAAGCGCGACGAAATGGAGAGCTTCGCGCTGGCCGAGACATTCAAATATTTCTACCTGCTCTTCGCGCCGCCTCGGACAGTGGATTTCGACAACGTTATTTTTAACACCGAAGCGCATCCGCTCAGCCGGACGTGGTGAATTGTTCGCAGGAGCCCAAGCGGCGCTCACGGCGCCTCGCACAGCGAGGCAGCTAATAGCTATCGCGCGAGACGAACATCCATCCAAACGGCCAGCGATAAGACTGCGCCGCGCGCGATGAACTTAAACTCGGGTGAAACCGCGAGGAGCGTCATGCCATTGAGCAGACACGCCATGATGAGCGCGCCGAAGAGAACGCCGAGAACTGTGCCGCGTCCACCCTTCAAACTGACTCCGCCGATGACGCACGCGGCGATGGCGTCGAGTTCCATCAAGTCGCCCACCGTCGTAGTCGAAGTGCCGGAATAAGAAGTCTGCATGAAACCAGTGATCGCGACGATTGCTCCCATGATAGTGAAGGAGCCAACCACGACTTTCTCGACGGGAACGCCAGAGATCACCGCCGCTTCCTCGTTGCCGCCGATGGCGTAAAGATAGCGTCCGAATGGAGTGTGCGCGGTGAGCACGTAAACCGCGAATGCAATCACGCCGAGAATGCCCGCTGACAATGGGATGCCGCGGAATTTATTTGTCACAATGACAAAGAGAAAAATTAGTTGCGCCGCGAGAAATAGTTTCAGAAAGAGAACCTCTCCGTCTTCGACGCCAAATCCGTACGCCTGGCGCGCTTTGCGCGCGCGAAGTTTTTCCAGAACAAGGGCAATAACGATCAGGGTTGCGAGCGTGTATCCCGCCAACGGCGGCAAATAAAACGTGGTGAGAACGGAGTAAAGATTCGCGCGCCCGCCCTGCACGATTGGGATCGTGGAATTGTGAATCACGAGCCAGAACAATCCCTTAAAGATAAGCAGACCGCCCAGAGTGATAATGAAGGCGGGTATTTTCTGGCGCACGATCAAATTACCCATGCAAAACCAGATGAAAATCCCGGTGACCGAGGCGGCGCCCATTGCCAGCGGCGCTGGCCAGTTGTGCTCGAATACGAGGACGCTCGCGATACCACCCAGCAGACCGACCCCGCTTCCGGCCGACAGATCAATGTTGCCGGGAAGTATCACCAGCAACATTCCCATCGCCAGCGTGGCGGTGATCGACAACTCGGTGGTGAGCAACGAGAGGTTGCGCGCGCTCAGAAATTGCGGCGACGCGATCGCGAAAAACGCGCAGATCACGACGAGCGCGATCACCAGCGAAAAATCGCGAAATGATTTCGTCGTTTGCACAGTTTAGGTCAGCATCACGTGAGCCTGGCCCATGGCCGCGGCGAGCAGAATTTCCTGGGTCGCCTCGTCGCGATCAAATTCACCGGCGATGCGACCTTCGTGCAGGACCAGGATGCGATCGCTCATCCCGATCAATTCAGGCAGCTCGCTTGATACGAGGAGGACGGCTTTGCCTGCATCGGTCAGTTGATTTACGATCTCGTAAATTTCCAGCTTGGCCCCGACATCAATTCCGCGGGTTGGTTCGTCGAGAAAAATCACCAGCGGCTCGGTCATGAGCGCCTTGCCCAGAACAACCTTCTGTTGGGTGCCGCCGGAAAGCTTCGCCACCGGCGCTTCGAGTGTCGGCGCTTTCACGCGCAGCGATTGAAAAAAATGATTGTTCTTTTGAAATTCCAGTCCCTCATCGATGAGCCGGTTTTTCGTCAGCTTCGCCAAAGAGGAAAGCGAAAGATTGAAGCCGACCGTTTTGTCCAGAATCAACCCGTACCGGCGGCGATCTTCGCTCACCAGAACCATGCCGCGACGAATAATTTCCTCTGGCTTTTGCGCGCGCAATTCGCGGCCATTGAGGCGGACCGAGCCGCTCAACCGGGTGCCCCACGCGCCGAACAAATGCATCAGCAACTCGGTGCGCCCGGCGCCCATCAGGCCGCCGATGCCCATCACTTCACCGACGTGCAATGAAAAACTGATGTCGGTCAAAACGCGCTGGCCAAAATCGCCATCGGTGACGCTGAGACCTTCAACCTCCAACGCAGCTGCGCCCGGTTTCGAACGGCGTCTTGGAAACAGCTCGCCAAGTTCGCGTCCCACCATGTACTTAATGATCTGCGCCTTGGTCGCTTGCTCGGTGTTGAACGCGGCGACGGACCCGCCGTCGCGCAGCACGGTAATGCGGTCGCAGACAGCAAACAGCTCATCAAGTTTATGCGAGACGTAGATGCTGGCGATTCCCCGGTTCCGGAGATCCCGCAGGATATCGAGCAGCGTGAGGACCTCGTGCTCCCCCAACGCAGCAGTCGGTTCATCGAGAACGAGCATGTTCGAATTTTTTGAGAGCGCCTTTACAATTTCAATCAACTGTTTCTGGCCCATCCCAAGCTTCGCGACCGGCTCGCTGGGATCGATCTCGACGTTGAACTTCTGCAAGAGCACGCGCGCTTCGTGATAAACCTTGTGCCAATCGATCAAACCTTGCGGCGTGCGCGGCTCCGACCCGAGAAAAATATTTTCGCCGACCGTCATGTCGTTAACCAGAGCCAGCTCCTGATAGATGACCGCAATGCCGGCCCTCTGCGCGGCTGCCAGCGAGCGAAATTTCGCAAGCTGTCCGTGGACGAAAAAATCTCCCTCGTATGAACCGTACGGATAAATGCCTGAGATCAGTTTGATCAGCGTCGATTTGCCAGCGCCGTTCTCGCCGCAAAGCCCATGGATTTCGGCTGCACGCAGATCAAAACTCACGTCTTTGAGGGCGACAACGCCCGGAAATTGCTTGGTGATATTTTCTGCCTGAAGGACGACCGGCTTCATGTGCAATTCCTTTGCGGCAATTAGCGTGACGGTTCACTAGGCAGATTGCGATACACATCCGCCGCTGTGTGAAAGCCGTCTTTCACAACGGTGTCCATCATGTTCTCTTTTGTGACCACAACGACGTCGAGAAGGATCGAAGGCACATCGATTTTTCCGTTGTTGATTTTACCGGGCGCGAAAACCGGTTTGCCTCTCGCCATTTTCGTCGCCGCTTCCGCGGCCTGTTTTGCAAGCCGGGAAAGCGGTTTGTAAATCGTCATTGCCTGGGTGCCATTGACGATCCGCTGACAGGCGCTCAGTTCGGCGTCCTGCCCGGTGACCAGAATTTTGCCGGCAAGGCCTTCTTCGCTCAGTGCCTGAATCGCGCCGCTAGCCGTGCCGTCATTCGACGCCAGAATTGCATCGAAATTCGCGCCAGCCTTGGTGATTGCTGCGCTGGTGATCTTCTTTGCGTTCTCCGGCTTCCAATCCTGTGCCCAGTCTTCGTGCACGACCTCGATCTCGCCCTTGTTGATCAGCGGAGTCAGCACGTTGTCCTGGCCTCGCTTAAAGAGCAGCGCGTTATTGTCGGTTTTCGCGCCGTAAATTCGAACGATCCGTTTTTTCCGGTCCTTCGGCAGATGATCCACCAAGAATCGGGCCTGGAGTTCGCCCACTTTTTCGTTGTCGAATGTCATGTAAAGATCGAGATCGCAGTCGGTAATTAGCCGATCGTAGGCCAGCGCGGGAATTCCGGCGTCATGCGCCATGTTGACGGCTTTGGCCATGGCGCCGCCGTTGTGCGGAACAATCACCAACGCATCGACGCGCCGGCTGATCAACGCCTGGACGTCGCTGATTTGGCGGGTGTCATCGCTGTTTGCCGATTGCACCAGAACATCCGCGCCGAGCTCCTTTGCGTGCGTCATAAACAGGTCGCGGTCTCCCTGCCAGCGTTCCTCTTTCAACGTGTCCATCGAAAGGCCGATCAGAGGTTTGGCGCGCGTCCTGACATTTTCGGTCGAAGAACCATTGCGCGAAATGACAAAGCCTGTAATCAGGCTGACCACGCACGAAGCAACGACCAGAAAAATCCTGAATCTCATGTGAGTTTGGCGGCGCTTTATTCTTTCAAATCTTCTGGTGAAAAGCGATCTTTCCATATCACGGGTTGACGGCTGGCAAGCCGGCGGCTCGCGCTTCTTCAATTGCCGGTGGAATGCTGCGCCAATTCTGTTATTTTTATAAATCCCGTGAATAAAACCGTCGTTGACCCAGCATCCGCCACTTCAAATGCAGACGGAGCGCCCGCCGCCACTCCGGCTTCGGAGCGCGCCGATTTGCGTCCTGAAAACATTCAGGACGCGGTGATCCGTCTCGCGGGAAATTCACAGGACGGAATTCAAACTGCGGGCGCGTTCCTCGCGCGACTTGCGGGACGCAGCGAGCACGACGTCATGACCTACATGACGATTCCGGCGACGATCTCCGGTGGCCCGTCGATCTTTCAGGTGCGAATCGGTTCGGGCGAAGTTTTGTCGGCGGGCGATGAAGCCGATTTTCTGGTCGCATTTTACCAGCACAGCTACCAGGACCACATCGGTTTCCTGCGCGAAGGCGGCGTCCTGCTTTACGACTCTGACAACGTCGAGCCGAATCTGGACGATAAACGGTTCTTTTACGTCGGCGTGCCGATCACCGGTCTTACCGTGGAAGCGCTCGGCGGCACGGCCAAGGACAAGGGAAAAAATATTTTCGTGCTCGGCCTGATCTCGAAAATTTTCAATCTCGATGTCGAGAAGCTGAAGAAAATCATTGCCGAAAAATTCGGCGGCAAAAACGAAAGCATCGTCAACACTGCATTGATGGCGTTCCAGGCCGGTTACGCGTATCCGGTCGGCAACGTCTTGACGAAACATTATCGGTTCGAGCACATCCCGAGACCTAGCGGGCGTGCACAGATTACCATGGACGGCAACCAGGCCCTCGCGTACGGCCTGATCGCGGGCGGCGTGCGCTTCGGCGCCGGTTACCCGATCACGCCGTGGTCGTCCGTGATGGAAACGCTCCGGCGCGAGCTGCCGAAGTACGGCGGCATTTTTGTTCAAGCGGAGGACGAGCTCGCTTCGGTATCAATCGCTCTCGGCTGTTCGTATTCAGGTTATCTCGCGGTGACCGGCAGCGCCGGCCCGGGCATTTCGCTCAAGGCCGAAGCGATCGGTTGGGCGTCGATGGCCGAGATCCCGCTCATTGTTTGCAACATTCAACGCGGCGGGCCGAGCACCGGTCTGCCCACCAACGTCGAGCAAAGCGATCTGCATCAGGCGATCTTCGGCAGTCACGGCGACAGCCCGCGCGTGGTGCTCGCGCCTTCGACAGTGGAAGATTGTTTTTACATCGCGATCGAAGCGGCTCGGATCGCGCGCAAATACAGCACACCCGTTTTCATTTTGAGCGACACGTCGCTGGCCACGCGCATCGAAGCTTTCGACGAGCCGGATCTTTCGAAATTGATGGTCGATCCCAAACCGGACCTGACGCCGCGCCAGACGCACAAGCCGTATCCCATCGACCAAATCACGCACCACGTTCCGCCCGGCACGCGCATTCTCGATGGCAAATACCCGCTTCTCGCCGGACTCGAACACGACGAAATGGGTCATCCGACCGGCTCGCCTAAATTGCACATGGCGATGACCGCGAAGCGCCGCAACAAATTGCGCAAACTCGCCGAAGAAATTCCGGTGCCGGAAATTTATGGTGATCAGGAAGGCGACACACTGCTCGTCGGCTGGGGATCAACCTACGGCCCGATTCACGACGCGGTGAAAATGGCGCGCGAAAACGGGGAGAAAGTCGGTGCCATGCATTTGCGTCATCTCCATCCGCTGCCGAACGGGCTTGAGAAAATTTTCGGGAAGTTCAAGCGCATCGTGACTGTCGAGATGAACGACCAAGGCGTTTACGGCTACGGCCAGCTCGGTACCATCCTGCGCGCCCGTTACTGCGAGCCGAAAATTACCGCCTTCACCAAGACCGACGGTCTAACCTTCCGCGTAAAAGAAATTTTGGACGGCGTATTTAAGGGCAAGTCGTTCGCTGCCCGACACATTCCGCGCGAGGGCGTCGAAGTCATTCACGAGGCCGGCGCGGAAAACGTGAAAACGTTACGAGAAGTCGTGCCGCAAGGCGTCGGATAAGCACAGCAAAACGCCCAACGCTCAACGTCCAACGTCCAATTGTAGGCGTCCGTGCCTGCCTGCACCGTAATTCTAGCGAAGGCCGGGTCAGAAGCCTTCCTTTAACTTTCGCCTCACTCTAGGCGTGGCCCGCGTGGCCAGACAAAATTCTTCAGCGCGTACAGCTCCAGTGCGAACGGGATGTATCCGCCGTAGCCCAGCAAGGGCATTTCGAAAATCCGCAAAAATGCGGCGCCCGGGATGTGATAAGTCCACTTCGGGAACGAGTAGTAGTTCCACATCTCCCAAAAGAAGCCGCACACCAGCGCGCCAAGCGCCAGCGAGATCACCGTGCGCCAATCGCCCGCGCGCAGTTCCTTCAGAAAATACGGTCGGCCCGTCCAGTAATTGATCGGCTCAAAAATCAACACCAGCGAAATCCAGGTGAACGGGTAAAAAATTTTTGGCCAAACCAGCATCGCCGAGAGCATCATCAGTCCGATCACAAAGAGACCCACAAAAACCGCGTGCGTTGCCGGTATGCGCGAACCCGAGCCGAAACGTTGCATCCAGCCGAAGCCGCGCATCAGCTCCGCGGTTTCGAACACGGCAGGAATCACAATCGAAAACGAGATCGTGCAAAGCACATCGAACTCGAGCGGGCTGAATAACTCGCGCCCGAGATATTTCCAATTCGCAGTGCGCAGGTTGATCAGCTCAAACAACCACCATACCGGTGCTGACAACACAAAGAGCAGGACAAAATCTTTCGGCGAACGCGACCAGAGCGAATTGCGCGCACGCCTCTGTACCAGAGCATCGACCACCAGAATGTATCCAAGCCAAAGCGGAAAGAACAGGTAAGCCGTGCGCGCGCCCGGCAGTGTCCAATTCAGCGGCCAGCAGACCGCCAGCAGGAGCAGACCTATCCAACCGTGGGTCGACCAACGTCTTCTGACCGTTGTCATTCCGAGCGAAGCGAGGAATCTCTGGCTTTTGTTCACGAGCAACGCACAACGCAACAATCAGAGATGTTTCGCTTCGCTCAACATGACAGCTCAACGTGCGACAGCAACTACTCGCGTTTTTCTCGCGCTGTGGTAAAGATTTATTAGGAATGAGTCAGAGCCTCGCGACAACAATTGCGGTCAATCTCTTCTGCCTCTCCCTTGCTCGGGAGAGGACTGAGGTGAGGGTGAATTAGACTTTATGGATGGGACAATACCAAACGGCGAAGGGGCCACCGCCATAGCGGAACCCCCGAGGGAAAAATTAACCAAGAAGGCCATCACCGCCGATCACCCAACGTGGTGTCCCGGCTGCGGCGATTTCGCCGTGCTTGCCGCGTTCTACAAAGTTCTCGAGAAACGCAACCTCGATCACGAAAAGATCGTCACTCTCGCCGGGATCGGTTGTTCATCGCGGTTTCCCTATTTCGTCAACGGTCACGGCGCGCATTACATCCACGGCCGCGCCGTGCCGCTAGCCAGCGGCATCAGCCTCGCCCGGCCTGATCTTCACGTGTTCCTGTTCGGTGGCGACGGCGACGGCTTCTCTATCGGCGGCAACCATCTCGATCACGGCGCGCGCAAGAACATCAACATGACCTATTTCATCATGGACAACTTCGTCTATGGCCTGACCAAGAAACAGACCTCGCCGACGTCGCCCATCGGATTCAAATCCAAGACGGATCCCACCGGCGCGATCGATCAGCCGGTGAACCCGATGAAAAAACTGATCGCAGGCGGTGCAACCTTCATCGCGCGCACGCACGCCGCGCAGGTGAATCACATGATCCAAATGATCGAGCGCGCGTTCGATCACCAGGGCTTTAGCGTCATCGAATGCTTGAGCGAATGCGTCGAATTCTTCCCCGATGTGTTCGATCCGGCTAACCCGCGCAAAGGCGGCAGCTTCGAGGTCATCCAGGAAAAGAAATGGGACGGCACGCCCGAGGACGAGCTCCGCCACGACGTCACCGACGAGCTCGCTGCCTACAAACTCGCCACGCTCCCGTTCCCCGGCGTGTTCGGGGTTTTCTACGAAACCGATCGTCCAACCAAAAACGCGCTGGAGAAAAAATGGATTGAGACCACGCGCGAAAAAGTCGGGCAGGCTTCCGATCTCGAGATTCTCCAGAAGACATTCGACCGGATGAAGTGACGCTGCCGCAGGCATTGTCATCCTGAGCGCAGTCGAAGGATCTCACGTCTCTGGAGCACAGACGTTGTCGGCTCTCCCATTGGATGCTTCTTAATTCTTCTTTGCTACTTCTTGCTCCGGGTGCGGTTAAACATTAAGAGGTAAACATCATGAAACTACGTTCCATTATTTTGGCTGGATTTGCATTCATCGCACTGCCTTTCGCGTCGTTCGCGCAGGTAGGCGTATCGGTCAATTTTGCTCCGCCGGTTCTGCCGGTAATAGAACAACCGCCTGCGCCAGTGGAAGGCTATATCTGGACCCCCGGTTACTGGGCCTGGGGCGGTGCAGACTATTACTGGGTACCCGGAGTCTGGGTCCCTCCGCCCACAATAGGTCTGCTTTGGACGCCGCCCTGGTGGGGCTGGAACAACGGCGTTTACGTGTTTAACGAGGGTTACTGGGGTCCGACTGTCGGTTTTTACGGCGGCATCAACTACGGCTATGGCTACTTCGGAAACGGTTACTGGGGCGGCCGCTGGGAAGGAAACACCTTCCGTTACAACACCGCCGTGACGCGCGTGAACACCAACGTCGTTCATAACACGTACGTCGATAAGTCGGTGGTGAACAAACAGGCGAACGCTAGTCATACCAGCTTCAACGGTCCGAACGGCGTGAAAGCGGAGCCGACTGCGGAACAAAAAGCCGCTGCGGAGAACGCCCGGAAAATGCCGCCGACTTCGGACCAGCTCGCACGACGGGAGGCAGCAAGCAAGGATCGCAATCTCCAGGCGTCGGTGAACCACGGCCATCCGAACGCCGACGCGATCAAGTCATTCAACAAGGAGCACGGCAAAGCCGGAGAGGGACTTGGAACCGCGGCGGGGGCGGGAAAAGCTGAGAACAAACCCGGGAACATGGCTGAGCATCACGGCCAGGGGGCAGGAAATCTTGGAGAACACGGAAACAAGCACGAGCAGGCCAAAGCGCACTCCGGCAAAATGGCCCAACACGGCGGCCCTGCTCACGGGCGGAATGAGATGAATCAAAAGTCGCGCCAACCCCAAATGGCAGCGCATTATCCGCAAGGGGGCGGCAATCGCGGCCATGCTGGCGGACAGCAGCAAGGCAAGAAAAAGCAAGGCAAACCCTGAACAGCCGCACGGCCAGCGTTAAAGGCGCCGCGTCTCGTGTTGTCGCCATGACCGCAGTCGAATGATCCCGTGATTCTGGGGAGCGCGTGCGTCTCCTTGGCTCGCCGTAGCCTCGGCGAAGGCGGCGCGTGTTGGTCTCGGCGCCCCGCCGAGACGACCTTCCCTTTCGGGATGCTCTGGTTAGGATCTGACTCGCGATGGCTTCGCGCGCACAAAACGAACGAAAATTTAAGTATTGGGAAGAATTACCGAATGGCGGCCGCCGGTACATTCGCGAATTTGCCGGACGTGCTGGCGGCGGCGCCCGGTACATCAAAGAAGTCGATCCGAACGAACGGACGATGCGATTCGCACAGGAGATTTATGACGCAACCGGCCGTCTCATCGCGGTTCACGAGAAATTTCCCGTCGATTCGGGTCACAAACGGTTGTAAAATCCACCCGATGAAAATCACCCGCCAGATCGTTGCCGATAAAATCGCCGACTACCTGCATGGCAAAGTCAGCCAGGCAGGACTGGTCGATTGGGCCGAGCGCGCAATGATGAACGCCGACTTCGACGAAGCCGATGTCGATCTTCTCACTGATATCGTCGGCAGGCTCGGCCTTGCTGATGTCGCCGAATTTGGATTGCGCTGGCAAGATTGCGAAGAATTCCTGCGCCGATTGGGCTATCGCGCGAAAGTAATTGTATCGAGCGAGTGAAAGTGCAACCCGATCCTTGCGACGTCGAAATTCTGCAAAAAGAACCTTTGACCGGATGAAGTAAGATCGCTGATCTCGGTCGTTCGACTTTAGCTTTCCAACACAGCTTTCTTCGGGCCCGCCGTTATTAAGCGACGGGAACGACAGTAGCAGCTGCCATTTCCTCGGGCGGTATCTCCGCTTTGTCGGTGATCAGCTTGCGCAGGAACGGAATCAGCACGACGAGCGCGACACCGACCGCGAGGCTGCCGGCGCCAAGCTCGGCGAAAAGCTTCGCGTAACCGGGGTTCGTGGCGACCGCGGTGGTGCCGGTCGGCTCGGGGATCATGCCCGAGAAGTCGCCGGCAAAGAGCGAGGCGAGGCCGGTCACGAGCATCCAGCTGCCCATCATCACGCCTTGGTACTGCTTCGGCGCGAGCTTCCCGATCATCGCGTATCCGATCGGCATGATGAGCAGCTCACCGATGCTTTGCAGCACGTAGCTGAGGAATAGCCAAACGAACGCGCTCTTGCCATCGCCGCCGGCCGCCTTGATGCCGAGCGGAAGAATGAGAAAGGCAACCGCCATCAACAGCAGCGACGCCGCAAACTGCTGCGGGATGTCGATTCTCCACCCACGCCCGCGCATGCGGGTGAAGAGCGCCGCGAGCATCGGCCCGCCGAGCACAATGCAGACGGTGTTGATGTTCTGGATCCACTGCGGCTGAATCTTCACGGGGCCGATCATCAGGTTGACGTTGTTGACCGCGAACAGCATCAGGCCGCTGGGCGCCATCTGGTAGAGGGACCAGAACATCAGCGAGCCGATGGTCAGAATCAGGTACGCCGTCATGTTCCGCCGCTCCCGGCGATCCGAGTGGCGGAGCGTGAGATAAGCGAGCGTGAGCGCGACCGCGGCGCAGATCCCCTTGATCAGCGTCTCGGTCCCGCTGGGCCGCTGGAGCAGGAACCACACGACGGGGACGAGGCCGATGAGAATGCCGATGCCGGCGAGCTGGCGCAACCGGAACTGCCTCTGCGTTTTGTCGAGCAGCGGCGTGTTACGGTCGGTCAGCGTCTTCCAGTTGAACAGGGCGAGGATGATGGCGACGAAGTTGCCGAGCGTGGCGAAGATGAACAGGCTCGAATAGCTCTCGGTGGCTTGGAAATGACCAGCGACGCTGAACCCGACGAAGAAGCCGACGTTCATGCCGGCGTAGTTCCACAGGAATGCTCCTTCGCGGCGCGGGTCCTCCGGGGTAAAGCGCTGGGTGAGCATCATGTTGATGCAGGTGACGTTAAGACCGCTGCCGGTGAGGAAGAAGGCGAGGCCCACGTAGAACAGCACGAGCGTGCCGGTCGCGATGCACGCGCAGCCGATGACCTGCAGCGCCATGCCCCCAACGAACAGGTTCCGGTTAGAAAGGAAGCGGCCGCCCAGGTAACCGCCGAAGAGATGCAGGCCATAGTTGAAGGCGCCGAACACGCCCATCAACGTGGTGGCTGCTTTTACGCCGAGATGCAGGTGCTTCGTTGCGTAGAGGACAAGCGTCGAGTAGAGGACGGCGAAGCCGAGCGTCGAGAAGATCTGGATGAAGAACAGTGCCGTCGTTCCCTCCGGAGCCGCGGAGAAAAGGCGTTTCAGAGATTTGATGAAGCTGATGCCCATCATCTTCGCTCGCTACCTCGCGAGCTTGACCGTCCATGTCGCGCCGTCCGAGTCGCTCCATACAGCATGCGCTCATTTCGCCCGCAACCGGGCAATGTCAAGCCAACCGCAAAGGCGGCAACGACTGATCACGTCTCGTCGATCACTGATCGCTTCAAAATGCAACCCGGACCTCGCATCTACGAAATCCGCATCTGTCCGGGGAGCACACGCGTCCCGTCCGGCAGCTGCCGGAGCGATTGCGCCCTCGCCGATCGCGGACTTAGCCGATCTCCGTGCGTCGCTGCTCCAGGTGACGCGGATGACGCCGCCCATGAAAGATCGCAAGTAGCCACACCTCTTCTTCCCGAACGATGTAATAGACTCCATAGAATTTGAACCGGCGTATCGGTGCCCGGCACACATCCGCGAATCGGATTCGGTGAAGCAACGCTGATTCGGTCAGCGTTGTGGGATTTTGCTCGTTCCATCGTGCTAGAAGTGCTAATTTCGGAATGTTGTGAGCAGCCTGGCTGAAATCGAAGCGGCCGCGGAAGCGCTACCGTTGGATCAGAAAAGAAAGCTCCTGGAGTTTCTGATATCGCAAGTAAATGGCGAGCGGGCAACGACACCGCCCACTGACCTGGCTAAATTCGCCGGTACAGTGCGATTGTCAGAAGATCCGCTGGTGTGGCAGCAGCGCATGCGCGGCGAGTGGGGATGACAGACCTACTCGATACCAACGTTGCTCTTTATCTGCTCGGTGGCCGGTTGGCCGAACCACCTCCCGCTGGAAGCTATGGCGTGTCGGTGATCACCGAAATGGAGCTGCTCGCATGGCCGTCCCTCACAACCCGGGAAGAAAAGAAGGTGCGCGAATTCCTCGCGCAACTTGTGATTTGCGAATTGACCCCATCCATTCGTGCACGAGCGGTGCAACTGAGGAGAGAACAACATTTAAAACTGCCGGATGCTATCGTCTGCGCCACCGCGATCGAGTTTGGCGTGGAGCTTTGGACGAACGATACGAGCCTTGCCAAAGTGCCCGGACTCACCTGTCGCAACGCGAAGCTTTCGACTTAATAGCGAGCGGAAGCTTTCTGACGACGAAACTCATGAAGTCGCTCGCTGACCCGCTCGAGGGTTCCATCCCACGGCTCGAGCAATTCAGGATGGGCGAGAGCGAAATCGCGGCGGTGCACGACTTCAGCCTCTTGCTCCGCGGTCAGATCGTCCGACCCGTCCCCTAGCAGTTCCTGCCGATTCTCTTCAAACCAGACCGCCAGCCGCTGCCGCTGCTCGGGTGTGAGGCCGAGAATCGCTTGTTCCAATTGTTCCAAGCTCATGCGCCTAGTCTATCAAAGGTCGGCCGCCTGGCGAACCGGAAATTGCTGACGCCGTTGCAAAAACTGAATCTCAAACCGCGATGAAAACACCGATGCAACCTGACCCTCGCGACTACGAAATCCGCATCTGTCGGGGGAGCGTATGCATCTCGTCGGACCGCCGTCGCCCCTGGCTCACCGTAACTTTCCCGGCACGTCATAGTCTTGACGACGACGGCAACGCTTCAACAAATCACGCGGCGCCTGTTAACTGCCAGTCCGGTCGCAGACTCGCCGCGGAGAGCTCGGAACTCAATCCAATGGATGCCGCCACTTCAGGCCGGGGAACCGCGCAAACCCGCGATCGAGCGTTAACCATTCACAACCAAGCTCGATCGCCAACGCGGCGTGGAACGCGTCCGGCACAAGATTGCCCCGCGCATCGCTTCGCCGGCAGAGATCGATAAAAATCTTCCAGTGACCCGCGCCCGGCCCGAGAAGATGCACTTCTTCACGAGAGCGAAAGTCTTCCAGAAAATCGAGCGCCTGAGCCAGTGGCGTCGGTTTCTTGAAAATCTTCGGATGCGTGATCACGCGCAGGCAACCGCTCAAGGCGAGTTCCGACACGGCGACTCCAGCGGGATTGCGCAGGGCTGCTTCCAGCCACGACTTGATCTCTCGATGTTGAT
>QHQA01000068.1 GCA_003219695.1 Verrucomicrobiota bacterium
GAACCCGATTTTGATACACCCGAGTACATCAAGAAGGCCGCGATCGAAGCGTTGGAGGCCGGCTTCACCAAATACACGCCCAGCTCCGGTATTCCCGAACTGCGGCAGGCGATCGCCGAAAAATTGGCCGCCGATAATGGACTGGATTATCGCGCCGCACAGATCGTTGTGAGCAACGGCGCAAAGCAGTCGTGCTACAACGGCATTCTCGCCACGTGCCAGCCTGGCGACGAAGTTATCATCCCCGCTCCCTATTGGGTCAGTTATCCAGAGATGGTCAGACTGGTAGGCGCTGAACCGGTGATCGTGCCTACCAGCGAGCGCAACTCCTGGAAAATGCGCCCGGAAGATTTTGAAAATGCGATGACGCCGCGTACGAAGATGCTGATCATGAACAGCCCGGGCAATCCTACTGGCTCCGTTTATACGCGCGAAGAATTGGAGGCAATCGTCAACGTCGCCGCTGAAGAGGACATTTACATTTTGTCCGATGAGATTTACGAGAAACTCGTCTATGATGGCGCAAAACATGTGAGCATCGCGTCGCTATCGAAGGAGACATACGATCTCACAATCACCGTCAACGGATTTAGCAAATCCTACGCAATGACAGGGTGGCGGCTCGGTTATTTGGCGGCGCCGGACGCCGTAGCAAAGGCGGTCGATTCAATCCAAAGCCACACTACTTCGAATCCGTCGTCTTTTTCTCAATACGGCGCGCTTGCCGCGCTCAAAGGCGATCAACAACCGCTCGCCGATATGCGCGAAGAATTCGACATGCGTCGCAATTACATGTTTGAGCGCATCTCGAAAATCTCCAATGTCACCGCGGTCAAACCGCAGGGCGCATTTTACGTGCTGGTAAACATCAGCCAGCTCGGCCTGACCTCTCAAAATTTCGCCGACCGCTTGCTCAGCAAAGCCAATGTCGCCGTGGTGCCCGGCGCTGCCTTTGGCAACGATCGCACCATCCGGCTCAGCTACGCGACCAGTCTCGACGTAATCAAAAAGGGGCTGGACCGTTTCCAGGATTTTTGCCGCACGCTGTAGGTGGAACGCGTTGTCCTCAACACGTTTTCTAGATAACTGCGCCTTCGGCGGCAATTCACATCGTCTTCGGAGAAGCCGATCCGCCTTGCCCTCTTATTTGCCAGCCTTCTAGTGTCCCGCAATGCCCGGTTTCCTCGCGCTCATCCTCCACGCGCATCTTCCGTTCGTTCGCCATCCAGAACATGAGCATTTTCTCGAAGAAGAGTGGTTCTTCGAGGCGCTGACAGAGACTTACATTCCGCTGCTGCGATTGATGCAGCAACTAGTGGACGACGCCGTGCCGTTCAAGCTCACGATGTCCCTCACACCGACGCTATGCGCGATGATAGAGGACGCACTCCTGCGCGAGCGTTACGTGCGGCATCTCGATCTTTTGATCGATCTCGCCGCGCGCGAACAAAAGCGAAATCTCAATCACCCGCAGCTTCGCGAACTGGCAGAGTTTTATCTCGAGTTGTTCTCAGAAAACCGTCGCCTCTTTGTCGACGAATGGAAATGCGATCTGCTCGCTGTGTTTCGCAAGTTGCGCGAAACGGGCGGACTTGAAATCATCGCCAGTGCTGCCACGCACGGGGTGCTCCCCATTCTTCACCAGCAATCACCTGAGGCAGCGCGTGCGCAGGTTTTGATCGGGCGCGACATATATGCCGATCTATTCGGCGAAGAACCAAGCGGATTCTGGTTGCCGGAGTGCGCTTACGCGCCGGGCTTGGAAGCACTTTTACAGGAAGCAAATCTTCGCTGGTTCGTTCTCGACGCGCACGGCTTGGTATTTGGAAAACCGTGTCCGCGTCGCTGGATTTACGCGCCCTGTTATACGCCGGTGGGACCAGCGACTTTCGCGCGCGATCCTGACGCAAGCCGGCAAGTCTGGAGCGCGCACGAAGGCTACCCGGGCGACTCAGCCTACCGGGAATTTTACCGCGACATCGGTTTCGATCTTCCCATGGAACATTTGGGACCGGTCGCGCGCGGAATCAGAAAATTTTCCGGCGTGAAATATCATCGGATCACCGGGCGCGGCGCCGAGAAACAATTGTATAATCGCGCGGCTGCCGAAAATGCGGCGGCCAGACATGCGAGTCATTTTCTGCAACAACGACGGCAGCAGATTGATGAAATCAGCGAATCAGGTTTCGAGCCGATCGTTGTGGCTCCGTTCGATGCGGAATTGTTTGGGCACTGGTGGTTCGAAGGAACTATTTTCCTGGAACAGCTCATTCGCCAGGCGGCAAATCAACGGGATCTTCAACTCATCACGCCGAGTGAATACCTGGCTGAGCATCCCACGCAGCAAATCATTGAGCCTGCCGCCTCGACCTGGGGCGAGGACGGCCATCTTGCCGTCTGGCTCGATCCGAGTAACGCCTGGATTTATCCGCATCTGCACGCCGCGGCACAACGAATGACTGAGGCTGCGCGCAGACACGCAGAAAACTGTAGTCCTCTGGCGGATCGCGTGCTCAAGCAACTCGCCCGCGAACTTTTGCTGGCGCAATCGAGTGACTGGGCGTTTTTGATGAAAAGCGGCACAGCGCGCCACTACGCCACCAAACGCACCATCGATCACCTTGTCCGCTTCAACCATCTGCACGATCAGTTTGTGACAAATAATGTAGATGAAGAATTTCTGCGCGACTGTGAATGGCGCGACAATATTTTTCCTAATCTAAACTGGCGTTATTACACCCAATGTCATGTCGAGCGAAGTCGAGACATCTCGTGATGAAACCAATAGGTCTCGCCGCCGGATTCTTCGACTCCGCTTCGCTCCGCTCAGAATGAAAATGACTCTTTACGCTCAAATTGTATCGGCTTTGGTGTGTGTTTCCGCGGCGCTCGCACAGGAATCTCGCATCGCAACTCCGGAACAATCTCCTTCCCCTTTAATCTCGCCGGTGGAATCTGTGACGGCCTCGCCCACTCCAGCACAAATGCCTTCAGCTGTGCCTACCAGAAGTGTTCGCATCAGCTTCGTTCCACCGCCAATGGAAGGCACAATCAACCTCGGTATTTACGATAAGAGCGGCAAACTCGTGCGCGTTCTGCGTCAGCAAGCCCAATTGAACGAGTTCGCCATCGGCGCGGACGGGCTCGTAACGCAATGGGACGGCAAGAACGACGATGACGAAGATTTACCTTCCGGAAAATATCGAGCGCGCGGCTATGTCGTCGGTCCTCTGAAGATCGAAGATCTCGGAGAGACTTCGGCTTCGGCGATGGAAAATATTCCAAGCCGCAATGTTAAAGTGCGACTCGTTCGCAATCCTTTGGGGAACGATAAAAGGCCTGTTCTTGAAATCGGCGTAGCATTTGATAGCGACGGAAGCTACCTGGAGGCAAGCGACGAACTCCCACTCTTCACGATAAGTGAAACACCGAATCTGACTCGTGCGTGGATTGCAAAGACAGCCGAAAATGCAGTCAACGTCTGGCAGGATGACGGAACGAAAGTGCATCGATTCCGCATCTCCAACCTGGACAAGATGATGGCTTTCGATTGCGGCGAATTTGAATTGAAGTGAACTGTAGCGGCGGTCTATGACCGCTGACATGGAAGAACGGTGCTCGCCGCGGCGAGCACCGCTACAGGTCTGGTAATGACACAAAATCTCTGCTAGTTAAAGACCACATGGCCTCGACGCGCGAGCTACAACAGACCCTTGCGAAGACCGTCGGCTTTAGCGGCACTGCGCTGCACACAGGTGAAAAGGTTTCGCTGAAACTGCATCCGGCGCCCGCGGACCATGGAATCAAATTCAGACGAAAAGATTTGCAGGATGAGCCAACCATCGACGCGAAGATCGGGAACCTGAAAACTGTCGAGCGCGCTACCACCATCGGCGAAGGCCCGGTACGCGTGCACACGGTCGAGCATGTGCTGTCTGCGCTTTGGGCGATGGGCGTGGATAACGCCACCGTCGAGATGGACGCAAACGAACCACCAATTGGCGATGGCAGCGCTCAGCCGTACGTCGATCTGATCAAGAAAGCCGGTGTCACCGCGCAAGAGGAGCCGCGAAAATTTTTCGACGTGCGCGACACGATGCACGTCGAAGCGAAAACGGGCGCGCTGCTCGTCTTGTTGCCAGACGACAAGTTCCGCATTTCCTGCACCCAAGCCGGACCGAACAATCAGTTCACACAATTTTTGTCGATTGAAGTCGCGCCTGCAGTTTTTGAGCGCGAGATCGCTCCGGCGCGCACGTTTGTCTATTACGAAGACGTTAAGCCGCTGATGGACAAAAGTCTGATTAAAGGCGGCAGCCTCGAAAACGCGATCGTCGTGCGCGGGGAAGCGGTGTTAAGCAAGGAACCGTTGCGCTTCGCCGACGAATTCGTCCGACATAAAATCCTCGACATCATCGGCGACCTTGCTCTGGTTGGACGGCGCATTCGCGGTCACGTTGTTGCAGTGAAACCGGGTCACGCTGCGAATGCAGATCTCGCCCGATCAATCGCGCGCGAGCAGGCGCGAAGGAGCGCCGTAGCAACGCCGCGAGCGATTCCGAGTGGCGACGGCGGACTCGACACCGATCAAGTGATGCAGATTTTACCGCATCGTTTTCCATTTCTCATGGTGGATCGGATTATCAGCTTTGAAACTGAAACCAAATGTGTCGGCGTCAAAACGGTCACCATTAACGAGCCTTTCTTTCAAGGACATTTCCCCGGTCACCCGGTGATGCCTGGCGTGATGCAAGTGGAAGCGATGGCGCAGGTGGCTAGCATTCTGTTATTCAAATTGGCAAAAACCACCAGCCGCATCGGCTATTTTATGAGCGCAGATGAAGTGAAATTTCGCAAACCGGTTTTGCCGGGCGACACGATTTTTATCCACGCCGAGCTCACCAAATCGCGCGGCGAACGCCTGGCAAAAGCGAAATGCCATTGCGTGGTGAACGACGCCATCGTCTCCGAAGCCGAACTGATGTTCACCTTTTTGGATAAATAAAGAGAATGACGAAGCACGAATGACGAATACCGAAGGAATTCCGAATGACGAATGACAAAAATTTTCAGCTGCACACATTCGAGCTTCAGGTTTCGTCATTGATTCGTCATTCGTCATTCGTCATTCGTCATTCCAGAAATGTCTGACGTGCAGATTCATCCAACGGCGATTATTGATCCGGGAGCGGAAATCGAGCAGGGAACAATTGTCGGGCCATATTGCGTCATCGGCCCCGACGTGGTGCTCGGACCGAATTGCTGGCTGCAACATCACGTCACGCTCTGCGGACCGATGAAGGCCGGAGCGAAAAACAGGTTCTACGCTTACTGCTCCATCGGCCAACTAACGCAGGATCTAAAATATCGCGGTGAACCGACATATCTGGAAATCGGCGATGAAAACACATTTCGCGAATTCGTTACCGCACACCGCAGCACGACGCCCGACGGCAAAACACGGGTCGGTAATCGCGGAAATTTTCTCGCTTACAGCCATATTGGGCACGATTGCACCGTGGGCGATCACGTCATTTTCTCCAACAACGGCACATTGGGCGGTCACGTGCAAGTGGGAGATCACGCCGTCATGGGCGGGCTCACCGCCGTGCATCAATTCTGCCGGATCGGCCGGTTCGCGATAACGGGCGGCTGCTCGAAAATTGTCCAGGATGTTCCGCCGTTCATGATCGCCGATGGCAATCCGGCCGAAATTCGCGGGATTAATCTGGTCGGCTTGGAGCGCAAAAATTTTCCGCCCGAAAGTGTGAAGCTGATTAAAGAAGCGTTCCGCCTAATTTACCGCTCGAAATACAACACCCGCCAGGCAATCGAAGCGATGCGCAAGGAATTGCCGCAGACAGAAGAGATCACGGAGATCACCCAATTCATCGAACAAACCGAGCGCGGAATCATTCGGTGAAACCACCGGATGTCGTGAATAGATCGCAACATAGGCAGCCTGCGTGTTTGGTAATTCAGAGGCGATCAAGCAACCGGTGTAGGCGTGATGCGGGTTCGCTCTGGCGGAGCTTTCCCTTTTCAAGAGTTGAAAGTTGCCTGTTGAAGGTTTGAAATCTTGAAGCGCTTCCCAACTTTTAAGCATCAACCTTTAACTCATTTCACGAATGCCTGCCGTTCTCACGCTATTGAGAATCAAAAATCTTGCTCTCGTGGAAGAACTCGAATGGCAGATGGGGCCGCGGTTTATCGCTGTCACGGGAGAGACTGGCGCGGGGAAATCGATCATCATCGGTGCGCTGCAACTTCTGCTCGGTGAACGCGCGGACAAATCGCTGATTCGCACCGGTGCTGATGTTTGCACAGTGGAAGCGGATTCTAGTGGAAACGATCTGCAAAAGCTAAATCCGCAACTGATCGAGGCCGGGATCGAGCCGTGCGACAACGATCTCATCCTGAAGCGCACTCTCTCCTCAACCGGAGCCAATCGGCAGTTCATCAACGGTTCGCCGACTACGTTGTCGGTCCTGAAAAATCTTGGCGATCAATTGGTCGATCTTCATGGGCCGCACGATCACCAATCGTTGCTCTCGCCCGAGACACAGTTGAGCTTGCTCGATTCGTTCGCGCGCGCCGAGGAACAGCTTGAGGAATATCGAAAGCATTATCGGCAATTACAGACCCTGATTGCCGAACATGCCGCGCTCAATACAGCCGAAGCTGCGCGCGAACAAGGGCTTGATCTGCTTCGTCATCAGATTGCCGAGATCAAGTCGGCAAACTTGGTCGTTGGCGAAGAAGAAGAAATCGAGAACCGGTACAAACTCGCTAGCAACAGGAAACGGCTGATTGAGCTGGCCAGTGCCATCGCTAACAAACTCTCGGAAGCCGACGATGCCGTCCTCTCGCAACTGGCAGAGACGCAGCGTCTGTTGCGCGAACTGGAAAAGATCGATGGTTCGATTGCGCAAGTTTCGTCGGCGCACGCTGGCGCTGTGGTCGAGCTTTCCGAGATCGCGCGCGCTCTTTCCGCGTACGCACAGAAACTCGATCTCGATCCGGAACAACTAACCGCGCTAGAGCAGCGTGTCTCGCTCTTTGAAACTCTGAAGCGCAAATATGGCGGCTCGATTTCCGAAGTGATTGCATTCGGAGACCGCGCGGCGGAACGGATGCGGAAAATGGAGGGACGCGACATGGAGTTGGAGCGCCTTGCAAAAGAAATTGAGAACGTTCGCACGCAGATGAATCGCGCTGGCGAAGCACTGCGCAAGCTTCGCGTAAAGGCCGCGCCGAAACTTTCAGACAACATCCGACGCAATCTGCGCGATCTCGGGTTCCGCCAATCAGAGTTCGAGGCACGACTCATCGCTCTCGATGAGCCGCGTCCAAATGGTTTTGATTCGGTGGAATTACTCTTCTCGCCGAATCCGGGCGAACCGCTCAAACCGTTGCGCGCCATCGCGTCCAGCGGCGAAATTTCGCGACTGATGCTGGCGGTAAAATCCGCGCTTGCTGCGCATGATGCGATTCCATTGCTCGTGTTCGATGAAATCGACACCAACGTCGGTGGCGAGATCGCGCACGCCGTTGGCGCAAAGATGCAGACGTTGGGGAGCGCTCATCAGGTAATTTGCATCACGCATCTGCCACAGGTCGCTGCGACTGCTTCTTCACATTTTGTGGTAACGAAGGATGTCGCGCGCGGCCGCACGTTTTCCAGTTTGCATGAAGTCACCGGAAAGACGCGCCAGGAAGAAATTGCGCGCATGCTCGGTGGGAAAAGCGAATCGGCGCTCAAGCTGGCAACAACGCTGCTGATGGGGCAGTAGCCCGCGAATTACGCGAATGAACGCGAATGAATTCAAAGAGGATTCTCTTCTTTCGCGTCTATTCGCGTGGTTGGCGGGCAGAAATCATTTCTTCACCGGACCAAGGGGGAGAACGATTTTGCCGTAAATTTCGTTGAGCACTTGCGCAAGTCCGGCGTAGATCGCGGAGAACCCGCAGAAGATTCCTTCGTAGCCGGTGAAATGCCTGAAGTCGGGACCAGCGCCGATGAAATCACCGATGGCGAGCAGGAAGAAAAGAATCGTCAGCGAACCGAACACGACCTGCCCGGCCACATGCAAGCGCAGCGTGCCAACAAACATCACCGCGGTGAACAAGCCCCACATCGCAAGGTACGCCGCCATCGCAGTGTCATTGGACGCCGTGCCCCATCCCAACTTCGCCAGAATAATGAGCGTCACCAGCGACAGCCAGAACAAGCCGTAGGAAAGAAATGCGGTGGTGGCGAAGGTGTTGCCCTTCCGCCATTCCATGATGCCGGCGATAATTTGCGCCGCGCCGCCGTAGCAAATTCCCATGGCCAATACCATGCTGTTGAGTTCGTAGAACCCGGCGTTGTGCAGGTTAAGCAGGACAGTTGTCATGCCGAAGCCGAGCAGCCCCAGCGGCGCCGGATTCCCTGTCGTATCTTTCACTTGAGTTAGAGATTCATTCATGGCGCCGCGAGTCTGCCGAAAGAAATATTGATCACGCAACAAGAATATCGAAGGCGAACGATTTAGCTTGTCCACGCGCCAATGCCGAAATTATCGTGCGAGTTTCGCATATGATTCGACGCGATTATCTCGTCATTGGTACAGGCATCGCCGGAGCGAGCGCATGCGAAGGAATTCGCAAATACGACAAGCGCAGCTCTGTCACGATCGTTGGTGCGGAAGTTTCTCCGCCTTACAAACGCTGGATACTTTCGAAGGGCTTTTTGCGCGAAAAGGACGCTAATCTCAAAAAACTGCAGGAGCTCGACGAGCGCTGGTTCGATGCGCACAAGGTCGAGGCCCGGTTCGGCACGCTGGTCACACAGTTCAATATCGACCGGCGCCTCGCTGTGCTGGCCAATGGCGAGAGCATTGAATTCACTAAAGCATGCCTCGCCATGGGCAGCCGGCCCCTGCGCCCACCCGTTGCAGGAACAAGCCTCGGCAACGTGATTTACCTGCGAACCCTTCGCGACGCGCTCGCTTTGCGGGAAATGTCGAGCCTTGAAAAAACGATCATGGTCGTCGGAGGCGGGCTGCTGGCCTGCGAGACGGCAGCGAGCCTGCGCATGATGAAATTGAAGGTCGGTCTGATGCATCGCGATCCGTATTTGTTGAATCGGTATCTCGATCCTGAAACCGGTGCGTGGCTTACCGATTGCTTTGCCAGGCATGGAGTGGTCCTGTCTATGGGAGAAGCCCTTAACGGCTTCGAAGGCAAAACCGTTCTGCGAAACATCCAAACAAAAAGTGGCAACCGCTTCCCGGTTGGCCTTGCGGTCGTGTGCTGCGGCGGGGAACCGAATCTCGACCTTGTTCGCAACACACCACTCGCCGGCCCGCATGGATCGCCAGTGACTGAGTATCTCGAGACGGAGGAAAAAGGAATTTACGCCGTAGGCGATCTGGCATTTTATCCAGATCGCGTCATGGGCGGCATGCGGCGTCAAACACATTGGGAAAATGCGCGGAGTCAGGGCTTGATCGCAGGCGCCAACATGACCGGCAAAAAGCGCATCCGCTACGAACAGGTCCCCTACTTTTGGACCGAGATGTTCGATTTGCGGATGGATTTTGTCGGCGATTTCAGCGTGCTGCCGACGCGCGTGGAACTGCAGGGCACATACGCAAAGAAAAAGTTTATTGCCCGCTATTACCAGGGGGACAAACTGCGCGGCATTCTGCTTTGCCAGCAAACTCCGCGCGAAGTGGAAGCTGCCAAAGATCAGCTGCGCCAGGCTCAGGGCAAATAACCAAGGAACGACGGCTTCCCAGCCGTTGTGTTTATAAATCGACGGCTGCCCAAGCCGTCGCTCCTTGGAAAGTCTCGCAACTCAATAAGAGACATCAGCCGGGATTTGAAACGCCGGATTACTCACGCCCACCAGTTTCCAGTCCCACGGTTTACCCGAGAAATGATGCCACTCCAACTCGAACGGCGTTGGCAATTTGTTGAGGCGTTCATTCAGCACGTCCATCACGCCGTCATCGCTGCTATAGACTGTAATTTTGCCAACCCAGATCGCCCGCCGCGTTTCAACCTGCACGGCAGGGTTTGATGCCATGATCCTGGAGCCGGGCACCCATCGAAAACCTTCCCGCATCCGTTCAAGAACTCGCGCCCGATCGTCGCCCCACTGATCGTGATAATCGTCGCCGATAAAATCGGCTACAGCGTCCCAATTTCTGTGTTCGATCGCGTGAAAGAAATTCTCTGTGTGCAGCCGAGCCTGATGCTCCGGCCGCCAAAGCCACAGGAGATACACCCCGATGCAAAGGGCGAGCGCTAATCCGCCAATGAATCCTCCGCGAACTGTAATCGTCACAGGCGAATTTTCGCGTGCACAGCCTCGATCTGGCGACAGAACTTTCAAGGTCTTTCTCCAGTGGGCCTAGCGCTTGAATCTTCGCCAAGGACGCGCTCGTCTCAGCATCCTGCAATTGACAAAGCTGCGATTTTGTTGTGGTCAGCGTTTCATGGCTTCGCCGGCGTCGCGCGCGTACCAATCTATCCTTCGCGTAACGTACATCACGATTGCCAGCACAACAAAGAGCGCGATCGCTCCCATGAGGAGCGCGTAATCCTGCTGCCGCAAAGTGATGTAGAGAAACAGGTAAACGCCCGCCAGTCCTGCGCAAATCATAAATGTGCGCACGCCACCACCCAGGAAGAAGCGACAATACCATGTGATCAGCCCTATCGATGCAACGGCCGCGATCAGGTACGCCCAACCGAATCCGATAAATTCTGAAATCGACAATAGCAGCAGATAAAACAAACAGAGCGCCGCGCCGACCATGAGATATTGAAACGGATGAATTTTCTGCCGTGCGGTGACTTCAAACAGGAAAAACGCCGTGAAAACGAGCACGAGAAAAAGCACGCCGTATTTGATCGACCGCTCAACATAACGATAGGCGTCGAGGATCGATAGGAACTGCGCGCCGAAAAGGGAATTTGAAACCGACTGGGTCGTGAAACGCTCGTTCCCGGCGCGGCCCGTCCACGATTGCGGGTAATCGCGTCCGTAATAGGAAATCTTCCATTTCGCGTCGAATCCATCCGGACGCAGTGATCGTTCGGCTGGAAGAAACGCACCGCGAAATCCCACTTCGGGCGAGTTAGATTTCAACGTTGCTTCGTTTTGCACGCCGAAAGGCGCGAAGAAAACTCCTTCACTCCCATTGAAATCCAGTGGGATCGAAAACTGAATCTCAGTTGCAATCGGCTGGTCGCCGCCGAGCGATGCAGTTGCGCCGGTCGTGTACCCGGGAACCTGTGAACCGGGCAGCATCGATCGCTTGGTGCCGCCCCAGTCGAGCACAATTGCCTCGCGCGTGCCGCGCAGATCGTTGATCGCGACGGTCACAAACGCGTCTTTCCATTGCACGTCGTTCAGATTGATTTTTAGCGCGCCAAAATCGGGCGGCGCAAACTTTCCCGAAAGAATGGTCTCCGCGCGATAGACGACCGCATCGTAAATCCCACGGTGCAACTTCTGCGTTTCCACGTTCCCGGAAACATTCAGCGTTTCGGGCAGAAAATAGGCGTTCGCGGTGGCAGTTTCTTCGACTTCCCGGCGCTCCACTTTTCGGTCGGGCGCTGGAACCTCTTTCACGGTTTTAAACTTGTATTGATAGGGAATCCCGAGCACTGGCCCGATCACATTTTGTTCCCTGCCCCATGACGAGGTGATGTCAGCCACCGCCTCATTTCGCCGGCCCAAGCGCTCGCGCAAAACCCCGGTGATCATCGCCAGCGGAATCAGCAAAACCAACACCAGCGCGCCGACTCCAAGCAATTTGAGAATCGTGCTATGGCGCCGTCCGAATAACGGCTGCGATTTTGGTAAGGGCGGCGGCGCTTGAACTTCAGCCATGCCGCGATGTTGAATCAGAGAATCTTCGTTAGGTCAATGAACTTTATACCAGAGTTCCTTTAGTGCGATTTCCGGCGAATGGGCGCGGCTTCGCGCATGAAATTGACCATTGCGCGGAGGAACTGCCCAAGGCTCCGACCCATTCCTCGCCCGCCTGTTTCCAATCGTACTTCATCTACCAGGAATGGCTCACGCTAATGTCGGGAATTCAAAGCATGGCTGGGGGCGGAATCGAACCGCCGACACGTGGATTTTCAGTCCACTGCTCTGCCGACTGAGCTACCCAGCCGTGACCGACGCTGATCCTGCGATGCGTCGTGGGGCTCTCACTATGCCGCAATCCGGTTGCAGGGCAAGGCCGCGTCGCCGGGCGAGAAGGCTTTGGCGGTTGATTATTCCGCGAATTCAACACGCCTGGAAAGCGGCTCAGGATCGGCGTCGCCGAAATCTTGTCACAATCCGGGTTTTATACGAAGTTTACTCTAGAGCCGCATCCGAGTTGATGTGAAGATGCGATTCTTAACTGCCGGCTGAGCCGGTGATTATGCAAAATCATTTTAACAAGGAGTCCCTAATGAAATCAAAACTTATATCAGCCTCAGCAATCGCGGCGCTTGCGATCGCGGCCAGCAGCATCTGCGTTATCGAAAGCGCCCGCGCTCAAACCGAACCGGGCGCGCCCATCGGGACCAATCCCCATCTGCGCTCAAAATCTGCAGGGCAGGCGGGCTCCCCCGGCACCACCACGGTCAAAATGAGCCAGAAGGACGTGAGCTTTATCCAGAAAGCAGCAGGCAACGGTGCGCAGGAAGTCGAGAATGGAAAAATGGCCGAGAGACAGGCAAAAAGCGCGGAGGTCAAAAACGTCGCGGCACGCATCGTCGCTGACCATACCCGGCTCAACAAGGAGCTGACTGCGCTTGCCAATCGAAAAGGCGTCACTTTCAACACCGGTGGTGTCAGGGCGCAAAACCTCGGCAGCGGGAACTTCGACGCACTGTACTTGAAGTGGTTGGATGAAGTCCACAAGGCTGACATTGCCGAGTTCCAAAGGGCGGCAAAGAGCGCGAACGACAGCGAGCTCAAAGCTTGGGCATCGAAAACTATCCCGACCCTGAAGCAACACCTGGCGATGGCCGAGCAGGCTGAGAAAAAATCGAACGTGCGTTAATTCAAACCGGAACTTCGTTTTGCGCGCGGCGCGCTCTTGATGGGCGTGCCGCGTTTCCTTTCGCGACATGCTTCGCTTCTTGCACGGGAGAACCGCCTTGCTTTTGCAACCCGAGACTCAATGCTCTTGAATCATGCGAAAGACCAAGATCATCTGCACGCTCGGCCCAGCCACAGAGAAGACCGAGACGCTGCGGCAACTCATCGACAAGGGCGCCGATGTTTTCCGGCTAAACATGAGCCACGCCACGCATGAATGGGTCCGCAACATTGTGCCGCGTATCCGCGCGCTCGCCGAGGCAGCGGGCAGGCCCGTTGCGCTTCTACTGGACACGCAAGGCCCGGCTATTCGCACTGGCGATCTGAAAACCAATCTGCATCTCGAGCCGGGCGACCTTGTCGAGTTCACCCTTCGCGGTGCCAAAAGCAAGGAACGCTATTCGGTGGATGTGAATTACGATGGATTTGCCGCGGATGTTTCAGTCGGCGACACCATTTTAGTAGATAATGGCTTGATCAAATTGGTAGTGCTGGCAAAGGGCAGAAACCGCGTGCTTTGCAAGGCCCTGACCAGCGCGGTGCTTACCTCTCGGCGTCACATTAATTTGCCCGGCGTTCGCGTCCGCCTTCCCTCGCTCACCCCAAAGGATTTAGCTGATGTTTCTCTAGGCGCGGAACTCGGCGCCGATTTCATAGCGCTCAGTTTTGTGCGTGAGAAAAGCGATATTGAAGAGTTGCGAAAACTCCTGTCCCAAAAAAAGAGCAAGGCACAGATCGTAGCGAAGATCGAGGACCAACTCGCGGTCCGTTCAATCGACAAGATGATTGAAAGCGCCGACGTAATCATGGTGGCACGCGGTGATTTGGGAATCGAATGCCCGATGGAGGAGCTGCCCATAATCCAGCGGCGGATCGTCAAACATTGTATCCGCCAGGGTAAGCCGGTGGTGGTGGCGACCCAGTTGCTGGAATCGATGATCACAAATCCCCTGCCCACTCGCGCCGAGATCACCGACGTCGCCAACGCGGTTTTCGAACAGGCTGATGCTCTCATGCTGAGCGCGGAAACAACTTTGGGCCGTTATCCGATTGACTGTGTCGAGGTGCTGCACCGCGTGGCAATGCGGATCGAGCGCAGCGGCGGCGCAGGTTATGCCAAAGACGCGCTGCTCGAAAATGTTCGACAGAAAACGGTTGCTTCAGCCGTGATGCTGGCGGATTCGCTGCCAGATTCAAAACTAGCTGTCTTCACGTTGCGCGGCAGAATGGCACGCTACACGTCGAATCTGCGGCCGGAGCGCGCACCAATCTTTGCCTTCACCCCAAGCGAAGAAGTTTACCGGCAACTGACGCTTTATTGGGGAATCTTTCCCGTTCGAATCGACTTCACCGGAGATGCGGACGAGACGATTGCGTCCGCGGAGAAGTTTTTGCGCAGAAACAAATTGGCTGTGCGCGGCAATCGCATGGTGATCGTCAGTGACGTGACCATGGGCCGCGCGATGATCGATTCCATCCAATTGCGTGTCCTAAAATAAATGTAGCCGCCGCTCTGTGAGCGGCGCACCGCGTGCGTGCTTACCACATCAGCGCCACGCTTCCCACAGGGAAGCGGCTACAGCGACGTGGCGGTGGTTGTGGGGCGAGAACAAAACGGACGTTTCCGTCCGCGCGCCCGAAAACGAGCTCGCCAGTCGAGCTTACGCTTCTACCGGTAACTCCACATCCGCCGGGCGCTCTTTCTTGGCGAGCGCGCGACGAAGTTTCGAGAGCGCGATGTTTTGCAGCTGCCGAATGCGCTCCCGCGTCACGCCGAATTTTTTACCCACTTCCTCGAGTGTCTTGGGTTTTCCGCCGTCCAGACCGAAGCGCTGGAAGATGATCTTCTTCTCGCGATCGTCGAGCACCTCAAGCAGACCGCCGACTTCGTTGCGCAGGTTCTTGTCGCGCAACAACTCGAACGGCGTCTGAGCTTCCTCGTCGCCGACGATCTCGCCAAACTCCGTCGAATCATCGTCGCTAATCGGCGCATCGAGCGAGGCCGGGCGGATGGAGACGGTCTTGAGCTGGGAAACTTTCCCACTCGCGATGCCGATCTCGTCGCCCAACTCTTCGTCGGTCGGTTCTCGGCCGAGCTCTTCGCTCATTTGCAGCGAAACCCGGCGCATCTTGGAGATTTTATCCACCAAGTGCACAGGCAGCCGAATGGTCTTACTCTGATTGGCCAGCGCCCGCTTGATGGACTGCTTGATCCACCACGCGGCGTAAGTGCTCAGCTTTCCGCCCTTTGCCGGATCGAAGCGCTCCACCGCCTTCATCAGGCCGATGTTGCCCTCGGAGATCAGGTCGAGAAGCGGCAGGCCAAGGTTCGCGTAATCGTGCGCAATCTTGACCACCAAGCGCAGATTGGACCGGATCATCAGGGCGCGCGCTTCGCGGTCGCCCTTCTTGATTTTCGCGGCCAGTTCAATCTCCTGCTCCGGAGTCAAAAGCGGGATTTGCCCGATCTCGCGCAGGTAAATCTTAATTCCGGTATCGCTATCTTCAGCAGCCATATAACTCTTTTTCATCGTTCATTTGGGGGAATTGTATCGACAACTTCCCATAAATTGTATTCGTCGATGCCTTGTCGATTACGCGTTGTAGCATCCGGGGAAGTATTTAACAAGGTTAAATATTCGAATCTGTGACATTGCCTGGACGCCCGTTGTTCAATCTTTTTCTAGGGTTTCAACTGGCTCGAACATCCAAGATTGTCCGAGGAGTCCTCGAACATTTGACCACATTTGACGCCATTCGTTGCATCTCTCTTTCGAGGGATATTTGGCGCTTTTCCGCGGAACAATTTTCTGCGACTCTGCCGCTGCGATGCTGGCTAAAATTTATTCCGCCGCCGTTTATGGGGTGGACGCTTATGAAGTGGAAATCGAAGTGAACGGCGCCGGCGGCGACCCGAACATTGTGATTGTTGGGCTGCCGGATGCCGCGGTGAAGGAAAGCCGTGACCGCGTCACGACAGCCATTGCAAACAGCGGCTACTACTGGCCACGCGGGCGCACCACGATCAACCTCGCTCCAGCGGACATCAAAAAGGAGGGACCAAGCTTTGATTTACCGATCGCCCTTGGCATGATCGCGGTGACTGAGGAACTAGACAGTTCCCCTTTTGAAAATTTTAGCTTTGTGGGCGAGCTGGCGCTCGACGGTTCGGTCCGGCCGGTCAAGGGCGTGTTGCCCGTCGCTCTTGAAGCGCGCCGCCGCGGCAAGCGGGCATTGTTTGTCCCCGAAGCAAACGCACTTGAAGCCGCGATGGTCGAGAAGATCGACATCTACGGCGTGCAGAATTTGCGGCAGACGTTCGCCTTTTTGCGCGGGGAACTCGCGCTGCTGCCGACACGCGCTGATCTGAGCAAATTCTTCGCCACGCACCAAAGTTACGACGTCGATTTTAGCGACGTGAAAGGCCAGGGGCACGTGAAGCGTGCCATCGAAGTCGCTGTCGCCGGTGGTCACAACGTGTTGATGATAGGGCCGCCCGGCTCCGGCAAATCGATGCTTGCCAAGCGCATTCCGACCATCATTCCGCCGCTCACGCTCGAGGAGGCAATCGAGACGACGAAAATCCACAGCATCGCCGGCTTGCTCGACGCCGAACAATCGTTCGTTTCGATCCGACCGTTCCGCGCGCCGCATCACACCATCAGCGATATTGGCCTGCTCGGCGGCGGCACGTTTCCAAATCCGGGTGAAGTGAGCCTCGCACACAATGGTGTCCTTTTTCTCGATGAGCTGCCGGAGTTCAAAAGATCCGCCTTGGAAGTCATGCGCCAGCCGATTGAGGACGGGAAAGTCACCGTGTCGCGCGCAGCCGGCAGCGTGACTTTCCCATCCGAGTTCATGCTGGTCGCGGCGATGAATCCGTGCCCGTGCGGCTATTTCGGCGATCTCAAACGCGAATGCCGCTGCGGCCCGGTGCAGGTGCAGCGATATCGTCAGCGAATCTCCGGGCCGTTGCTAGATCGGATCGATCTGCACATCGAAGTGCCCGCGGTCGAATACCGCGACGTTGCGAGCGAACGCGTCGAGGAAGCTTCCGCTGCCATTCGCAAACGCATCATTCATGCCCGGCATCGACAACACGACCGTTTTCGGAACGACGGCAAAGTGAATTGCAACGCGCGCATGGCGACGCGTCAGCTGAAACAACACTGCAAGCTGAGTCAGGACTCGCAGGAACTGATTCGCGTCGCGATGAACGAACTTAACTTAAGCGCGCGCGCTTACGATCGCATTCTGAAAGTTTCCCGCACCATCGCCGATCTCGATGGCAAGACCGACATCTTGCCCGAGCACGTCAGCGAAGCGATCCAGTATCGCACTTTCGATCGCGCGCTCTGGGTGTGAAATAAGCTTCTTCGGGGAAGCAAGATCTTTTGCACGCTGCTGTCAGCGTAACTCTGCCGTCGAACCGCTGATTTTCTTCCACGGTTCCGCGCGACCGCCCAGGCGCTTGGCAAGAAATTCCTCCACGCGGCCATAGAAATCGAACTGGTTTTCAGGCCGCGCGAAACCGTGCCCTTCGTCTGAATAAACGACGTAAGTCACTTCGCGTTTTGTTTTGCGCAACGCGGCGACGATCGCGTTGGCGTTCTCGATGGTCACTCGCGGGTCGTTCTTGCCCTGGCCAATGAGCAGCGGGGCACGGATTGCATCGACGTGATAGAGCGGCGAGATTTTTCGGTTCCAGTTCTCATCATGATCGACATCTCCCTCGCGCCGACGCCAACGTGCCACGATGTTTGACCAGTATTTGGGAAATGAACGCAAGCCCATCGCCTCGTCGGCCGGCCCAAATTCATCAACGCCACAAGCGAAAAGGTCAGGCCGCATTTCCAGCGCGCGCAGCGTAGCGAAGCCTCCGCCTGATCCGCCCATCGCCGCGATCCTTTTTGGATCAGCGACTCCTTGATCCACCGCCCAGCGCGCGGCATCAAAAACATCTTCCACCATCCCAAGCCCAACCTGAAGGTTGCCAGCGTTGAAGAAGTTGATGCCGAACCCGGTCGAACCACGATAGTTGACTTGCAGAACGGCGTAGCCGCGGTTGGCGAGAAACTGCGCCTCCTGCTCGTAATCATCTGAATCGCGATCCCAAGGGCCACCGTGAATCAGTAAAATCAAAGGCAGCTTTTTCGGCTCCACGCCGACGGGAGTCGTTAGGTAGCTCACCATCTCCAGCCCATCGCGGGCCTTGATCACAACTGGCTTTTTCGCCGCGAGCTTAAATTTCGACAGGCGAGGATTCTCATCAAAGAGCAGCGTCAGCTTTTTTGTATCTCGATGAAAGATGTAATACTTGTTCGGGGCATCACTTCGCCGGATCGCCACAATCCAAGTTCGATCGGCGTTGTCACCGCTAAGGAGGTCGACAAAACCTAGTGCCTGGCGGCTGATTTCCGCGAAATCGGCTTTCAATTTTGGATCGATGAAGAACCAGCGGGGCGTTTGGTAATTGAACTCCACCGCTTGCGGCGCGTCCGTGACCGGATTCAAAATTACATGTGGCGCCATTCCGAGGCGGCCAATATCGACAAATGCGACATCGCAGTGCGGATCTTCGGCCACGACCCCGATCTGGTGACCATCTTGCAAATCGACGCGCACCAACCGGCCTTTATCTGAATGCAGCGCCGAATCGATCAACAAGCTTTTACCGTCAGGGTCGAAACCAGCGATGAGCGAGCCGTTCACGACCTGTCCGGCAAATAGCGCCCGTTCGAAGGGCATTACCACAAGGTCACGCCAAGGCTTCTCGGCCGCGTCGCGAACACGAATCATCGTGCGGCCGGTCTTCCCATCGAAAGCTGTGGCCGCACGGATGACGAAGCTGGGGTCCGCCTTCCACGTGAGGACGTCCCCAGGGTTCGTGGCTTCAAGAGTGATGGCGCCAGTTTCCAGATCGACCCGGTACATGTCGAACACGTCTCGATCACGCAGGTTCATCGCCACGAATGCAGATCCGGGGTGTCGTGAATCAACCAGCACGTTCTGCGCACGCACGCCGCGAAACGGCGTGAGATCGCGCACATTGTCAGTCGTTAGGTCAACTGAAAAGAGATGTGGAACCTCGTCGCCCGCGTTATCATGAAGGTAGAGGATCTGTTTCCCATCCCCGCTCCAGGCGTACCACTCAATCGGGTCGCCTTTCTCGTTAGTCATGCAACGCGCGTTAGCGCCGTCAATCGCGCTCACCCAGACATTGAGCACATTGTTCTTGTCTGGCGCCAGCCAACTCAGTTGGGAACCATCGGGCGAGATTTTTGGATCCGCGCGCTCTGGATTGCCAAAAAGGACTTCGCGGGGAATGAGCGGCGGCAACTCCGCATCAACGGTGAAAGCATAGACTGCTACGGCTGCCACGAGGAAATATTTCATCATGTGAGTGGTTTCTTACTTGAGTTTTGACAAATCAATTGCGACGCGAGCGACGCCATAGAATAAGAGCAGCGCCCCAATGGGCACGAGCCAAACGCCCAATCCAGGATCGCCGTCGTAGATGACAATTCCGCCAAGAAAGAAGCCGGCCGGCAGAAGGATGGCGGCCCAAATTAGGGCGAAAGAAACCGATGGCCGAAGCGTGAAGCGCTCCACCGTTCGCACCATCAACCCAGCGGCGACGTTCACGAGTGCGAGCAGCGTCCCATGCGCATGCGCGAGCGTGAACATGAGCCGGCGCGTTTCGTTTCCCACATCGACATACCAGCCGATCTTGAAACCATGCAGCGCCTCGAGCACTGCGCCGACGCACAAAAAGACCAGAAGCGACCACCAGCCGAAGCGCAAATTGCGGTCGGCCCGCTGTGCGCCAGCAGACGCGTGTTTGGATGGGCGCTTCATTCCGCGAGGAAAATTGGTCTTTCGTCGCGCTCGCTCCGCAAACGTTGCCAAACATCTTTTCGGAAACGGCCGTCGGAATCGATCGCGGTCTGTGGCCGATAAACTGCATTCGGATCGCGCACTTCGGAGAGCCATTTTTCATAACCGCGCGTCGCCGCTTCGCGTAGCGTATCATCAGGGGCCGTGTAGGTGAAGGGAAAGTCAGAAAACCCGGGCAAAGTTTGAAGCGATTTCCACGCATCAAAACGCACCGCGGCGTAGGAATCGGTTAAGGTGTAGATCAGGTATGGATAGAGCCAGTCGCGCCCAGAAGTTTTTTGCGCGCTCTCCCAGCCCATTCCCCAGGCAATCAGAGCGCGCTGGCCGGCGTCACCTTTCAAGATCCACTGCACGGCCGCCGCAACGTTGCGATCGTCTTCGGAAAGTTCGGGCACGGGTTGGTTATACCATGCGTGCAGATTCTGCGCAGCCCACGCAAGCGTTTGATCGAGATGGCAAAGATTGCATGCATTCGGCCGCCCATAAGCGATGCTCTCCTGCGCGCTTGGCGACGAAACTTGATGGCTGCGCATTGCGTGCAGCAGACCAAAGGTGGTGCGCGGCATATGGCAGTTGTAACAACGGCTACCGGACGATTCCGCGCTGTGATGCGTGTGCGCGACGAGTCTTGCGGTCATATCTTTGTGACATTGCAAACAGGCTGCATCCGAATCCATTTTCGGTTTTAACTGGCCGGTGCGCGCCCACGTTTTGGCATTGGTTTGGCCCGGAGAATCAAGGTGCATTTCGTGGCAGGAAATGCAGGAGAATTCGCCGCCGCGAAAACAGGGCGACGCTTGCACGCCGTTGAATTCGCGCCCCGTCACGCGAATCATCCCATCGCCCCAGAATCGATTATGAAAAAAATCCGGCTCGCTGTGCCGAATGAAATCTTTTTGTTCAACATGATCGGGCGCGTTGGGTTGAACCACGAAGCGCTGCGCCAAATCGCGAGCGCCGGGACGAAAAGCAGCGCCATGCCGGTTGAAATCGATCTTGTCCGGCATGTCGTTGAAGGCCCAGACGCTATGGCATTGGCCGCAGGCGAGCCCCGATTCCGGGCCTTTCAAATTTGCCGGATTAGTTACGGTGGGATCCGACCCCGTTGTGAGATGGATTTTAAAACGGCGAAGCGGATTATGATTGCGCGCTATGTGTTCCTGCCCCTCGCTGTGGCAGGCTTCACAGGCGATCCCGAACTCGGCCACTTGTGAATCCCATTTGTTGCCCGTGACAAAACGCGATTGCCCCTGCGTGACATGACAATCCATGCACGCGCCGTTCCACGCGCCTGTGGAATAATATTCCTTAATCCTCGGCGGAATCAGGAATGTCTCAGTCACTGGCGCCCACATTTTCTCAGCGACGATGTAGCCGAATGGAAATTGTCGCAGCGTGCGGCCATCGCCTCTCTCCAGCCACAGGATTTGCAAATTGTGCGAACCCGTCACGAGGACGACCTGCTGCGGTTCGCCATAGCTGCCGCCTTCTGGCCGGGTGCGGACAAAGAACTTATTGCCGCGACGTTCTGTTTTGTATTCGCGCCCGTTGAAGGCAAGCTCGAGTTTCTCCGTATCCGGCGGCAAACTCCCCGGTGTTGCCACCTGCGTCATGGTGCGATGAAACGACGCGTGCCAGCTTGCGTAATTTCCAGGATGACATGCGCGGCAGGCATTCGAACTCACATAACCGGCGATGCGCGCTTGGATGGGACGGTTCTCCGGCGGTACGGCTTCGCGGTGGAAATCGCGGAGCGAAATCAATGTGAGCACGCTTGCGGCTGCAACCGCTGCAATAACATACAGCCCCTGCCACCAGGATCGAGACAGTTTCCGCACAATTTCCCGGACCGATATTATGGGAAGAGACACGCGCGGGCAAACCCTCCTTATGACCGTGAGGCAGATGGCCTCATGGACCGAGAAATTCTTGAATCCAACTCAGAAGTGCGGCGCATCTCATAGGAAACAACAATTATGAAACCAACATTCCCAATCATCAGTTCTGCTCGCGGCAAGTCATTCGACGGTGGCAAGCGCAAAAGCCGGCGCTCGCCCGTCACAGATTACAATTACCATTCTGTCGCATTCGAGGGGTCTCACGCGCGGTATGCGAGCCCACGCGCACGATCGTTTTGGAATCTCACAGGCGACTATCTCAAAAACGAGGCGCGCTACGATTTTTGGGCTGGAAGCATCGCTTTGGGCGATCCTTACGCTCACGGCATCTCTTCCCTTGATCAATAACGCGCATGCGTTGATTGAATTTGTGCGTGCGATCAGCAGCTATTAATCACGGCGTTCGGCTCCTGTTAGCTGCATTGTTGCCGGCGCTTGCGGGTTGCGGGTCTGCGGCGGACCGCGCCGTGGAGGAAACGTTCGAACGAACCTACACGATTGAACCGACCGCGAACATCGCGGTCACCAATGGCGACGGCGCGGTCCTCGTTTACGGTTCGAACACAAACCAGATGCAAGTGCGCGCCCTCAAGCGAGCATACACGCGCGAGCGACTGAAACAGATCGCGATAAATATCTCCGTCCAGCCAAGCTCCATTTCCATCAACACCAAGTCCCCTTCCAGACCGAAATGGGCGTTGTTCGGTCGCTCCGGCACCGTCGATTACATTATCGTTGTCCCGGCAACAGCCAACATCGTGGGCCTTGAGTTGAACGCCGGCGAAGTGCTCCTGGACGGAATGCGCGGATCGAGAGTACACGCGCGCCTGGGGAGCGGGCGAATGTTTGCTCACAACTGCTTTAGCAATGTTGTCCTCACGCTGCATCGCGGCACGCTCAGCCTTGCTTACGATTGGTGGGAGCCGGGAAAATTTTCAATCCAGGCAAACATCGCCGGCGGAAATGCCTGGGCCTTTTTTCCATCTGATATCATTTGTCACCTGGTTGCAGAAACGGAGCGCGGCAAAATAGAAAATGATTTCAAGGAGCCGGCCGGACGCGGGACCGAAAAAGCCACAAAGATCGACATGTTAATCCACGGCGAAGACGAAGCCGCAATCACAATGCGCGCGAGGGAGGGGAACATAAAAATTGTCGAGGCCAGCCCGTAAGCAGACGATTTCGCCTGCCTGGTTGACCGTTAACGAATTTGAAATTTCAAATTTGAAATCTGAAACTTAAAGCCATGCCTTCTTTCGACGTCGTCTCAGAAGTGGATAAGCAGGAGCTAGACAACGCCATTAATCAGGCGCGTAAAGAACTGGCCACCCGTTTCGATTTCAAAGGCATCACGGCCGAAATTCTCCAGGAGAAAGACAAAATTACACTCATCGCCGATGATGTCGGCCATCTGCGTGGGCTACGCGAAATTCTCATCGGCAAACTTTCCAAGCGTGGCGTTGATCTGCGCAACATCGAACAGGAAGAGCCCGCCATTTCATCAGTCGGTCATGCCCGGCAGGAGCTGAAGATTCGGCAGGGACTGGAAGGAAACAAAGCGAAAGAAATCATTCAGGCCATCAAGTCACAGGGCTTCAGGGTGCAATGCCAGTTACAAGATCGGCAGATCCGCGTCACCGGGAAAAAGAAAGATGAGCTTCAAGCCGTCATTCAATTCTTGCGCAGCCGCGATTTCGGCGTGGCAACGAATTTCAAAAATTTCCGGGATTGAACGGTCACCCGTCATTCCGAGCGTAGTCGAGGAATCCCGTTGAGTTATCTTTAAGGTTGCGCGGCGGGATCCCTCGGCTTCGCTCGGGATGACGTGCGAAATCATCCGCCCTGCACCGGCGGCATCTTTGTCATTTCGAGCGAAGTCGAGAAATCTCTTGCGCTAATTCCATACCCGGCGCGCCACTAGCCGCCTTGCACCGGCGGCATGATGGCGATCTCGTCGCCAGGCTTCAGTTTGTAATTGAGATCGACAAATTCCACGGCCGCGCCAATTAAAATGCTTTTGTCGTACGGGCGGAGCGCAGGTTGCTGCGCATAAACTTTCTCGAGTAAATCATGCACCGTCGCGCCTTCTGCAAGATCGACATCCAGTTCGCGCATTCCAATAAGGTCGCGTAGTTGCGCATAAAATTGCACTCGAATTTTCATCGTGTCATTGCGCCGTTTTCGGCGCCGTAGGCGCGAGGTGTTTGATAACTATACTCATGTGGCGGCTACGCCGCTTGGTTCCCTGTGCCTTGCTTCAACAATTCCTTTCTCAGCACACCGATGAAGGGGAAGGTTGCGATGGCGTTCCATGAAATCGAGCCCGTAACCGACGACAAATTCATCCTCGATTTCGAACCCAACATATTCTGCCAGCATGTGCCGGTCGCGGGGCTTCTTTTTGCTCAGCAACACGCACACGCGAAGACTGCGCGGCTTGGCCGTTTCCAACTTTTCGCGAGCGTTCAGGCGCCGGCGAATCGCGGACTCATCCAATAAGATGCGCTCAATGTCTCTCTGCATTGAGTGGCTACTAGGCCATTAGCTGGCGAAAAGATCAACGCGCCATCAATATTCCTGCCTGCCGTGCTATTTCCGTATCTGTCATGTCGAGCGGAGTTCGAGACATCTCTAAATGTTTCTAGTCCCGGGACCGCTAAGACAGCTAGAGATTCCTCCACTTCGATCGGAATAACAAAATGGTATCTTAGAGCCTTCACGCATGAGTGTCTGCCACAAAAAACTTGAAATTCGCACCCACGGCAAAGGCTTGTACGAAATTACGGACGAAGTGCAGTCACAGATCGAGAAGTGCGGCGTGCGCAGCGGAATGGTCACGGTCTTTGTCCAACACACCAGTTGCAGCATTGTGATGATGGAGAATGCCGATCCCACTGCGCGACGCGATCTGGAAGAATTCTTCGACCGGCTCGTGCCGGAAGATGCTGATTACTTCACGCACGGCTCGGAAGGCAGCGACGATATGCCCTCGCACATCCGCATGGCCCTGACGCGCACCAGCGAGACCGTGCCGATTGTCGATGGCAAAATGCAACTCGGCACCTGGCAGGGCATTTTTCTTTTCGAACATCGTCGCGCTCCGCATCGGCGAAGAGTTTTCGTCACTATCGTCGGCGAAATGTAGCCGCTTCGCTGTGCGAAGCGCGACCCGCTCATGCAAAAGGTGTGATGCGCCTCGCACAGGCGCGGCTAAAGATAAATCGTATCTACGAGCCGCAATGATTTTTCAGTGGGCAGAACCGATTGCTCCATTTGATTCATCACGTACGCGAACGCGGTTTTATTTTCCGTGTCGGCAAAAGCGATGCAGCCGCCCGCGCCGGGATGCCCAAACGAAGTTCGTGAGGGGCCAAACATTCGACGCGCTGTTTCTCGTGCGTCCTTCATAAATCCGGCCGAGAACGATGTTGGGATTTGAAAAACGCGGTCGAAGCCGTTTGACAATGGCGTGGTCATCCACGCGATTGTTTCCTCTGAGAAAAAAG
>QHQA01000071.1 GCA_003219695.1 Verrucomicrobiota bacterium
GATCAGGTATTCAGCCAACAGTGGAATGTCGTCCCGGCGTTCGCGGAGTGCCGGCAATTGGACTGGAAAAACATTCAGACGGTAGAACAAGTCCTTACGGAACGTTCCCTCGGTGACAGCCGCGTTCAAATCCTTGTTGGTCGCCGTCAACACCCTTACGTCGATCGATATCGGTTGATTACCCCCAACCCGTTCGAATTCTCGCTCTTGAAGAACTCGTAGCAGGGCGACTTGAGTTTCGGCGGGCAGTTCTCCGATCTCGTCCAGGAAAATCGTTCCGCCATCGGCCGATTCGAAACGGCCAAGACGCCGCTGCAGCGCTCCGGTAAAAGAACCCTTTTCATGTCCGAAAAGTTCCGACGCAATCAGCGACGGCGGAATGGCGCCACAGTTCACGCGAATGAAAGCACGGTTTGCGCGCTTGGACCGATTATGAATCGCACGGGCAATCAACTCTTTACCGGTTCCGGTCTCACCTTGGATGAGAACCGTCGAATCCGTGGAAGAACCGACGATTTCTTCGAACATGGAAGAGCGCACGATCTCTTCGCGCAAAGCTACGGTTTCGTTGCGCAGACGATCTTCGGCACGTTTACGATCATCGATGTCCGTCGCGGTCGCATACCATCGAATGATTTTCCCGTTTTCGTCCAGTAACGGGTTGTAACGGATCAGAAACCAGCGGTACTTACCGTCTTTCCTTAGAGTTCGGTATTCGTTTTCGAACGGAACCGGAGTCGAAAGCGCTTTGCGCAGTTGTTCATAAAGTCTTTGAAGATCTTCGGGATGGAAAACACGCGAGCGAAAATCGTCGGCTCGTATTTCGTTCAGCGATAGCCCGCAGTACTCAATTGTCGCGCGATTTCCGTAAATGGTTTTCCCGTCTGGAGTCATGACGACGATCGCTTGCGGAATAACATCGACAATTTGGCTCAGTTCGCCTTCGGACGCCTTGATCTTTTCAAACGCCATCGCTAAAGCGGACTTCGATCGATCCCGCTCGATGGCAATTCCGGCAATGCGGCTGGCGTCGTCGATCAGTTGAATTTCGGCTGGCCCCGGTTCTCGAACCTCACGGTAAAACATACCGAAGGTGCCCAATACTTTGCCGTCGTGGGAAATGATTGGCGACGACCATGAGGCGCGCATCCCCGTTCGCGCAATAAGATTCCGGAAGGATGCAAAATGCGGGTGCGAGAGCACATCAGCCACAAACACAGGCTGTCCCAGGTAAGCCGCAGCGCCACACGACCCAACCTGAGGGCCAATGGTCACACCGTCTGTGGCGATTCGATACTCATCGGGCAGGTTTGGGGCCGCGGCGTATCGCAGGTGAACACCGTCCTCATCGAGGAGAAAGACCGAGCACAATGCTCCCGGAGTGTGAGCCTCAATTAGGAGGGCGATACTCGTCAAAACATCGTTGAGCGGCGCGCCGATGAGGATCATCTTGAGCGCGTCGAGCACCGCCTCGACGGATAGAGCGTGCGTGTAAACGGGCAACGTTCCCGATGTCTGATCCCGGCGGGTGGTTGACGTTCGGGTGTCCCTCATAACAAAAAACGCGGGTTGGTCGACGGAATTATACAGCCTTTGCCTTGCGCTTTCGAACGCCTTTGGCGTCTTCGTCCTGCCATTTATGGGCAAGTTCATCCAGCTTATCCAGAGCGCCACTGATTTCCTGCATGCGCTTGGTCAGTCCATAAGTCACGGCAGGCGGGATCGTCGGCTCGTAATGGCGGTAGATAAAACCCTTCTCTTCCAGGTCTCGTAATCTCTCCGTCAACAGACGCGATGAAATTCCGTCGATTTGACGGCGGAGCGCTCCGAATCGAGTCGGGCCGGACGTGCTTAGAACCCATAGGATGTGCATCGTCCAGGGCCGGGTCAGCAGCTGGAGCAGTTCGTGGGTCGGCTTGGGGCAACGCGGCGGAAGCTCCTGCGAGCGGCGCATGTAATCATCTCCTCACCTGCTTACTTTATAGTGCCTACTTTACAAAAACAACCGGTTATTTAAAGTAAGTAGCAGGACAGATCAAAAGGAGGATGAGACATGGCGACCAATGTAAGCGTGGCCTTAGGCGAGGTTACGCGGCCAACTAAAGGTTTGAACATCGTTCTGTGGATTTTGCAGATTCTGGCTGCGGCAACGTTTTTCCTGGCCGGTGGATCGAAGGTGGGTGGTGTGGCACCAATGGTGGAAATGTTCGACAAGATCGGCCTCGGCCAATGGTTTCGATACTTAACGGGAGGCATTGAAGTGACCGGCGCGATTCTTCTGTTGATCCCTACGACAGTGGTGCTTGGTGGCGCGCTACTCCTGGTGACGATGGTTGGCGCGATTGCAACGCACCTCTTCGTCCTCGGCGGAAGCCCCGTGCCGGCCATCATTCTCTTTGTGATCGTGGGAACTGTCACATGGTACCGATGGCTCGCATCAATCAGCGAGAAAAATGGAAGAGGAAACCAATAAGGAGGGAGACGCTCATGGCTATCGCTAACATCAATGACACTCACGCGCCGGAACGGCGCGCAGGCATCTCTACACGCCCGCCAAGAATCATTGGCCGGACCCGGGGAAGGCGTCACGGACCGATAACGCGGTTGATGAGCCCCGGCGATCTTGGCGAGTTACTAAAACCGTTCGTGTTCCTGGATCTCTTCGAGATGGATGAGATCTCTTTTCCCGGGATCGGACTGCATCCCCACTCCGGGATTGCGACAGTGACATACCTTTTCGAAGGTAGCGTCCGTTATGAAGACTCGAACGGAACGGCCGGGG
>QHQA01000072.1 GCA_003219695.1 Verrucomicrobiota bacterium
AAAGATCATGAAGTGCCTTTTACCGGTGATGTTGATTTTGAGAAACTTGTTCCGCTTCTCCCGGCAAACTGCTTATTTGTCTGGGAGATGAGCCCGAACAAACCCGCCGATGCAATTTGCCAATCGGTCCAAACTTGGAAAAAACGCTTTGGGGAATGAAAAAAATCCTGGTCACCGTGTTCCAGCTTAGCGTCACCATCGGGGTGCTTTACTGGGTCTATCACGATCCTGACAGGCGCGCGCAGATGCTTGAGGCGATCCGGAACGCGCAGTATCGCTGGGTGGTCATGGGCGTGCTGGCATATGCGGTGGTGGAATTGGCTGCGGCCTTTCGCTGGCATGTTTTGCTCAAGGTCCAAAAGATTCGCCTGACTCTCCCGCGCCTCTCCGGCTTGTTTCTCATTGGGATGTTTTACAACCAGTTTCTGCCCGGAGGAACCGGCGGCGACATTATGAAAAGCTATTACCTGTTGAAGGAGACGCCGGACAAGAAAGCCGGTGCATTGCTTGCCGTGGTGTTCGATCGGTTTATCGGCCTTGTGGCTTTGGTTGCGATCACCGCTACTCTCATCGGTTTGCGCTATGATTTTCTTTCGCAAAAACCTGAGACGCGAAGTCTGCTCTGGCTTCTGCTTATCCTCCTTGGCGCGGCGGTAATTTTTTTGCTTTCGACGTTTGTCATTAGTGGATTTAAACTCTTGCATTCGCTGCCGGCACACTTCCCGGGTCGCGACAGGTTGATCGAGATCTCGGCGGCCTACCATCTGTACGCGCATCACTGGCGCGCAACGTTAGTGGCGTTTGGGGCGTCGCTGGTGGCGCATCTTGCCACCTTCGCCACTTTTCTGTTTGCAGCCTATGCGTTGGGCGCACCGGTGCCGCTGGTGAATTTCTTTGCCGTTATGCCGGTCGAGCGCACCATCTCGGCGTTGCCGATCAGCTTTGCCGGAATCGGGCTGCGCGAAAAAGTATTGCAGATCATGCTCAACGGTCTCTGCGGTGTGCCGGAAGCAAAAGCCATTCTCATCGGCTCACTAAGTTTTCTCATCATCCTCGTTTGCTGTCTTCCAGGCGCTTTCGTTTATTTATTTTACAAGCCGAGCGGCGTCGTGGAGCGCGTGGGATTGCGCGAGATGGAAGAGGAAGTGGTGACTCTGGAACATGAGCTCGGGGAAGCGGAACAAAGATCGTGATCGGTGATCTGTGATCAGTGATCGGTTTAAACGACCTTGCGCTTTAATGGCCACTTTTATCGCTTAGTCATCGCGTTTGAATGAAAGCAAAGAAGCAGCGCCCGCTTGTCGTGGCCACCTTTGCCATGACTGTCGATGGCAAGGTGACAACGAAAAACCTCGCGCCGGTGGATTTCACTTCACGCCAAGACAAGCTGCACTTGTTTCGCCAGCGCGCTTTGGCCGATGCGGTCCTGATCGGGCACACCAGCTTGAAACGCGACAATGTGCGACTCGGACTGCCGGCTGAGTTGCAGGAGGCTAGAATCAGGCATGGTCAAACTCGCTGTCCGCTGCGTGTGATCGTCTCGAACAAAGGCCGGATCGATGATCGGCTGAAGATTTTTCAATCTGATGTTTCCCCGATTATCATTTTTTCGACGAATCGAATGCCTCGCAAAACTCAGAAAGCTTTGGAGAAAAAGGCAACTCTCCATTTATGCAAGGCCAAGCACCTCGATCTTGCTACGATGCTCGAAAGATTACGCGATCAATACAACGTTCGCACGGTTGCGTGTGAAGGCGGACCCACACTTTTTCGCGCGATGTTGGAACAGGGCTTGGTCGATCAGCTCAATCTGACAGTTGCGCCATACATGTTTGGCGGCGCCAGAGCGCCTACGCTAACAGGCCTGAGCAAAGAATTTCTGCCTGCTAGCGTGCATTGCTCGCTGATCGATATGCGGACGATCGGCGACGAGTGTTTTCTGACCTATCGAATCAAGCATTAGCCGAAGCGCGGGAACTACCCGGCTCTTTGCGGCGTGGCCGCCGCACAAGTTCACCTTCGCAGTTTGGGCAAACGAAGTTCAGTTGCTCAGCGCAACTCGCGCAAAATGTGCATTCGTAACTGCAAATGTATGCGACTCCGCTCGGTGTAAGCGTCGCGCCGCATTTTTCACAATCGCTTTTCAGTTCTAGCGCCATGTCGATTGCGTTCCATTTTACCGCGCGACGATCGATATCTTCGAACGCTCCGCAAGATCAACAATTGCATCGCGTTCGAGCAGCAACGTTTTACTAGCTTCAACGGCGACCACGCGCAGTCGCGCTTCGGCGACGGTGCGAATTGTTTCCACACCGATCACAGGCACATCGAACCGCATGTCTTGATCCGGCTTGGCAACTTTGACCATGACCCCACCTTCACGCGCAAGCGCGCCGCCGCGCCTGATGGCATCGTTTGTTCCTTCGAAGGCTTCCACCGCAACGATGGTGCCATTCTTGATGATCACAGTCTGGCCGATGTCGAGGCGAGCGATTTCTTTGGCAATTTGCCAACCAAGATCGACGTCTTCCTGCTCGCGGCGTGATAATTTCGGTCCTGCAATCAGTCCCGCGGGCGCGAGCGAATCTTCCAGAAATGTCGTAGCTGGTAACAGTTCCACGCCGATTTTGGCAAGCTCATCGGCAATAGCGGCGAAGATAGATTCCGCGTTGCGCTGTTTCAGTTTCCCAAGCAAGATCAGCGCCTTCACGTCCGGGCGCAGATCGAAAAGGTTTTTCGGCGCGATTTGTCCGGCCATAATCGCGTGATGGATATCTTGCGCGTGAAAAAATTTCAGAAGCCGGTTGAGTTGCCCAACGCGCATCCATTCGAGCACATCGACATGTTGCTCAAGTGCTG
>QHQA01000006.1:0-7498 GCA_003219695.1 Verrucomicrobiota bacterium
AACCGATCGGCGAACACCATCTTTTTTAACAAACCGGAAAGAACGAGGATAATTCCGCTCTGGACCATAATCGCGGCGGGGGACCGCCAAAACTGGATCTGAGAAATAAATTGCCGGGCCCGAATGATTGGACCTGCGATGAGATGAGGAAAAAATGCAATGAACAGCGCGTAATCGATCAGGCTTCTAACGGCCTTCATTTTGCCCCAATACACATCCATTGTGTAAGAAAGACTGGCAAAGGTATAGAAGCTGACCCCGATCGGGAGAACAACTTGTAGGACGACCGATGACGGAGGGATGTGAAGCAAACCAGCTATGGAGCCAGCAAAGAAGTCGTAATACTTAAAGAACCCAAGTATCCCCAGATTCACTACCAGGCTAACAGCAAGCAGAAGCTTCTTCCGCCGTCCGCTCGCGGCTTCCAGTAAGATCCCCAGGTAATAGTCAACTACCGTGGAGGTCAAAATCAGCACAATGAAGCGTGGATCCCACCACATGTAAAAGACGTAGCTCGCCAGGAGCAGCAGCACTTTCCCGATGCGAAACGGCATGCTGTAAAACAACACGGCGACGATCAGGAAAAAAATCCAGTACTGGAAACTGTTAAATAACATCAGGTCAATAACGTTGAGAGCGACTCATGCTACTACACGATTTATGCTATCACCGCCGACATTGCGAATGTTAGAGCTGTAGATGCCTCAAAGGGATCGATCAGCAATCGCCTCTAACCTTGAACTGGCGTCTGCATGTGACCCGCCTGATCCGAGGCGTCCCATCAGCTCGGTCACCAGTTTTTCTGTAAACTTTTGACGGCCCTTGGCGTTAAGGTGGTATCCGTCAAAGAAGTATTCGGGTTTCTCAAGGAAATCGAAAGTTTGCTCCGGAAGCGAGAAAACCGTTCTCTGGCCTATGACACCAGGAAAAACCGCATGCTCTGCCATAGACAATCCAGGAAGCCCCCCAAAGGGACCGCGCGGGACGGGAGTGAGCACAATGGCAGTGGGACTCTGCGAATAGCGACTCAAGATTCGCGGGATCCAATAGCGCTGCAATTTGACGAAGTATTCCGTCTCCGATTGAGATGGCTGTATAAAACTCTTCCGGATGGCTTCCCTCTGAGCTTGAGTTAATCGCGGCGAGAAAGTTATTTTTCCGGTCTTGGGGTCGTATGAAGTGCCCACCATGTCGTAGTCCCGACCTTTGTAGCCGGCCCGCGATCGAATTCCTTTTGGCGCTTGTTGAATCTGGTGTAGCCGCGCAATCGGATGTTCAAGGAAATCGACAACATCATTTTGATATCCCGACCCGCGCAGTATGCACGCCGTAAATGCTCTGAACCGGCCGGACCATCGCTGAAAGCTGGAGGCAAAATTAAAGCAATCTCCGTAGCGCAAAAGCGGAGCCACCATGGAGATTCGCAAAGTATCAGCAGTGCTTGGTTCATAGCCAACGCCATAAGGAACAACGATCGCCCGATAGCGTCGTGCCGTAGGATCCACTTCACGAAGCATGTAGTACCACGCGCTCATGGAAGCAGCTGGCTCGGCGAGACTCACAAACTTCAATCTCGCACCAGAACCAAGCTTATCGGCTGCCGTCACAGAGAACCCTTCTGCCATCCTTGAGTCTCCCAGGACCAAGACGTCTTTCAGGCGCGACGGTGCGCGCAGCCGTTCAGCTCGCGTAATGATTTCCAACTGTCCCGCATAAGAATCTGGGGCCAGTATCGAAGGATAGAGTCCCGTATGGAAGATGATGCCATCGACACAAATGAAGGCAGCCACGCCGAGAAAAAAGTTTCGTCCAACATGTAAGGGATGAGGAGACGTAGTCGGCTCGGTGGGAAAGGTCGTCCGGAGGGTTCCCGTCGAGCTAATGTAAACGGCAATATACAAAACCGCTCCCGCTCCGAGTAGCAGCAGCAAGTGCACCACGTCGGGCCACAACGCCTTGCGCTGAGGAGCCCCGCTTTGGACAGATCCAGAAACCGTAACTTTAGCGAGCAATGTCCGACGATCGGCGTCGCCATAGAGCTCGAACAAGTAGCGACCCGCGCGAATCCATGGAGCTACGCGGCTACCTCTCGGGCCCGTCGCGAAGAGCACCGGTTTTTGGGCATTCTCCGTCACCAAGACGAAACCGACCGATCCGTTGCCTGTATCCCATTGGATTTCTGTGCTGCCATGTCCACCGCTAACTGTCACGCGGTCAGGCGTCGCTGTAATCACCGCCGCACTTGAAGGCTGCCCTGAGTTCGGGCGGGACGCATCTTTTTGCAGAGCCCCTCTTACCGCAGGCGCCGTTCCCGAATAGATAGCAAGACACACCACAAGGGCAGCGACTACTTTTGCAACTGCCCACTTGGCCGATTCAAGATCAAAACGCTTACACATTCAGTATTTCAGCTGCGAGCCCACATCCACAGGTGACCATTTCATTGGCTTTCAAAAAGTCGCAAGCAGGATGAGCTCCACATCTTAATGGCAGCCAGTATTTGAGAAAGCGGCGCATTCGTTGTGTAGGGCGTCTGGGTCGGACGCCAATTAAATAAATGGCATTTCACAGAAACGCCCTGCAAATTTGCCAATTTGAAATCCGCAATCCGCAATCGTCAATCCGCAATCACCGGCCCCCTCATCTTTGAGCCGATCTTAGTCGAGCGAATGTGGGGCGGGCGACGGCTCGAATCCGAGTTCGGCAAAAAACTGCCGGCGCAAAAACGCATCGGCGAATCGTGGGAAATCGTCGATCGGCCGGAAGCGCAAAGCATTGTGCGCGACGGGCCGCTGCGCGGGAAAACCTTGCATGAACTGTGGACGCAACATCGAGACGAGGTTTTTGGCGAGGCGCCAAAAACTGCACGCGAGGCGCGTGCGCTCCCCAGATTTCCGCTGCTCATCAAACTTCTCGACGCGCACGAGAAGCTTTCGTTGCAAGTTCATCCGCCCGAAAAAATCGCGGGAAAATTAGGAGGCGAGCCAAAAACCGAGTTCTGGTACGTGGCCGCTGCCGATCCGGATGCAGAGCTTTTTCTGGGATTCCGCGAACCCATAACACGCGATCGGTTCGAAAAGGCGCTGCGCGCCGGAACAGGGGCGGATTACGTTCACAAGATTCCCGTTAAACCGGGCGACGCCGTGTTCCTTCCAGCTGGCCGTTTTCACGCCGTGGGGGCCGGCAACGTGTTAATTGAAATCCAGCAAAACAGCGATACCACCTATCGCGTGTTCGATTGGAACCGTGTGGATCCCATCACCGGTGAGCCGCGACAACTGCATCTGGCGCAGGCACTGGAGTGCATCGATTTCAATGATGTGCGACCCCAAATAGTCGAACCGAAAGGCGAACTACTCCTGAAGCACGAATTGTTCGAAATCGAAAAATGGAATCTGGATTCCAGTCGAGAAATCGCGCCGCCGGGAAAATCCGCAATCGTTTGCTGCCTCTCCGGCTCTATGCGATGTGCGGATGTCGATATCGGGCCCGGCGAATTTATCCTCGTTCCCGCTCAATTGGAAGATCGGCAATTGAAACCACTCCAAGCCGGAACAGGTTTATTGCGTGTGACAATTCCGTTGTAGGGCAGGCGCGTCGCTTGCCGAGTTTACCCCAGGGCAAGCGGAGCGCATGCCCAGCAGTTCCATCGATCGGGAGTCAAACCTGCATCCAGATATGCCGCGTTACCTCGCGAATTTTGACTGGGATGACGTTGGTTTTTCGCGGCCGCTGTGATTGCTCGCGCGCGGTGGAGGCGATGAACGTGCCCGCTCCGCATAATGCGAAGCACAGCAGAACAATCACAAATTTTGCCGTCAAACTCATGAAACGATCGCAGTTTTACCGCACGCCTCTCATCCGGAAGCCTGGCCGAGACGACGCAAATAAGTAAAGCTAAAAATTCCCGTGCTGTGCCCGTCGGCCCAGCGCGGCTGCAGCGCGTAACCGCCCACCAGATCGAAGCCGGTGAGCTGAAAACTCTTCTCGCTGTAAGTCGCGTGCGGCCTCGAAATATTGCCGAGCACGTCGGGCTCGCCCCCGCACCCTGCGCATGGGCACCCGCGCCGCAGCGTTTCGAGTTTGATGAACGACTCTGTGCCGTCATTCCACGAAATGGCGAGCTCGTCTCCGATCTGCTGAATGTTTCTTGGCTCCAAGCGCATCGGGGTCACGGTAACACAGGCTTCCAGCGTGTCTCGTCGAACAGGCATCCTGCCTGGTGGATTCGTAATCGCCCAGGCTAGGAAGCCTGGGCGATGGGTCAGGCAAGGATGCCTGAATTACGGCCGCGTGCGCTCGCCAAAAATCGCCGTGCCCACGCGCACGAGCGTCGCGCCTTCTTCGACTGCGGTCGGAAAATCTTGTGTCATTCCCATCGAAAGCTGTGGCAGTTTCAGATCGAATTCTTTTTCGAGTGAATCACGCAATTCGCGCAACTGAACAAAATATTTCCGGGACGCCTCTGCTTCCTCCGCCAGAGGCGGAAGGCACATGAGTCCCTCGATGGACAATCGCGGAAGCGCGAGCAGCTTTTCCATTTCTCCTCGCAACTTGTCGGGCGGGAACCCGAACTTACTCCCCTCGCCTGCTACATTGACCTCGAGTAACGCGCGCGGATGCAACCCTTCTTCCTCGGCGATCCGGTTCAGCTCTTGGGCCAGCGCAGGCGAATCAATGCTGTGGATCATTTCAAACAGTGGGAGGGCGTGGCGAATCTTGTTCTTCTGGAGATGACCAACGAAATGCCATCGCAGATTCGACGGCAGCTCCGGAATTTTGGCTCGCGCTTCCTGCACGCGACTCTCGCCAAACAACGTCTGCCCGGCTTCAATCGCCTCGCGCACTTTCTCGGCAGGATGCGTCTTCGTTATTGCGACCAGTTCGATCTCGCCAGGGTCACGACCGGTCTTCGCTGCGGCTTCTGCAATTTGCTCGCGCACGCGCGCAAGGTTATCGGCAATCGAAACCATGCAGAATTGTAGGGCAGGCGCTTCGCCTGCCAATCAAAATCAAGGAGGGCGCCTTCCCTGGCCCGCCGTAGCGAGACTGCCGCTCCTTGGCAATTGCACATAATTTTGCTCGCAAATCGCTCGGCAATGACGCAGAAAAAACGGTCATGAAACGTTATTCAATTCTTGTCGGAATCATAGTTGCTGTAGTTTCCTATTCCAGTTTACTCGCCCAGCAAAAAGTCGGCCTGCCACCGAATGCGACTGTGCTCGGCATTCTTCAGAGCAGCGCAGGTAAACCTGTCGAGCTACACTTGCGATCTGGAGAAAAACTAGGAGGCAGGGTCGCCCAGGTTACTGACAATGTCGCCCATCTTTCCAATCTGACTGGCGCGGAATATTTCGACGCCTTCGTTGATGTGAAAGACATTTCGGCAGTAGTAATCCGTATAACCGGCAGATAAGCGGCTTGCTGCAAAATTTTCGGCGCTGAGAACATCGCCTGCCGCTGGCCTTCAGCATTGCCAACGACAGGCGCAATTCTGGATACTCGCGAGATGAACATCACCAAAAATATCGGAATGCTTCTGCTCGCGATTTATCTTATCGCGGTAGGAATCCTTACTCTCACTGGGCTTGGCATCGGCATCATCACCGGGGTGCTGGCGCTCCTGGCAGGAATCTTTATTTTGATCGGGCGTTAGGCTCTACAGGTTCACGCGAGCAATTCCATCATCTGCTTCGCCAGCCTTGGGCCGATGCCCTTTTCTTCGTGTTTGAAATAGATGAAGGCATCGCGCCAGTTTGATCTTTGCTCGCGCACGAAATCGGCCCAGCGCTCGATGTCGCTCTTTGTGTAATCTTCGCGCCGGAGCCGGAGGTAGCCGTAATCGGCGGTAATTTGCTTCGGTGTGGCGAGCGTGTCGGTGTCGGCGATGCAAAGCGTGACGTTGCGGGATTTGAGCAGATTAAAAATTTCGTCGTCGAACCAGGACTCGTGACGGAACTCAAACGCGGCGCGCATGTCCGGCAGTTCGCGCAGAAATGAATTCAAGACGTCCACATCTTTTTTGAACGTCGGCGGAAGCTGAAACAAAACCGGCCCCAGCCGTTCGCCCAGGTCGCCTACGACTTTCAGAAAATATTCCAGCGTGTCCGCGCAATCGCGCAGCTTCGACCAGTGCGTGATTTTCTGCGGCGCTTTCATGGCGAACCGGAAATTTCCCGGTGTCAGCATTTTCCAATTCTCAATCGTCTTAGGCGCTGGAATGCGATGAAAGGTGTAATTGATCTCTGTAGTGGAAAATCGCTCGGCGTAAAACGGCAGCATCTTGGCTGTGGGCAAATCCTCCGGGTAAAAATTTCCTTTCCACTCGGTGTACTGAAAGCCGGAGGTGCCGATCCAAAATTTCATTCGGGCGATTGAATGCCAAAATGGCCTGAGCAAGCCGAGGCTTCAAGCGCATCAAAGACTGTTGGCGGACATCCGCAGCGCATATTGCATCCGAATCCGGTGTAGCGGCAAGTTCTCGGCCCTCCAATCTAAATGCAGATAGAGGGCGCGTATCATTGCCGCAGTAACCAAAAAAGGGGGAAAACATGAAAAAGATGCTCTTGAGCATTGCGTTGGCATTAGTGGCGCCGTTTGCGTGGGGACAAGTTTCACAAACTACCACCACCACGACCACAACTGAAGCCAACGGGACAATCACAGAATACACTCCGGGAAGTGCGATTGTGCTTAGAGAAACCAGCGGTCCGGTGCGCTACCGTTTCGGCAAAACCGTCACGTATGTGACGCGAAGTGGCAGGGTCCTGGATGAAACAACTGTTAGGGAGAAAATCAGAGTGGGCGTGCCGGTGCGTGTGCATTACGTCGGCACGGCACCTGACATGACAGTTGATCGTGTGATCCTGGACGAGGATTAAGATCTGGTTTCGTTCGTTCCCGACGCGCCTTTCTGTTCTGCCCTCGGAGGGCGGAACAGTGAAGGCGTGTTTTTTATAAAGTCCAGAAACGTTCTGTTTCGTTTGATAGTCGTCGCCGTCTTGATATCGAGTGGCATCTTCCAGGCAGAGGCCCGCAAAAACCCAGCTCGAAAGCCTTCGCCAAACAGAGCGAATATTGAAGCAGCCTGTCGTCTCCAGATTTTCCTTGATCGGGCCAACTTCAGTCCCGGTAAACTAGACGAAACCTATAACGAGTTCACGTGGAAAGCGCTGGCGCTCTATCGTGAATCGCGCGGAGAACAGCCGCAAGCGCCTCCGCCTCAGGGCAAGATCAGATCAAATGTCGAGCCCGACGTTAACGGCGTCGATCTGGAAAGCGTCGGTCCCGTTTTCATCCCTTACACCGTCACGGATGCCGATCTGGCGAGCGTTGGCCAGTTGCCGAGCACCATTGCCGCGCAGGCCAAATTAAAATTTCTTCCTTATCGTGATCCAGCCGACGCCATCGCCGAGAAGTTTCACTGTGACGTTCATTTCCTTGAGCGACTCAATCCCGGCAAATTGAAAACAGTGAAGGCGGGTGACCAACTCATGGT
>QHQA01000006.1:7808-37519 GCA_003219695.1 Verrucomicrobiota bacterium
GCACGGCCAGCGCAGCGGCAATTTTTACCTGCTCCCACCCGGGCCGCGGAATCCCGTCGGCGTGATGTGGATTGCGCTGAATAAAAAAGGCATCGGCATCCACCGCACTAACGATCCCGATTCGATTGGCCATGCTGTCAGCCACGGCTGCATTCGTCTGGCGAATTGGGACGTCGTCCGGCTTGCAACAAAAATAAAACCGGGCGACAACGTCTCAATTCATTAAAATTGGACGATGAATGAGACGCTCGCCGCTCAGGCGCTGAAGGTTCTCCACGACTGGGTCCAATCCGAAAGCCTGCGGAAACATTGCTACGCCGTTGCAGATTCGATGAAACATTTTGCGCAACTGCGCGGCGAGGATCCCGATCTTTGGGAAGCCATAGGCTTGTTGCACGACATGGATTACGAGCGCCATCCGAATGCACCTGTAGCCGGGGTCGTTGACCCCGGCAGCGCTGAGGAGCCGTGTCCAGGAGCGCCGGGATCACCGATCCCGGCTACAGCAGGCCACCCATTCGTCGGCGTCGCGTGGCTGCGCGAGAAGGACTGGAGCGAAGAAGTCTGCCGCGCGATCCTTTCGCATGCGGATTATTCAGGCGTCTCGCGCGAAACGCCTCTGGAAAAAACGCTCTACGCGGTGGACGAACTCAGCAGCTTTATCGTCGCCGTCGCGCTCGTGCGCCCCACGAAAAGCATTCACGACGTCGATGTGCGCGCGGTGAACAAGAAAATGAAAGACAAAGCATTCGCCCGCGCCGTGAACCGTGATGACATCATCCGCGGCGCGGAGGAGCTCGGCATGCCGCTTGACGACGTAATTACAAACGTAATCGCCGCGCTAAAGGCAGACGCAATACGGCTTGGGTTAGCCGGTACTGGACGATAGTAAGCCGCGTTATGCGCTTGTTGCGAAGTAGGGAGTCCGTTTTCGCCGCAACAATTTTGCTGCTAACCGCCAGCATGGCCCGCTGCGCGGTCACGCTTGATGCACTTGGCCTTTATCTAACGAAAAATGGGTACGGCGGCGCACAGCTCGTCCGCGTTGGAAACTTTTACCATCTGCCGATTAATTCGAATGGGAAGCCGGCCAACCTCATTATCGACACGGGCGCACCTGCCACGCTGATTTTCCGGCCGAGCGTAAAAGCGCTCGGTCTAGACGAGTTGAAAACAAACGCGCAGGTGACTGGCGTATTTGGACAGAGTCGCGAATTTTACGGCACTGCGGTGATCAAGTCGCTTTCAGCAGGCAATTGCATGTTCACAAATGTGCCGGTGGCGATTATTCCACCATTAAGCGCGGGCCGTCGCTACGCCGATTCCCGTGGCGTGCTTGGACTGCGCGAACTGAACAAGTTCGGCGCGGTTCTGGATCTGTTCCATCGGCTGATTTATTTCCGTCCACCGCGTCCCAGCTTCGATGCCGGCCACACCGCCAGATTAATCCGAACCACAACCGGCTGGAAACCGATCGCGCCAGGAGCTGAGGTAAGCCAAATGATGCGCTCAATGCTTACCGAACAGGGCTGGACTGCGGTTCCGTTTTCGATCGTGCGCCGGCATTTGCGCGTTCCCGCAACAATCAACGGAGTTTCGTGTTACCTAATGGTCGATACCGGCGCGTACCTGACGATCCTGGATGCTGACTTCGCGCAGCGCGCCAGGATCGGCGGCGTGCCGACACACATCTCCGCGGAAGGCATCGGAAAGTTCAGTCGTGACATCAGTTTGGCAGTTTTCCCGTCGCTGCGAGTCGGTAGTTACGAAATCAAAAAAGGAAGCGCAACGGTAGGTGTTCTGGATTCGGAAGCAATCGGCCGCGGCACAGATTCGGAAGTTGCCGGTTTGCTCGGGATCGAGCACCTCGCGGTGAACTCGGCCATTTTCGATTTCGTCTCCCGAACCATGTATTTGCGACCGCCACAGCGCTAAGCCGCTCAGTCGATTTTCTCAGCGATAATTTCCAGCACAAGCGGCGTGATCACCAGGGCGTTCGGATTCCTTTGAGCGCTGGCCAAATCCGCGCGCACTTTGCCGGCGAATGCCTCATCAATCCGCCCCATCTCGATGAGACGGGGAAGATATGTTTCGATAAACGTAGCTGGCCATTGCCACATGTAATCACTCGGGCGCAGGCAAAAGATATGGGGCCGGGTCGAGCGAATCACGAATCCGTAGCCCGAAAGCAGCTCCGGTAGTCTGGCTGCGCCGTCCGGTTCGCCGCCGGATTCACGCCATGTCGTAATCACGTGTTCGCGGAACCGCTCCTGCATCGGTAGTCGCGGGAAGAACCGCCAGGTCTCGTAATGACCGTACTCGTGGAAAATGGCGATGCTGCCTCGCGGCATTACGCCACCAAGTTTTTTGATCAGTAACGCGGCATCGTTGACAAACGAGACGACCCAGCGGCACCAGGCAAAGTCGTAATTTCCCCCGGGCAAATCGTCGGTCATCAAATCGATCTCGTGAATCTTCACGTTCGCGAGCGACCGCGCGCGGCAGGCTGCTTCCATCGCGCTGATGAAGTTCCGGGAACGTTCGAGCGCGATCACTTCACCCGTCGGCCCGACAATCTCCGCGAGATCAACCGCGGCGTATCCCGGACCAGCGCCTGCATCCAGCACGCGTTTGCCGACGGTAATACCAGCCCTTTGCCAGCAATCCAAGACAACCGGACGCCAGACGCGGTGTTGGAGGCAGAGTCTGGCCAATTCCTCTTCGTGCGTGCCAAGCAGATAATCGCGATCCGTTGACATGCAGTGACCGTCGCCGATTGCGTCGCGATTACCACGCGAATATTGCATACCGGACTCGCGCTGGTGTTTCGCCCGTAATCGACGACCATTAGAGACGACACCCGCATCTGCTGCCATGGATTACGTAATTCGCCCGCTGGGCACGGGAGATGAACACATTCTCTGGGAGATGTTGTATCAGGCGTTGTTGTCGCCTCGTGCAAAACAGTCGCCTTCGCGCGAAATTGTACACCGCCCGGAGTTCTCCCGTTACGTCGAAGGCTGGGGTCGCGCTGGAGATACCGGGTTCGTCGCTCACAGCGAAAAAGACGGTGCCCTGCTCGGCGCCGTTTGGCTGCGCAAGCCAATCAACAAGCCCGACGCGCCGCCGGAGCTGGCCCTCGCGGTGAAACCGGAGCACCGCAGACACGGCATCGGCGCCGCCCTGCTGACGCAATTGGTCCGCGCCAATCCAGGCCAATCGACGATCTCGCTCAGCTTCGTGGCCGGTAAACCGGTGTTACGTCTCTACGAGCGGTTCGGATTCAAAGTGGTCGAGGAACGGCCGGACGCAGTCGTCATGCACAGAGAAGCGTGAGCGCAGCGTAAGAACTCAAGGCACAAAAATCAGCAGCACAAATACAGCAAACAGCAGCAAATGAATGCAGCCCTGCAAAACATTTGTCTTTCTGCTTGTGAACGTAACGACGCTGACAGCCAGCGTCAGCAGCAATAGCGGAAGATTACCGCCTTCGACGCCGAGCGTGACGGATCGTTTGGTGATCAGCGCAATCGTCAGTACGGCGGGAACGGTTAGTCCGATTGTCGCGAGCACGGAGCCGAACAGAATGTTTATCGAACGCTGGAGCTGATTTTGCAGGCTCGCGCGGATACCACCCAAGCCTTCCGGAGAGAGCACCAACGCCGCAATGATCGCGCCGCCAAATGCCTGCGGCATGGCAAATTTCTCGATGCTGTTATCCAACGGAATGGCGAACTTCTCCGCGAGCACAATTACGGTAAACAGATAAACCAGCAGCATCACCGCATGAAAAGCAGTTGAGCGCATGTGAACTGGACGACGAGCGGAATGGCTCTCCGCTGCCGTTTCCCTTGAATCCACGAAATATCCGCGGTGGCGCATGGTCTGGATGAGCAGAAAAATCGCGTAAAGCAAAACCGACATCACCGCGAGAAAGGTTTCCTGTTCGATGGATAACGTCGGACCAGTTGTCGAAGTGGTGAAATTTGGCAGGACCAAACCGAGCACAGCCAGCGCCATGATCACGTTGAGATACGCGTTGACGCCCTGGAGATTGTAATGTTGCTCACGGTAACGGAGGCCGCCCAGCAATAGAGACAGCCCCACCAAGCCATTCAGCGCGATCATAATTACCGCAAAAATCGCATCGCGTCCGAGCGTGGGATTATTCGCGCCGTGCAACATTGCCGTTGAAATCATCATCACCTCGATGCTGATTGCCGCGAGGGTGAGGATTAAAGTTCCGTACGGCTCGCCCAATTTGACGGCAAGACAATCGGCATGGCGAGCCACAGAAATTGCCGACCAAAGGATGACGGCAAAAAGCCATACGAAGACGCCGATTAGTACGGCCGGATGCGCAACGATTTCGACCAACTGACTTCCAGTTGCGAAAAAGATCGCCGCAGTCCCCCACCCCACGAACAGCGCAACTTCATTCAACACAGCACTCCCCGAATGTCGCGCGCTTTCGGCGTGATGTGCAGGCTGCGCTCTTGCTGACATGCGCGCCAGCATATCGCTCCGCGCGAGGCATGCAATCAAGCAGGGTAACGCAGGCATCTTGCCTGACAAACAGTGCGGGCTTCCAGCCTGCAAACTTGCAGACAAGATGTCTGCTCGGCAAATCAGGCAGGATGCCTGAATATCGCGGTTTAGTGGGACGCTACTCTTTCTGCTGCGCAAGCGGCAGAAATTCTTCGCGGGCGACCTTGCCGTCTTTGACGGTGTAAATTCCGACCTCCGACATCTGCATTCGTTTATTGGAGGTTTTATCGGTTACATCCACATCGAACTGCACGACGAAGGTGTCGCGGGCCACGAATGGTCCGCCCACTTTCGCGCTGTGCACCTGCATATTCTTCTCCCACCACTCAGTCTTTCCCCGCACCTGATCGATGCCGCGCATTTCCGCCGGCATGTTTTCCATCGCGTGCGCCTCTACGCTGACGATGTCTTTCGCGTAGAGATCATCGACAGCCTTCATCCATTCGCCGTTTTGGCAATATTCCACCAGTTTCTTTGCAACTTCTTCTGTGTTCATATTTCCTCCTTATTTTTGATTGAGCATTGTTCAACCGATATTTCGCTTTTTGTAGAGGCAGCCGTGTCGGCTGCGATCCGATCGCGACTTTGCAGGCGACACGCCTGCCACTACAATCTCGCTACCCGCCTGCAATAGCCCCGATAATCAGAAATGGTTCGGCACCTTTTGCAATCGCCTCGGGCAGCGGAGCGTCGACCGGTTCATGAGATAGATCCTCGCCACAGGCAAAAAATCTCACCATTGGCCGGCGCAGTTGCGTCATGTGATCGCGTATGGTTCCGCGCAGCATCGGAAATCGCGCTTCGAGCGCATCGAGCACGGCGCGCTGAGTGACGGGCGTCTGAACATCCATTTCCACTTCGCCGTCAACACGCGCGAGCGTGCGCAAATGCGGCGGAAGGATAACGCGAATCATATTTCAAATTCCAAATCCGAAACTCAAATATCGAAACTCGAAACAAATCCGAAAGCGGTAACATTCTGAAAACAGTTTCGACATTGTCTTGTATTTAGTCATTCGAATTTGTTTCGGATTTCGTGCTTCGATATTCGTGCTTTGACTCACTTAAGAGTCTGCACTTCAACGGAAAGCACCGCCGGCAGATCGCGCACAATCGGCTTCCAACTGTCCCCTGAATCGGCCGATGCGTAAACCTGTCCGCCGGTCGTTCCAAAATAAACGCCGCATGGCTCGAGCGAATCGACTGACATCGCGTCACGCAACACGTTGACGTAATAATTGCGTTGCGGCAGACCCTTCGTCAGCGCTTCCCATTCATTGCCGCCAGTTCGGCTCCGGTACACCCGCAATCTGCCCTTCAGCGGATAATGCTCGGAATCGCTCTTGATCGGCACGACGTAAATCGTTTCTGGCTCGTGCGCATGAACGTCAATTGGAAACCCGAAGTCCGTTGGCAGATTTCCGCTGACCTCATGCCATGAATCGCCGGCGTTGTCGCTGCGCATCACGTCCCAATGCTTTTGCATGAACAAAGTGTTTGGCTGCGATGGATGCATCGCGATGCGATGGACGCAATGGCCGACTTCTGCCGCCGGATCCGGAAGGAATTGTGAATGCAGCCCGTGATTGATTGGTTTCCAACGTCTTCCGCCATCGTCGGTGCGAAATGTGCCGGCAGCAGAGATCGCGATGGATATTCGTTTTGGATCGCTCGGATCGAGCAAAATTGTGTGCAAACACATCCCGCCCGCGCCGGGTTGCCATTTTGGACCCGTATCGCTGCCGCGGAGCCCGGCCAATTCATTCCACGTTTTTCCGCCGTCGTTCGATTCGAACAACGCGGCGTCTTCCACACCGGCATAGATGTGATCGGGATCGTCGAGCGACGGTTCCAGATGCCAGACACGCTTAAATTCCCATGGATGCTGCGTGCCATCGTACCACTGATGCGTCGTGAGTGGTTTACCTGTTTCTGGCGAAGTGTCGTAAACGAACTTGTTGCTCTCGCCTTTTGGCATGCCGTCCGGGCTTTTCAATTCCTCAGGACTGCTGCCCGGCGTGTTCCAGCTTTTGCCGCCGTCATCGGAACGCTGGATGATTTGCCCAAACCAACCGCTGGTTTGGGACGCGTAAATCCGATCAGGATCAACCGGCGAACCTTTCATGTGATAAATCTCCCAGCCCGCAAAATGCGGGCCGCTGACCTTCCATCGTTTTCGCGCGCCATCTGAACTCAGGATGAACGCGCCCTTCCTTGTGCCAACTAAAACTCGAATCTTGCTCATGATTTAATTTCTAACCGCGGATCACGCGGATTAACACGGATTCGTTGTGAAGATGTACCATTTGTTGCTAATTCCGCTTAATCAACCGCGATTCTCTGCGATTCGCGCCTGAACTAGCTTTCTCACGAGACTAACTGGCAGCGGTCTATCTTGAGAAAAGCGAAGCGTGCCTTTGCTGGTTTGGAAATTCTTTACGTCGCCATGAAATTTTCTCAACGTGACCGAACTCATTGGATAGAACGAGCAATGATTCGCCCATGCAGCAAAGGCAACCAGAGACCGCCCATCCAGCCGAAACGCGGGAATCCCGTAACTGATACATTCGTCGGCCTTGGGCGCGGCGGTACGGATCGCTTCCCGAAGCTTCTCAAGCGCGGCACGCTGATCGGGATTCACGCTCGCGAGGTACTCATCAATCGTTGTGGGTTTTCGGCTCGTTGAAGCCATGGCACGAGTCATTTTCCGGCGTACGCATCGTTTAATGTCTTTATGTCGATCTTCTTCATTTGGAGCATCGCTTTCATGACTCTTTCGGATTTTTCGGCATCCTTGTCGTGCAACATGTCGATCAAAACCGTTGGAGTGACCTGCCACGACACGCCGAATTTGTCCTTGAGCCAGCCGCACTGAGATTCTTGGCCGCTGTCCGCAGTGAGTTTGTCCCAGAGATAATCCACTTCTTCCTGCGTCTTGCAGTTCACCACAAACGAGACGGATTCGTTAAACTTGAACTGCGGACCACCGTTGAGCGCTACGAATTTCTGGCCCTCAAGCTCGAATTCGATAGTCAGCACCGACCCCACCGGCCGGCCGCTCTCTGAGACTTTCGCTGCTTCTTCACCGTAGCGGAGAATTCTTCCGATCTTCGAGTTTTTGAAAATCGAGGTGTAAAACTTCGCAGCCTCTTCGGCTTGATCATCAAACCACAAAAATGCAGTGATTTTTTGCACGGCTTGTCTGTTCTCCCTTTGTACTCGGCTGTCCGGAATGACACTTTGTTTGTTCAGTCGTACTCGTCGTGGCATGAGCGATCACTTGGTGTCGCCGCCCGCTTGTCCGGCTGCGCGGCCCCGGCGAACCTGTTCGAGGGCCTTGGCGGACGCTTCATCGTTGCCGTATTCGTCGTGCCAATTCCACCACTCGTAGGGCGGCGTCTGAGCGTAGCCTTCCGGCGAGTCCTCCCACTCCTCCTGACGCCCGAGCGCAGCGATGTCGAGGTAATTCCAGGTGCCGCCCATCTGCTCGTCACCGCGGTTGTTGATAAAGTAGGTGCGCAATACGCGGTCGCCGTCGCGTATGAACGCGTTCGTGCCATGCCACTCATCCACGCCGAAGTCCTTGTCGAAGTCGTCCGTGATGGTGTACCAAGGGATGTGTCCCCAGCCCATCCGCGCCTTCACGCGCTCGATGTCCGCCTGCGGTGCCCGCGAAGCGAACACAAGTGTAGTGTCGCGGGCGTTCAGATGAGCCGGGTGAGCCACCTGGTCGGCCACCATGGAGCAGCCGACGCATGCATGTTCAGGCCAGCCGACCACGCCCGGCTCGAAGAAGGCCCGGTAGACGATCAGCTGCCGGCGGCCGTCGAACAGGTCAAGCAGACTAGTCTTGCCTTTGGGGCCCTCGAACTCGTACTTCTTCTCCACAGCCAGCCACGGCATTCGCCGACGCTCGGCGGCTAACGCGTCACGGGCGCGGGTCAACTCCTTCTCTTTCACAAGAAGTTTCTGCCGCGCAGCCTCCCATTCCTGCGGCGAAACGATCGGGGGAGTTTTCATTGCCATGCTTCTCTTTTTGTTGTTGTCCATATCTGGCTCCTTTTTCTTGTTCATGTTTCTGTTGATTGCCGTTCTAACTTTAAGGTTCCCGTGTCCGCGGAAAATGGTCAACGAGCCACCTGCCGCCAGGCGACCATGCCAGTTTCATATCTTTATTCTCCTTCTTGAGCCTGCGGTGGATACTTCTCAAACTTTGGCAACGCCGGATCCATTTGGTCCCACGGTTGCGCGTCCGAAACGAAGATATCCATCTGCGGCTGAAACCAATTCGGATCATCGAGCGTGCCAGCCAGGATTCCCACAACCTGCGATTCCCCTGGTTCAAATTCGCCTCCCGTAATTCGCGACCCGCATTCAGGACAAAAACCGCGTTTGTGTTTTCCGCGCGCGAGGCTCGTGGTGAAATGGTAACGCAATTCTCCCCGTGTTAACCGAAACGACTCCCGAGGCAGCAATAACCCGGGAGCGAACGCGCCGCCGGTCACCTGCTGGCAATCGCGGCAATGACATTTGAACATCATGATCGGCTCCGCGGTGCATTCGTAACGAATTGCTCCGCAAGAACAGCCACCGGTAAACGGAATCTTCATGGAACTGTCACTGCTAATCTGGAATTTCAGCTTCGACGAGTTTCGCCAATAGCGTCAGCGATTCCTGCCAGCCGAGATAACATGCTTCCGCGGGAATGACCGCGGGCACGCCTTCCTGCACAATGTTCAGGTCTGTTCCGCACGAAACTGGTTTCAGCATAATCGTCGTCTGCATTTCGCCGGGCAAATTTGGATCGTCAAATTTGTCCGTGTAGCGAATGCGTTCGTTCGGCGTCAGTTCGACATACGTTCCGCCAAAGGAATGGCTCTTGCCGGTCGTGAAATTCGTGAACGACATTTTATAACTGCCGCCCACTTTCGCATCCATTTGATGGACCTTGCAGGTGAATCCATTTGGTGGAAGCCATTTGGCCATCGCGTCAGGAGCGAGAAACGCGCGGTAAATTTTCTCCGGGGTCGCTCGCAGCACTCGGTGAAGTTGGATCGTGTTTCCGGACATGGTTTCTTCTCCTTTCGATTATTTGGCGCCGGTATCCGGCTCGATGATGCCGAATACATTGCCGGCTGGATCTTCCGCATACGCAAGCCAGCCGATTTTCGGAATCGCCATTTTCGGAACGCAGATTTTTCCGCCAGCTTGCTCAATCCTTTTTATCGATTGATCAAGCGACGAAACGGCAATCGTGTTCAGCGTGCCGGGGCTTTGCCCTTCCCGCGGGCGCGTCAGGCCGCCATTGATTCCTGGCTCCTTGTCATCGCCTGTTGTGATGAGCCAGTATTCGATTGGACCGCCCTCAAATTTCTGAAAATTCCAGCCGAAGACATCCCGATAAAACGGCTGCACCGATCCGGGATCGTCCGTATAGATTTCAAAATGCGTTACCCGATTCACATTTGTTTCCTTTCTCCGCGATTTTATCGCTCGGCGCGCTCGTATTCGTCGTGCCGCCGCCACCAGACGCCGGTCTCATTGCGCCCCTTGGGGGCCCGATCGAGCCACTGGTACATGCCCCACAGTGCGTCCAGTCCGCGCGCATAGGTGGAATAGGTGTGGTAAACGACACCGTCTTCGAGTGCCAGCGCGCTCATGCCTGGCCGCTCGCGAACATACGTCGCTGGATCGGTTCCGCTCATCGCCGCGAAAGTAGTAGCGCCTTCGCCGGCGCCTTCCCATGGCTCCTCGAGTTCGTAATTGTATTCGAAGCCACCCTCGCGCTGTTGCTGCTCGGTGAACCAAACGTTGAGGTCGGCGTTAAAATCACTGCCGAACGACGACGCCCACGGAAACGTCCAGCCCATTCGCCGTTTGTACGCCTGAAGCTTGGCGAGACGCGCTCGCGACACCGCCCAAAGCATGACGTCGTGATTCGCCAGGTGAATCACAAATCCGTTGAAGCCGTCCGCGATGGCCGAGCAGGATGGACAGCCTGCTGTGTAATCAGGTCCGAACATGAAGTGGTAAACGAGAAGCTGCGAACGCCCGCGGAAAAGATCTTTTAGCGACGCGTTCCCCTCGTCGGTCTCGAATCGGTATTCCTTGTCGATTCGAACCCACGGCAGTTCCTGACGCCGCCGCGCCAGCTCGTCGCTGCGGCGCGTTAATTCCTTCTCGGCCTCGAGTAGTTCCTTGCGCGCGTGCAGCCACTCCTCGCGTGATGCCACTTTCGGAATTTTCTCTTTGTTCATATCTTCTCTTTCTCCTCATCAGTACTGATCGTGTCGGCGAACCCAATCCATTGTAAAGTCGAGATGGTCCTCGTCGCGACCCTTCGGTACAAGATCGAGAAAATTGTAAGCGCCGACCAGGATATCGAGCCCGCGCGCAAATGTGGAATAGGTGTGGAAGACGTCGCCGTTTTCATCCTTGTAAAACACGCTCAGGCCCGGCATCTCGTCGTTGATGAATTCTCCTATCTCATAGTTGTAATACGCTTTGTTTTTCTTCTCGTCCTCCTTCGTGAAGGAGACGTGATTGTCGAAATTGAAATCGCTGCCGTGCGACGACAACCATTTGAACCGCCAGCCCATACGCTTTTTGTACGCCTCGATCTCGGACAGCGGTGCGCGTGAGATGACCACGAATGTGACGTCGCGATGCGGAAGATGCCAGTTTGCGCCGTCAAAATGATCCGCCAGATAGGAGCAGCTTTTGCAACCTTCCTCCCATCCCGGACCGAGCATGAAGTGATAGACGATCAATTGACTGCGACCCTCGAACAGATCGGCCAGTGTTTCCTTGCCATTCGGTCCATCGAAAACGTACTCTTTCTCAACCTTCACCCACGGCAATTCGCGCCGATGTCGGCTTACTTTGTCACGCAGGCGTGTTAGTTCCTTTTCGCGAGTCAGAAGGTCTTTGCGCGCGACCAGCCACTCAGCTTCTGACACAACTCTCGGATTCATTTCGCTCTTGTCTGTTTTTGGTTCCATTGTCTCGGTTTTCATCTTGTCTTGTTTCGTTTGTTTGATGATTTCGGTCGGGTTTAGAAAAGAATTTCTTCACGGCGAGCGCGCTCAACCCGCTGGTTGACGCCGCGCCCGCCGCGATGAATGCCAGGTTCGCAAGACAAACCGGGCACATGCCACGCCTCCGTTCTCGATCTTGCGCCTGACAATCTGCGTTTCGTTTCAGACCGTTGCGAACTGCGCCTCGTGTTTAAGTTCGCTCACGAGCGGACACTCGCCCGCCACAGGCCTCACTTCCACGCGAATGCCATACGGCAGACCTGGGCATTCCCTGGCGATGGCAACCGCTTCATCCATGGTGGCGACGTCGAGCAGAAAATAGCCGCCAATCGCCTCCTTTGATTCGGCGAATGGGCCGTCCGACACCACGCGGTTTTTGCCGGAAACGATTTTGCCTTCGCGCTCGAGCGGGTTGCCGGCAACGGCTTTGCCTTGCTCGGTCAAGCGCCGGAACCAGGCCATCCATTGGTCCGTCACTTTTTGTGTTTCTTCGGCCGACAGGTTTTTGTGCCAGTCGTTCCCGCGAAACAACAGCATGTATCCATTTTGGTTTTGTGTGTTCATATTAGTTTTTAGTTGGTAGTTGATGGTTGATTGTTCAATCAGTTTCAATGATACGACGAATGAGCGTGCGCGTTCTGGACAAGTATTTTCTCAGGCAGCCGCAGGATCGCTCTGCCAAATTCCAAACGGGTTGCCCTCCGTATCCTGGCAGATGGCGAAATAACCCATCTGCGGCACCGCCGTTTTCTCGAGGCAAATTTTGCCGCCGAGCTTCTCGATTTTTTTGGAGAACTCGCTGACCGAATTCACACTGACGTAGTTGGTGATCGGCTGTTGCGCATGTTTGCGCGCCATCAATGCGCCGTCGGGAGTATCGTCGGCACCGCCTGTATCGATGTGCCAGTAATCGCCCGTTCCCGGAAACGGATTGATTTTCCAGCCAAACAAATGGCTGTAAAACGCCTTCGCGCGTTCCGGCTTATCGGCCGGGATTTCAAACCAAACAATACTTGCAGCCTGCTTCTTCTCTGATGTGCTCATTTTTTACCTTTCTGTTGATGTGTGATTTTTCTTTCTGTCAGCAATACGACGAATGAGCGCGCCGGTTTGGGACATTGATTTCAAATTTTCGACACGCTACCGTTTTCTCGGTTTCTCGATGTTCATCGCGACATTTGGACGAGTAACCAACGGCTGCATCATCGTGGGCCAAGCAGCGCCAGGAGTGGAGCGCAGCCCATCTTGGCTGCGGGGCCGGCGGGCGTCTCGCCTGCCGTCTCGTCTAATAACAAACACTAGGCGAGACGCCCGGCTGCCCTACAGGCTAGGAAGCCCGTGCTGCGTCGCACGCTTGCATTCGCTTTAAAAGAAATGCGCGCTCGGATTTGGTGTCGGCGAGTTCGAATGATCTGCGAAAATGTGCGGCTGCAAGTTCCGAATGGTTTAAACGCGCCTCGAATTCTCCGAGGACCGCGTACAGCAGATAATAGGAATTCAACTTTCGCGAGTCCCGGATCGCCGCCACGGCTTTGAGTCCCGCTTCCGGCCCGTGAACATTTGCGACGGCCACCGCGCGATTGAGCGCAATCACGGGCGAATCATCGAACTCCATCAAGCGATCATAGAGCGAAAGAATCCTAGCCCAATCTGTCGATTGGTAATCAACTGCCGTTGCGTGGCAGGCGGCGATGCCCGCTTGAAGATGATATTCGCTGATCGCGTCACCCACAGCCGATTCGCGCAAGTGCGACATGCCGCGCGCGATCATCGCCTCGTCCCAGCGCGTGCGATCCTGTTCTTCGAGACGAAGCAAGTTGCCTGCATCATCTTCACGAGCCGGGAGTCGCGCGGTATTGAACAACATCAGTGCGAGCAACGCATGCGTCTTGGGCTGGTTCCCGACCCGATGTTGCGCCAGTAATTCCGCGAGGCGGATCGCCTCGTGGCAAAGCTCTTCGCGGACGAGCTTGTCGCCACTGGATGCCTTGTAACCTTCGTTGAACAACAGGTAGAGCGATTGCAGGAAGCTATCGAGCCGCTGTGTTAGTTCATCGCCGGTTGGAATCTCAAATGGAACTTGCGCCTCCTGGATTCTCTGTTTCGCGCGGGTCAATCGCTTGGCGGTCGCTGCCTCGCTCGTCAGGAAAGCGCGACTGATTTCCGTCACGCTGAAACCGCAGAGCGTTTTTAACGCTAGCGCCACCTGCGCTTCCGGCGCAATCACGGGGTGACAACACACAAACATCATCCGCAATCGATCATCGGCGATTTCGTGCGCGGCGAAAATTGCAGTTTCAGACCCCGACGCTCCGTCGCTCTCAATCAAGTGCGCGATCTCGGCTTCTTTCGCGCGGAAACGCTTTTCGCGCCGGATCAGGTCGAGCGCCAGATTGCGCGAAGCGCGCATGATCCACGCAGACGGATTTTCCGGAATCCCACGGTATGGCCAGGTTTGCAACGCGCGCGAGAGCGCTTCCTGCACCACGTCTTCAGCGAGGTTCAGATGCTCGATCCCAAAAATCCGGGTCAGCGTCGCTACCATCTTGCCCGCCTCATGGCGGAAAAGATGCTCGACCAATTGGGACACGCCTGCTGATTCTTGCATGGCAGTTTGAATATACTGCTGTGCAATACCGTCGATACTCGCAAAGGCAATTCGCGATTTGTTTGATGAAAATGTTTGACGCAAGACGACCGGTGCGCTGTGCTCGCGCGATATTGCGGCACATATGAGCCTCCATCCCATGGCTACACAGCAAGAACTCGTTGAGCCGGAGCAGTTCCATTTTAACGACGACGGCGTTTTCCCAAACAGCGTCTTGCCGTTGCTATTGTATCGGCAAGTGCTCACAACCGAGGCGGACGATCGCGCTTCGGTGCTTGAACAACGTCTTGCTGAGAATGACTGGTGCAACTCGTGGCGAAACGGCGTTTATCCGTTCACGCATTATCACAGCACCACTCACGAGGTCCTTGGAATTTATCGCGGCTCCGCGACCCTGCACGTCGGCGGCGAACGCGGCACGACCGTCGAAGTGCATGCCGGGGACCTTGTTGTCATTCCAGCCGGCGTGGCGCATCAGAACATCCGCGCCAGTGAAGACTTTGCAGTTGTTGGCGCATACCCTGATGGCCGGGACTGGGATCTACTTCGGGGCCGGCCAGGCGAACGCCCGAAAGCGGATCGCACCATCGCGGCGTTGCCAATTCCAGATAACGACCCGATCTACGGCGCCGAAGGTCCATTGCGGCGGATCTGGAAAGCGTAACACAGCCATCCTGGCTGTTATGTGGTGCAGGCATCCTTGCCCGCACGGCCTGCAGGCTCGGAAGCCTGCGCGACTGATCAGGCAAGATGCCTGAGCTACCAAGCATCGCGCCGGGATCGAAGTCGCGTAATGTTAGGAGATGACATCAATGCAAACTTCCGCCACCGCAAAATTCCGCGCGCTGCACGAGTCCGGCTGCTTCGTGCTTCCAAACCCGTGGGATATCGGGACGGCGAAATACCTGGAGCGCCTCGGATTCAAAGCGCTCGCCACGACCTCAGCAGGGTTCGCGTTTTCGCGCGGGAAATCCGACGGCGCCGTTCCGCGCGACGATATGCTCGCGCATATCCGCGAAATTGTTGAGGCGACATTGTTGCCCGTTAACGCAGACTTCATGACGGGCTACGCCGATGAACCCGAAGACGTCGCAACGAACGTGCGTCTCTGTCTTGCAACGGGCGTTGCTGGTTTGTCAATCGAAGACAACACTGGACACACCGACGCGCCGCTCTACGAGAAGAACCTGGCAATCGAGCGCATCCGCGCTGCGCGCGCCGCGATTGACAGCTCGGAAACTGGCGTTGTTCTAACCGGCCGTTGCGAAGCGTGGCTGGTGCGCGATCCCGATCCATTGCACACCGCGCTCGACCGGCTCACCGCCTACGCCGAAGCCGGCGCCGATTGTCTCTACGCGCCGGGCGTCAGCAACCCGGATGAGATCGCCCAGATCGTGAAAGCAGTCGCACCGAAACCCGTCAATGTCCTCGTCTCCGGATTCAATCTTCATCTTACAGTTTCCGAGCTGGCCGATCTCGGTGTGCGCCGCATCTCCGTTGGCTCAGGCTTCGCTCTGGCTGCATGGGGCGCATTCCTCCGCGCCGCGCAAGACATCAAAACTAACGGCACATTCAACCTCCTGGCCAACAACGCTCCCTCCTCCGACTTGAACGAACTGTTCCGCGAGAAACCACTGTAGTGGCAGGCGTGTCGCCTGCGTTGAGGCGAAATTGAGCAGCCGGATTATCCTCGACGCGGGCTTCGCCCAGTCGTCGGCATTACCCATCCTCTGCAGCAGAAACACCGTCGTAAGTTTTCAACGAAAAAGAGTAGCAAGATCGATCGTCCGTTTCATAGACGGGTAATCGATCCCTAAAGGATTTAAGGTTTCGACCTGCAACGTATGGGACGGAAGCAACTGAAAATCGTGATCGGTAACTGGCCTTATCTTCTCGTCCACTGAAACGAATTTGTTCGCATCAACAGAGTAAACAAACGTTCTGAAATTCCACCCCGAGTGACCTCCGGAGCTAAAGGTGGAAAAAACAAAAAACCGCGAGTCGGGACTCCATTCTGACTTTAATACGTATCTCCCATTCCACTCGCTGTCAGAGGTCATGGAAAATTCGGTTCGTGAGCTTGTCTCCCTGGAAACGATTGCCACCGTATCCTCCGTAAATTCAGCTTTTTTCGACACTATCTGCGCCATAAACCTGCCGTCAGGTGACGCGTTATTTGTCGTCGTGGTTTCGGGAGAAGCACCAATACCGGCGGCTGCCAAGAAACAACAAAGCAGTGTCCACAGTCGAGAAGATTTCATTGGCATTGCCTTTCAGTTACCGCCGCACAACTAAACAGACTAAACAGGGTCGGAGCTACTTTCGACACATTTCGGTTCTGATTGTAAGGAGAAACGGTGAGGCGAAAACGTCGAGACTGTGACAGATTGAAAGCTTCACGCCCATAAGTTCAGGATTGGAATTCCGAATCAATCAAGTCACCATGGTTGCATGAAAGTCCTAACTATTATTGCCCGTGTCCTTCTCGGATTGATCTTCCTTTTCTTTGGTTCCAACGTTTTTCTGCATTTCCTCGGGAACCCGCCACCGCCACCAGGCTTGGCGGGTGAATATCTGCATGCGTTTTCCGCCAGCGGCTACATTTACGTCATCGGCGCGTTCCAAGTTATCGGTGGTTTACTTTTGTTGATCGGGCGTTTCGTTCCGCTCGGCCTGACAATTCTCGGTGCCATGATCGTGAATATTTGGGCTTTTCACATTTTGATGGCGCCCGCGGGCTTTGGCCCAGCAATCGTTGTCACCATTCTCGAATTGTTTCTCCTCTGGCGGTACCGCGATTCCTTCAAAGGGATTGTGCGCCCCTGATCCAGACTATGAGTTCACAAAACAACGACAAAACAGCCGACGTTGTCGTGCACGGCGACGCCGACAGCTTTAAGCAAGAAATTGTTGCACGGAGACATCGCCTCCTTGCCGATGAACCCGAAAGCGCCGGAGGCGGCGATGCCGGGCCGGATCCATACGATTACTTGCTGGCGAGTCTAGGCGTCTGCACGTCGATGACCGTCGGCCTGCACGCGCGCCGGAAAAATTTGCCACTCCAGACAATCAAGGTCTCGCTTTGGCATTCGCGAATTTATGCAAAAGATTGTGAGGAGTGCGAAACCAAGGAAGGCATGCTGGACAGAATCGACGTAGAAGTCGAGCTGAGCGGGCCTTTGACCGAAGAACAGCACGCGAAGCTGATGGAGATCGCTGGCAAATGCCCCGTGCACCGCACGCTGACGTCCGAGATCAACATCCGGCTACGAGCAGCCGAGAAATCGCAGCCAAAGTAGCGCCACCGTCCCCGGTTGCTGGCCATTTAGATTACCAGTAGCCGCTGTAGCCACGGACCTATGGGCCGTAAAAAATAGACCGTTAGGCGAACCGGCCACAGGCCGGTGGCTACAACATTTCGTCAACCGTTATGTGGCAAAATTCTTTCAGAGCCGTTCTTCTTCTAAGTCGTACACGTCAAACCAGTGATGCACCACGCGGTTACGCGGAACATACTGCTGGATGTAATCCTCCATGAATTCCTGGAGTTCCAGAGGCAAATCGCTCAGATGCAAATCGCGTTCCTTATTGTTCCAGGCAATGATCTCGGCGCGTGGACGTTTTTTGGCATGCTCGCCAATCCACGCAGCGATCTCGTCATCGGTCGCGCCGCTGGCGACGAACGCCCGGAAGTCGTCGTAGTTTATCTCGGCGAACTTCAACCAGCGTTGATCGAGCGGGCAATTGGAATGGTATTCGCCTTCCCAGCCCACCAGCACGGCGCGGCATTTGTCCACCGCACGCGCAGCCAACACATACCCGCCCAGCGTTTCGCGCGGGCTGCGCGGGAATTGTTTTCCATTCCGCAGGTCGCGGGCCAACAACTTCACTTTCTCAAGGTCCTGATGCATATCTGTTTCCTTTCTTTGTTAGCAGGTTTCACTCGGGAAGCCTAGCGTACGATCGATTTGACTGGAATATAAGGCCGTGTCCTGTGCGCCCAGCGGAGTTGCATTACGCTGTGGACGACTGAGCGGGTTGCAAACCCCCCCCGGGCACACAGACTGGTGGTCCATGTTCCTATCTCTCATGGTGCAGTTCCTTCGGTCTCCACCAGCCGTTTGAAATTGCTAAGATATTCTTCCACTCGTCGCGACAAACTGGGAGGATCGAAGATCGAACGGACCTTCAGTGTTACTTCCGTTTCCGGTCCGGAACGCGGTTCGAAGGAAACTACGCCCGACATGAAGCCGTTTGACATAGTGCGCCACGCGATTCGCCGGCCAGGAATTTGAAGCACGATCTGAAAGATCCCTTGTTTGTCCTCGCCGTTCGGATGCCAAGTGTAAGAGAAGTGCGTGTCATCAATCCTTCGCACCTCCCGAAGTGACGTGATAAATCTCGGGAGGTCCTCAATGCGCGACCAGTGTTCATACACACGTGCGACGGGCGCCTTCACAACAACGAACTGTTGAGCGGCGTTTATCGCCGGCTGGCCGGCCGACGCGTGATTCATGACTTCCGTCGAATTCTCAGACAGAGAACCGTGCATATTGGTCCCTCGAAAAAGCCCGGTTCCATCCGTCCGTGAAGTTAAACAGAACCATGTTGAGCACGAGCATGGGGTCATGCCGCCGCGAAGAGCGCCGGAAAATTCTCCACAGGCTCCGCTTGGAATTGCTTTGATATTGTTTGGTTTTCATTTCTGATAATTTTGTTTTGCTCTAAAAGCTAGGCAGCCTCGGATTGCGCCACTACGAAGCAGTCGGAGGATTTTTCGATGCTCCCCAAGGGGGAGCCGATAGCACCTCTTTCGAGGGAGGAAACAAAAGTGGCGCGACAGCGCTCGATTGTTAGACTTGTGGCATGCGCACGCGCGTGCAATCCGTCACTCCGACATTAAGTCGCGAGCACGCGAAGAATTTCGGCGTCCGCAATCGGATAAATTCTAATTCAACAGCCGGCGATGGGGAAAGTGCAGCGAAATACCTGTTTAAGTTATCCCGCGATGTGATCCTCTCCCTCGATCGCGCCGGGAACATCCTGTGCATCAACGAGCGCGGGGTTGAATTGAGCGGCTATTCGGAATCGGAATTACACGGCGCAAATATTTTTGAACTTCTCCTTCTTCCCGAGGACCGGCAGGTTGCCCATGAAATGCTCGCGGATCTGCTTCACGGCAAAGCGCGCACATACGAACTTCGCTGGAGAACAAAAGCCGGCGGGCTAATCCATTTTGATGGCGCATCTGTTCCACGCTTGTCTAACACTGGCGAGTTTTTGTCCACCCTTTGCACATTGCGGGATGTAACCGAGCGCAAATGCGCAGAGGAAAAACTGCGCAAGAGCGAAGAGAAATATCGGGACCTGATCGAGATTTCGCCTGACGCGATCTACGTCGTCGATGCCAATGGAATCTGTGTTCTGGGAAATCGTGCCGGCGCCCAGCTGCTTGGAATTCCACACGAGCAGTTAGTTGGCACACCCGTCACCGACACCTATGTCCCGGAAGAACGTCACCTGCTTCGAGAGCGGCTGGAGAAATTAAAAACCGCCGGCACCCTGCGATTCGAGCGGAAATTCGTGCGCAAAAATGGCGGGATTATCCCCGTGGACGTTTCTGTGACGGCGATACGCGGCGGATATTTCCAGGCGATCCTGCGCGACATTAGCGAGCGGAAGCGGTCGGAAGCGTTGCTGGCGGGAGAGAAACGGCTCCTTGAGATGATCGCCACTGGCGTTGCGCTAAAAGAGATCCTCAATGCGTTGTGTCGAATTATCGAGGAGCAGCGGCCCGGCACGCTTGCTTCGGTCTTGTTGCTGAATCCTGATGGCGTTCATCTGGATTGCATCGCAGGACCAAGTCTCCCTAAACATTGGACACAGCAGATGGAAAGTCTGCCGATTGGACCGTGTGCCGGATCTTGCGGCACGGCGGCGTATCGCGGGTCGCCGGTGATCGTTTCCGATATTGCGACTGACGCGCTGTGGGACGTGCCGGAGCATCGCGCTTCAGCTTTGAAACACGGGCTGCAAGCTTCCTGGTCGAATCCAGTCCTCTCTTCGAAAGGAAAAATCCTCGGAACTTTTTGTATGTACTATCGGGAAACGCGAAGTCCCAACTCGCAAGATCTCGAACTGATTGAGTTGGCGACGCACCTTGTACGGATCGCAATCGAACGCGATCACGCGGATGCAGCGTTGCGCGCTTCCGAGCAAGTGGCCCGCGGGCAGGTGGAAGCGTTGACCTACAGTCTGGATGTCCTCGCGACCGCGCCTGCGCCGGACAAGTTCCTCGGACAAATGCTAAGCACAATTGGTCGCCTGCTAGGAGCGCAGAGCGTGATTCTTTGGTTGCTGGACGAATCGAATGATTCGCTTGTCCTGCGTGCATGGGCCGAGGGCACAAATTTCGCCAAGGTTGATCCGGAGCATCCGTTCATCAAAAATCCTTCCTCGTGGAAGGAAGACCCCGGACTTCGTGAGCTGTTTTTTTCGGGAGCGCCTGTCGCTTGCGAAGATATCGAGCACGATCCGTACACCTCCAGGGAACTTCGCGACTATTTGAAGTCCGGAGGAACGAAGAAGTTCCTGAGAATTCCAACCCTAGTGGGCGGCCGTGTGAGAGGGTTCATCGGGATTCGTCACGGTGACCGGCCACCTTACCGGCCGGAAGAGATTGAGTTGGCACAAGCACTCGCGCACCAGGCGATGCTGGCGATTCAACTCAATGAATTTGCCGAGCGAAACCGGCAGGCAGCCGTTTTGGAAGAACGAAATCGATTGGCGCGCGACATCCACGATACGCTCGCCCAAGGGTTCACTGGCGTGATCGTGCAATTGGAAGCGGTGGAGGACGCCATCGCCTGTTGCCGGCGCAAGGAAGCGAATGAGCATTTGCAGCGCGCCGGTGAACTGGCGCGGCGCAGTTTGAATGAAGCGCGCCGATCGGTCCACGCGCTGCGGCCGCAAGCTTTACAAGGAAGGAATTTTTGGGAAGCGCTAAAAGGAATCATCAAGAACACAACTGCCGGAACTGCGCTTCACACCACTTTCAATGTTCGTGGCAAACTGCGGCATCTCCCGTTGGTTTGGCAGGAAAATCTCCTGCACATCGGACAGGAAGCTCTGACTAACTCACTCAAGTACGCGCACCCGCGCAATTTTGAAACGCGGTTGACGTTCAATACAAAAGAACTGCGTCTGGAACTGCGCGATGATGGCGACGGATTCAAGGTAAAAGAGCGACATGATGGTTTCGGTTTGGCCGGAATGCGCGAGCGGGTCGAACAAATGGGCGGGAGACTAAAAATTAGCAGCACTCGCGGCAAAGGAACAAAGGTGGTCGTGACTTTGCCCTACACAAGGAACGACGGCTTCCCAGCCGTCGAGCCTGTCAGCTCGTGAAATTCAAAAAGAAATCTGCAAGAGCTGGTAGGGCGCGACCGCCGGGCGCGCCGGGACGAACGGCCCGTTTAGACGCAACGAAAGCACCTAAAGCAGTAGCGAAGAAACCACGCATCGGTGTCCTGATCGCCGATGATCACAGCGTTGTGCGCGAAGGTTTGGTGTCGCTCATTCGGCGCAAACCCGACATGACAGTTATCGGAGAAGCCAGCAACGGGCGAGAAGCAGTCGATCTTTGGAAGCACCACCATCCCGACGTGACATTGCTCGATTTGCGAATGCCCGAGCTCGACGGCGTTGGCGCGATTAAAGAAATCCGCGACCACGATGAGCACGCGCGGATCATCGTACTGACAACTTTTGACGGTGACGAAGATATTTACCGCGCCATTCAAGCTGGCGCGAAAGGTTACCTGCTCAAAGACGTGCCGCGCGAAGCATTGATGGACAGCATCCGCCGAGTGCATGCCGGAGAAACATGTGTCCCGGTTCATCTTGCAGCTAAATTGGCAGAACGCGTCAGCGGCGAAACGTTAAGCGGGCGTGAAATCGACGTGCTCAAGTTGATGGCTCAGGGAAAGAGCAACAAGGAGATCGGCTCGGCGCTGTTCATCAGTGAAGGCACAGTGAAATCGCATGTGAAAGCCATCTTCGCCAAGATGAACGTCGTCAGCCGCACCGAAGCCGTCGCCAGCGCCACCCGACGCGGCCTGATTCAGCTGTAGAGACGGCTATGTCAGCCGCATTGTAGCCGGGCTTTCGCTTCAGGTCGGGCTGCTTCCCTTCGGATTAATTCGCTACCTCGAAAGAGAGATCACTAATCACTCCCAAAGTGGGAGTGGAAAATACTGCGTACGCGAAATGGCGGCGCTCGCGTCACTGCCGACGTTTCGAGCGATGAAAACCAATGCTCTTCCAAGAACGACGGAGATGACGGATGAGATCCGCTCTTACGCGCAACTTCGCCGGCAGATACACGACGCGTTGCGCGTCGAGCATCCCGAATGGGTTGAGGCCAATGGTGATTGCCCGACGTGCGACTCTTACGAATCGCGGCTTGCTGAATTGCTCCGACTCGGTTTGCCCGAAGAAGAATCGACCGTTCGCTGATTTAGGGGGCCGTTAAAAAACATGAGTGTGAATACAGAAAAACACACGGTCTGGCTTCTGCGAAAACGCGATTCGCTCCAGTTATGGGAGGCGATTCCACTTTGGTTCGCCATTTCCAGCCCGTTAATCGGATTAATAATCGGATTTCTTGGCGCGTGGTTCGTCACCTGGCTAACCACCTAGGAAAACCAAAAACAAAATGTGATCGAGAGATATGAACAAGGTAATCGAAGCAGACTTTCTTCCCCCGGGAAGCCAACGCATGCTTGCAACAAAAAAGAACGGTTATGAAATCGCAGGGAGAGATTAATCAGGAATTACGGCAACGAATTCTCGACTTGCCGGGTGTGACCGAGCGACAGCATGCGGGGATCCACGAAGACGCATTTTTTGTCGGACGGACCCTGTTCATGCACATCCACCCCGAAAGCTTTCGGGGCTGCGACATTCGATTGTCGAGAGGCGACCAGGAGCTCGTCTTAGCGCAAGGCAAAGCGCGCCCGCACCGTTGGGCGCCGGAAGCAGGATACATCACGTTCATTGTGCGCGACGAACGGGATTTGGAACAGGCAATGGAGCTGATCCGGATGTCGCATGATCACTTTGCCGGCAAACAAAGCGTTCCGGGAAGCGAACACTAACAGAAGACGGATTATGAAACTACTCGTCATCGGAGCGACTGGTCGGACGGGATGGGAGGTTGTTCAGCATGCTCTCGCAAGAGGTCATCATGTGACCGCCTTTGTGCGTTCGCCTGAAAAAATCACCTTAAGAAATGAGCGGCTTATCATCCTCAAGGGAGATGCGATGGACGAAGACCAACTCGTTGAAGCAATGCGAGATCACGATGCCGTCCTCTCCACCCTAGGACCACGCCAGGCTTTCAAACCGAGTTCACTTCTTCATGACAGCGCACTTGCGGCTACTCGCGCGATGAACCGTTCCGGCGTGAAGCGGCTGGTCATTCTTTCAGCTGCAGCGCATTTCCCCGGTATCCCTAATCGAATCGTCAGCTTTATCCTGCGAAATCACATGCGCGATTCGCGAGCCATGGAAGAAATCGTACAAGCCAACGGTCTCGACTGGACGATCGCGCGGCCTCCGCGTCTCACTGAGGAAGACTACCCGACGTATCGAAGCCGGGAGGGTGCCGCGCCCAAGATGGGTTTCTCCCTGTCCCGCAAAGCGGTTGCAGTATTCATGCTCGACGCGATCGAGCAAAAGAAACATTTCCGCAAAATCGTGGGCATCGCGAAATAATTACTGAAAGTTCGCCATGTTTATCGCCTACCTTGTTGTCACTCTCCTAGCCGCCAGCGCTAACGCGTTCTCGGCCACGCTCGATTTCATTCGCTATGAGCAGGTCCTCACTAACATGGCCAGGGTAGGCGTGCCGGAATCGTGGATAACCATGCTTGGGATTCTCAAAGCAGTGGGGGCAGTCGGACTACTCGCCGGTATTCGCGTGCCAACGATCGGCATGGCCGCCGCAGCTGGCCTCGTGCTATTCTTTGTAGCTGCCATCATCACTCATTTGCGGGGACGAGACTACTCGTTTGGCCTGGCAATCGTGTTTCTCCTGCTGGCGGTGGCCGCGCTGGTGTTGCGACTGGCAGTCGTCTAGTTGTGAGAAAGTCGCTAAGGCGCGCCAGGCGAGACGCACTGCCAGGCTCACAGCCAAGATGGCTACACTCCGGGCATCTCTCAAAAGGGAGAGGCGGGAGCGACACTTAGGTGGCACCCGAAAATCCTACGGATGCGCAATCGCCGCCAAGCAGATCGGCTAGGAGATTTCTGTCATGAAAAAGAATAAATTACTGCCTTGGTTCGGCAGCATGGGCAGGTCCTCGCGGTGGTGGAGGTGGTTTTGGCGGCGGTGGCCACTTTGCGGCTGGAGGCCGTAGCGGCGGCTTCGCTGGTGGTGGTTCCCGCGCAGCGCCAGCTTTCCACGGCGGCGGGGCACGTTTTGGCAGCTTTGCGCGTGGTGGCTTTCACCCAGCCCCGAATGCGTTCCGGGGCGCGCGTCTAAGCAGCAGAAGTTTCGGCGCCATAAATCGTTCGCCGCGATTCTCCTCGGGTCGCGCTGGATTGCCTGCCTTGCGCGATCGATCGATGGCGCCGGTTGCGGGCAGGACTTCGGCAATTAGTCGTCAACAAAACCGGGCCGGGTTACTAGCGGGCAGGAGCGCGACGATCAACCGCCAGCAAAATCGGGCCGGATCACTCGCAGCGCGGAATCGCGCGACGGATCCGAGGTCGGCAGTCCATCGGGCAATCGCGAATAACCGCGTGGCCGAGCGTCACGACGCCAACTGGCATCGCGATTGGGATAAGCATCGTGCCCACTTTCATAACAATGTCGTCTTTGTCTTTGTCAACGGCTTCTGGTGGGGACTTTATCCATGGGATTACTATCCTTACTACGCCTACGACTATTATCCATACGATTACTACGGTTACCCGTACGATGACTCCGGCTATTACCCCTATGACTACGATGATCAGTCCGCCTATGTTGATTCGGGTCAGTACGGGAATGGCGCGACCGTGAGCGCAGTTCAATCAGCGCTGGCGAAGCTTGGCTACTACGACGGCGCGATCGATGGAGTGGTTGGAGACGAAACCCAGGCCGCTGTCGCGCGTTATCAGGAAGACCACGACTTGAGCGTCACAGGGACACTCACGGCGGCGACGCTTCAATCGCTGGGACTAGCGCGGACGGCAAGCTAACGAGAACACGTTTCGACACCATGAAACTTCTCAAACATGACAAATGAAAGAAAACAAAATGAAAAATGGAAAACTAAACGGAAAAGTTGCGGTGGTAACGGGAGCGTCGAAAGGAATCGGCGCGGGGATTGCGAAACAGCTCGCGGCGGAGGGCGCGGCGGTAATTGTTAACTACGCTTCTGCGAAACAAGACGCAGATCGCGTGGTGGATGAAATTAGTAAGCGCGGCGGAAAAGCGATCGCCATCCAGGGGAACGTCGCGAACAAAGCAGAAGTCGATCGGCTCTTCGATCAGGCAGACAAGGCATTCGGCAAGATCGATATCGTGGTCAACAACGCCGGCGTTTACGAATTTGTGCCTCTTGAAGAAGTCTCCGAGAGACAGTTTCACAGACTTTTCGACACAAATGTTCTCGGGATGCTTCTCGCCACTCAAGAAGCGCTCAAGCATTTCAACTCCGATGGCGGGAGCATCATCAACATCGGTTCGCTTGCCAGCTCGCTGGCTCCGCCGACCGCGGTGGTTTACAATGCAACGAAAGGCGCGGTCGATGCGATTACACGCACGCTCGCGAAAGAGCTTGGGCCGCGCAAGATCCGCGTCAACTCGATCAACCCCGGCATGGTGATAACGGAAGGAGCCGTAGCCGGCGGTTACACCGAAGGCGATATGCGGAAAACGTTCGAATCGCAGACGCCGCTCGGCCGGATCGGGCAAACGGACGACATCGCGCCCGCGGCGGTGTTCTTCGCTTCAGACGATTCCAAATGGATCACCGGCGAAACGCTGGTAATTGCGGGAGGTCTCCGCTAGGTTAGGTAAACAAATCATTCAACAATCCGAAAGGAACCGTAGATCATGAAAACGAAATGCTTATCGGTCGCAGTTCTTGCGAGCGCGGCCATGATTGCTCAAGCGCAAGCAGGAGGCGCTCACGGCGCTAGAGGAGGCGTTCACGCGGGCGCAGTGGGGCACGCTCCCGCGGCCGCTTCCGCTCCCGCACGTACCGGCGGTTTTTCATCCTACCATCCGATGATGCGAGGCGTCGGCGGTGGGATGATTTATCCACGCCAACGGTATTCGTCATTTGGAATGCGTTCATACCGGCCGACTGCGTTTCGCCAGCCTTCGATCTATCGTAATCGGGCGACGTTTACCCGCTCGGGTCCATTCACTGCGGCAACCATCAGACAACCTAATCAAAGTAATCGTTTCCCGCGATTTGCGAGCTACAGAAATCAACGCGCCACAAGCGTCTGGAACCAGCGAAATACCGGAAGCCAGTTCCGGAATGGAAACAATCTCCGAAATGGAAACAATCATCTTCGTGGTGACTGGCAAAAGCACGTTTTCGCCCAGCGTTCAGGGGACTGGCATCGCGATTGGGACCGCCACAGCGATCACTGGTGGAATGGTCACCGCTGCTCCTTCATTAACGGAACATGGGTGATCTTCAATATCGGCTTTGATCCGTGGTGGCCGTATTGGTACTACCCAGACGATTACTACGCCTACGGTTATCCGGACTACGGCTACGGGGTTCCGTACTCCTACGGTTACGATCCGGGTTATTACGATTCCAGCAATTACCAGGGGCAAATGTATTACGATCAGAACGCCTATCCCGATCAATCTCAAGGTTACTACGATTCCAGCGTTTACCAAAGCCAAGCGTACTACGATCCGAACGGCTACAGCGACGAATCCCAATCAAACTATTCGGTCGTAATTGCAGCGCAGGAGCGACTCGCCCGAGAAGGCTTTTATCACGGCGAAAGCGACGGAGTCTTCCGTCCGGAGATGCGCCAGGCAGTCAGAGATTATCAAAGCCGCCACGGTTTGCGCACCACTGGTTACCTGGACAAAGACACCGTTGCAGCAATGGGATTGCGATAAACGTCGATTACTAGGGCTGCATCAAACAAAAATGGAACCATAAGCATGAATAAAGGTGATCCGAAGAAAAGACTGGAATCGGAAAAGAGACGCGACGCACCGCTGGAAACGCGGACCGATCTGACACAAGCCGCGACCAGAGACATCTCAGGCGCGATGAATGCCATTCTCGCCGACGTGTTCGCGCTTTACCTGAAAACGAAGAATTTCCACTGGCACATGAGCGGTCCGCACTTCCGCGATTATCATCTGCTGCTCGACGAACACGCCGAGCAGCTGTTCGCCATGACCGATCCCATCGCCGAGCGCGTTCGAAAGGTCGGTGGTCTTACACTGCACTCGATCGGCGAGATTTCGCGTAATCAGCGCGTGCTCGATAACGATGCAGAATACGTCGAGCCGTTGGACATGCTTGCTGAGCTGGCAGACGACAACAAGACATTGGATGCACGCCTCCGCGAGGCGCACAACGTTTGCGACGAGCATCGCGACGTTGCCACAGCAAGCCTGATCGAAGTCTGGATCGATGAAACGGAGCGCCGCGCATGGTTTCTGTTCGAGGCGACGCGCCGCGAAAATTGATCTTACCAAGCAATTTCAAAGCTGATTTCTGATCCCGCGATTGCCGGAGAAGAATCTCTAATGATCCAGTAATGACTAACCGAGTTTGCGCTCATCTCGACGCGATCGCGTCCGTCAAACAACCGCACCGTCGCGAATGCGAAGAATGCGCAAAGATCGGCGCAACTTGGGTCCATCTGCGCACCTGCCAGACATGTGGTGTGACGCTTTGCTGCGACAGTTCGCCGAATCGGCACGCAACCAAACATGCTCACACCAGCGGGCATCCGGTCATCGCTTCGGCGCAGCCGGGCGAGCGCTGGCTGTATTGCTATCCGGACGACACCTTTTGCGAATATTAAGAGCCACGCACTCGATGTTCGCAGGCAGGATTTGCCTGCGTCACTGGCTCAGAGCCGTTCTTCTTCCAAGTCGTACACGTCGAACCAGTGATACACCACCCGGTTACGCGGAACATACTGCTGGATGTAATCCTCCATGTACTCCTGGAGTTCCAAAGGCAAATCGCTCAGATGCAAATCGCGTTCTTTATTGTTCCAAGCAATGATCTCGGCGCCCGGACGTTTTTTGGCGTGCTCGCCGATCCACGCAGCGATCTCGTCATCGGTTGCGCCGGTGGCGACGAACGCCCGGAAGTCGTCATAATCAATCTCAGCGAATTTCAGCCAGCGTTGATCGAGCGGGCAATTGGAATGGTATTCGCCTTCCCAGCCCACCAGCACGGCGCGGCATTTGTCCACCGCGCGCCGCCAACACATAGCCAGCCAGCGTTTCGCGCGGGCTGCGCGGGAATTGTTTTCCATCCCGCAGATCGCGGGCCAGCAGCTTCACTTTTTCCAGGTCCTGATTCATAGGTTTTCTCCTTCTCGATTATGGCTCGCTCCGTTTCCGGATCAAAATTTCAACTGCGCGCAAGACGTTCCAAGTCTTGCATTGTCGAATCATCGAGCTCAATCAGAGCCGCAGCAGTGTTTTCCTCCAAGTGTGTGACTTTTGAAGTTCCGGGGATCGGAAGCATTACGGGAGATTTCCGAAGCAGCCACGCGAGCGCGATCTGCGCCGGGCGTGCGTTGAGACGGGTCGCGATGCGCGTTACTGGACCGTAATGTTTGACGAGGTCGCCGGTGGCGAGTGGAAACCAGGGGATGAACCCGAGATTTTCCCGGGTGCAATGTTCCAGCACCTCCTCGGAATCGCGATCGACCAGGTTATATCGGTTCTGCACCGAAACGATCGGCGTGATGCGTCGAACCGCTTCAATCTGTTTCACACTGACTTCAGACAATCCGATGTAGCGAATCTTACCCGCACGCTGCAGATCAACCAGTGCGCTGATTTGATCTTCCATCGCTACTTTCGGATCGATCCGGTGCAGTTGCAGCAAATCGATTCGTTCAAGGCGCAGCCGGCGCAGGCTGCCCTCGACAGCCGATCGCAAATGCTCAGGACGACCATCCTCGATCCATTGGTCTGGGCCAGGCCGCTGAAAGCCGGCTTTGGTCGCGATCAAAAGATCAGCGGGATACGGATGAAGCGCTCCGGCAATGAGACGCTCGCTCACTTCGGGATCATAGGAATCGGCGGTGTCGATGAGATTGATTCCTAATTCCAGCGCGCGACGCAAAAGGGCGATCGCCTCGGAGTGGTCATCTGGTTCTCCCCAGACGCCGTCGCCGGTGAGTTGCATGGCGCCGAACCCAAGCCGGTGAACAGGAATTTCGCCGATGAAAAATGTTCCGCTCGCTTCGGCAAGTCGCGAGGATTTTTTTGTTGCTGTCGATAATGTTGAAGT
>QHQA01000073.1 GCA_003219695.1 Verrucomicrobiota bacterium
GTTGCTCGCGCAAAATGGAAAAATCGACGATCCACAAAGACTTCTCGAACAAGTCCTCGCACGCGAGCAGGCGCATCCGAGTGTAGTGGAGAACGGCGTCGCCTTTCCTCATGCGCGAACCGATTTGGTAAACGAAATCGTCATCGGCATCGGGCGCAGCCGTGCCGGGATTCCAGTCGGCACGGATCAGCAGCGTGCCCGATTGATTTTTGTAATCGGCGTGCCGGAACGCCTGGTGAATGATTATTTAATCTGCGTCGGCACCCTGGCACGCCTGGCGAAGGATGAGGCGACCCGATCGAGGTTGCTCCACGCCGAGGCGCCGCGCGAATTCATCGACGCGCTGATCGCGAACCTGTAGCCGCGTCTCTGTGAGACGCGCGAGCGGAGGCTGTCAGCACGTTTTTCGATAACGCCTCACACAGCGAGGCGGCTACAATCAGCGCACTCCCGCAGAGCGGCGTTTTGCCCGGGTGCGCACGGATTTTTGCGCGCCGCTTTTGACGCCCACTTTCACGCCGCCGACTTCGATCTCGTGTCCTCGTCGCGCTCGAGGCGCTTGCGGTCTGAGTGGTCGCCGCCGATATTTCGTTCTGCGCCCTGCCATACCTTAAATTCGAAACTATACCGCGACCCGCTCGCCTCCGATTTCACCTGCTGGCGAAACGGCCGATTTGCTGCTCCGATATCTCCAGATAGCAAATCCGACAAACAAGAGATCAAGTACAACAAACGTTGCGACGTACGTCTCGCCACCGATGCCGAATCCATAACTGTGCAGTCCTTTGCCCAGAACAAAGTTCACGCCGTACCACGCCATCAACACGGCGAGAAAACAAACCACGCTCGCTACTGCCAGGCCAAACTGTGTCCACCAACCGGCCAGCCGGCCGTGCAACGCCAGTATGTAACAGAGCAGCGCAATTAACGCCCAGGTCTCTTTCGGGTCCCAGCCCCAAAACCTGCCCCAGGAATAATTTGCCCAGACGCCGCCGAGAATAGTGCCGGCCGCCAGCAGCAGCACGCCGAGCTGGAGCACCCGGTACAACCAGAAATGCATCGGCGCGTCCGCGCGCGCGGCTGCCGGGTTGCGCGCGTACCGCCAGAGCAAGATGTGCCCGAACCCCATGGCCAGCGCGAACGCCGCGTAACTCAGGGTAATCGTGAGTACGTGAATAGTGAGCCAGAAATTATCGCGCAACACCGGCACCAGCGGATCGATGCTCGAGGGCATCGCGATGGGCATTTGATGCACCAGCAACAATGCAGTGAGCGTGACTGGTAACGCGGCAAGCAAATACACGCGCGCACGATAACGGGCGAAAAAGATCATCCCGAAAAAGGAGACGGCGAACGAGACCCAGATGATCGATTCGTACATGTTGGTCACTGGCGGGCGCCCGGCAATCATGCAGCGCATCACGATTCCCGACGCCTGAAAGGCGAGACCGAGAAGCGCAACCGCAACGCCGACGTTTTGCAGAATGCGTCCCCGCTTGCCCAAGTGCGCCGCGAGCAGAATCACGAGCGCAATTCCGTAACACCAGATGGCCCGATAAAAAGCCTCGAAATGGTTGTAGAAATACTCCAGCCGCAGTTGCCGTTCCCCCGGAGAAATTGATGGGCTCAGCGTGCGCAAATTTTCGCGGAGCTCATTGGCCGCGCGGCTGAAGTTAAATGCATCGGCACTGGCATAGGCAGCAATCAAAGATTGCAACTGCATCTGGATCGGCGCGAATTGCGCCTCAGAATAATATTTGGACCATCCTGATGGATCGACCCACGGGTCCGTTTCGTTTTTTGACGCCGGGATGATCAGTAATGCGCTTCCGTCCAGCGCGCGGGAAAAAAGCGTCAGCCGATCGCTGACGCTCAACGCTTCCTGTTGGACCCGGTCGAGCGGTTTCTCCGCGCGCTTGACTGCCTGCGCCTCATTGGCGAGCCGCT
>QHQA01000075.1 GCA_003219695.1 Verrucomicrobiota bacterium
ACTCAAACGTGAAGTTCCCGCCTGTGAAGGCCCCCCGAAATGATTGATCGGTCTCAGGAAAAACCGCCGACCACTGTAGCTCGCCGGTTGCCGAGATCTTCATGATTAACGCTTGCAGGATGTAGGTTGTATCAGTTTGGTTTCCCACCGCGATGTAGCCGCCGTCCGGCGTCGGCTCGATTTGGCCGGCCCCTGCTGAAATAGCTCCCGTCAGGTCGTGCTGCCAGGCGATGGACCCGTTGCTGTCGAACTTGGCGAACCACCCGCAGCCGAGACTGCAGGCGGGATTGTCGAAATCGCCCCCGGCGAGAATGAATCCTCCGTCCGACGTATGCGCAACATAGGTGGTCACCTGGGCATCGGTTGCGCAGGTTGAATACAGTTGCTGCCACACGTTGTCGCCACCATCCGGCGCCACCGCTACCAGCCAGGCGCCTCCATAATTGGGTGGGCAGTAGTTCGGCTGGTTGGCGTCGTTCCCGCCGACGACGATCGTGCCATCCGACAGCTGCGTTAACGAGTTGCCGGTTTCGTCCGACCCGTTGTACTGGGAGAGCGCGACGGTCCAGATCTTATTAAAAGGACCGCTGCTGGTCCCCTGCGTTTGCGCGGCCAATCCCAAAGAAATTGTGAGCATTCCCACGGCGGCGCAGAATGATGTCGTCTGCCGCGAGGTGCGTGCGCGTTTGGCTATTGTTTTCATCACATTGGATATCGCGCCGGAACGGATCCACGGATTGGCGAAATCGGATAGCCGTGTGCCCCCGAACGACTGAAAAGTAACGATCTTGTCACTTTTCTCCGGATTTCAACCTGCCGCTTGAGCACTTATGTCCATCCGACGCCGCCGGGTGGCGTCTTATCGTGCTTTCCGTTCAGCCAAAGCGTTGTTAAACTAGCAAGATAATGTGCCGGCTGGGATTGATGTGGTCGAATGCAATTCTCTCCATCATTCCCGCTTCGCTTTTGGCGAGCGCCGCAGTGGAGGGGCGCGTGGAACTGCCGAAATCGCACGGAGCACCGGTTCAGGCAAAACGGTACGAGATCGTCACCAAAGGCGGCGTTCTTTCCACGCAGCCGCCGCTGGCTGTGGTCTATCTCGATGGCAATTTTCCCCGGCCCGTTTCGGCGCCAGTGAAGCAGGTCGCGCAAAAAGATTTGACGTTCATTCCAGCGCTCCTGCCGATACAGGTAGGGACGAGGGTCGAATTTCCAAATCTCGATGACACGTATCACAACATTTTTTCCTACTCCCCTGCCAAACGATTTGATCTGGGGCGTTATCGTGCGGAGGAACGCCCGATCCCATCGGAGGTTTTCGATAAACCGGGGTTAGTCACGCTGCGCTGCGACATTCACGAGCACATGCGCGGGTTGATCCTCGTGTTGAATACGCCCTATTTCCTGATCACGGACACGGAAGGCCGCTTTCGATTGAGTGGACTTCCCGAAGGTCACTACACGCTGAGAGCATGGATTGACAGCAGGACCACGCGCGAAAAACCAGTAGATTTGAAAAACGGCCAGACGTTGCACGTTGATTTTCCATGAGCTCGTCAATTGAACCGAGAAACAAACAAGTAGTGAGCTTTCGCACTCGGTTGTTCACCGCGATGATGGTAATCATTGCGACGCTAACCGCGCTCGGTCTTTATCTCGCAGAGCGCAAAGTCACGGCCGACGCGCAACGAAATTTGCAGCAGATTTTTCAGACCGAACTTTCGTCGGTGCACAAAATCGAGGAACTCCGTCACGCCGCGCTGGCAGACCGCTGTAACGCGCTCGCGGGGAAGTCGCGGATTCACGCGGCGATCGAGGACGACGCAATCGATCTACTCTACCCCAGCGCGAGGGACGAGCTACGCGATTTGATGGAAGGCGATGAACCGCCTCCGGAGCAAGCAGCACAATGGCTGCATGCGAGATTTTACCGCTTCCTCGACGGCACGGGCGCAGTCATCAAGCCGCCGAACCCTTACGATGTGGGACGACTCGATGATAAAACAGAGGCGCAACTGGCGTTGACCAAATTGCCGGCGACGCAGCAAGTCGGGTACATCCAGGAAAATTCCGAGGCCGGCAGCCGAGCGATCGATGAAGTGATAGCTGTGCCCATCTCTTCGACCGCAACAGGAGAAGTCATTTCTGCGCTCGTGATCGGATTCAAACCGCTTGAGCTCGAGTACAAATACACCGGAATGAAAAGCGGCATCTGGGTAAATGGCCGCCTGCATTTGCCGTCGCTTCCCGAATTCGCGCAGGCATCTCTGAGTGAAAAAATTGCAAATGCCGTCGTCGGCTCTGACCCCGCTGAAAACAATTTTCAGGCCGAGGTTGATGGCGCGCCGCACATTTTGTTTTACAAACGGCTGAATCCCGGTTCGCTCTTTCCACCGGCCTACGAGATTTCCGTCTATCCGCTGTCTTCCTTGATGGCACAACTGCATCGGCTTCGGTGGCAAATTGGCGGCGCTGGCGCGCTTCTTTTGTTAGGTGGTTTTGTTGCAAGCCACTTGGTCGCGCTGAGACTCTCGGCGCCAGTGAAAAAACTGGCGCTCGATTCGGAGGAGAATCGCGCAGAACGCAAACGCGCCGAGGCTGCTCTCGCCTCGACCGCCCAGGAACTGGAACGATCCACAAGATATTCGGCCGACGCCTCTCATCAGCTGAAAAGCCCGATGACGATTCTTCGGATTGGTCTCGAATCACTGCTGGAACGCGAAGGGTTTAAGCCCGAAATTTATGAAGAGTTGTCCACCTTGCTCCATCAAACTCGTCGCTTGACCGGCGTAATTGACGATTTGCTTTTGTTGTCGCGCATGGATGCTGGTCACCTTCAAATCGCATCCGCACCAGTGAATCTTAGCCAACTCGTTGATGAATGGCTGGACGATCTTGGCGCTTTGCCCGATTCGCCCGACGTAAAGATCGAGAAAGAATTTCCGCCCGGCCTTTTTGTGGCCGGCGAAAAGCGCTATACGTCGCTCATCGTGCAGAATCTTCTGGAGAACGCGCGAAAGTACAACCGTCCGGGTGGGCGAATCCAGGTGAGCGCACGCGGCAACGGCGCGGGCGTGGTACTGACGATCGGCAACACGGGTCGCACAATTCCACCCGGCGAAGACATTTTCGAACGGTTTCATCACAGCTCGACTCCTTCCGCCGCTTCAGGCCATGGGATCGGTCTGAACCTGGCGCGCGAACTAGCCCGGCTGCACGGTGGTGATTTGTGTCTCGTGCGTTCGGAAAACGATTGGACCGAATTTGAAGTGCGCTTTTCTGCGGCAGACGGTGTTAACGCAGTTGCATGAAACTGCACGCCTTCAGTCTGTGCGTTTTTGCCTGCACGGCATGCGCTTTCGATATCGATGATGCTTTGGACCGACTCGACAGCGCGCTAACTGTCTCCGCCTTTCAAGATAATCTTCGCGCCCGATTGAGCGGCACAGTTGATCTCGAATTTTATAATTTCCAACAGCCGGCACCCGGTCTCATCGACTCCGAGATTGAAAATCTCTTCAATCCGCGTTTCACCTTGTTTCTCGACGCGCAGCTCGGCTCGCAGATTTACTTCTTCGCTCAAACCAATTTGGATCGCGGATTCGACCCGAGCGACCACGGCGCGCAGGTTCGTCTGGATGAGTATGCCTTTCGCATTACGCCATGGAAGGATGGCCGTTTTACTTTGCAGATCGGCAAATTTGCGACGGTCGTCGGTAACTGGGTTCCGCGGCACTTGCCGTGGGATAACCCGTTTATCAATGCGCCGTTGGTTTATGAAAATGTTACAGCCATTCAGGATAAATACGCTCCGTATTCACCGCTGGATTTCATCTACGGCCCCTACTACTACGGGAAGTACACCTTCAATCCGGTGATCTGGGGACCAAGTTACGCAAGTGGATTTTCTATTTCAGGAAAGCTGGGCCGGTTCGATTATGCAGTTGAAATGAAGAATGCGTCGCTATCGTCGCGCCCCGAATCCTGGTATGTTACGGAGAACGGCTTCGAAAATCCGACTTTCAGTGGGCGCGTTGGTTTCCGGCCTAACGAGGCTTGGAATCTTGGCTTTTCCGCAAGCGAGGGTTCATATTTTCGGCGTGAAGCCGAACGGACCCTGCCGCCCGGACGCGACATTGACGACTATCGGGAATTTGTTCTCGGGCAGGATGCCAGTTTCGCCTGGCATCATCTGCAAGTCTGGGCGGAGTTTTATGAAGCCCGCTTTCAAGTACCCAATGTGGGAGACGCGGATACGTTTGCTTATTATGTCGAAGCGAAATACAAATTTACGCCACAGTTCTTTGGCGCGCTTCGGTGGAACCAACAACTCTTCGCGACAATCAATGATGGCTACGGCCACAACGATCACTGGAGTCCAGATCTCGGCAGAATCGACATTGCCGCGACCTACCGTTTCGCGACACACGCGCAGCTAAAATTGCAATACAGTTTTCAGCATGAAACCACTGCTCCTGGCGATGACAATCATTTGCTAGCTGCACAATTTACTCTCCGCTTCTAATCATCCAATCTTGCGAGACAGCCATGCGAATCCTGATTGTTGAAGATGAAAGGCCGGTGGCGCGGCAAATCGCTGCGGCGCTGACCGAGGCTGGCCATGATCCGAAAGCAGTTCACGATGGCGAAGCTGCTTTGGATGAAGTCAACAAGACGCCTTTCGACTTGATCGTGCTCGATATCCGCCTGCCTGGAATCGACGGCTTCGAGGTTTTGCGGCGCCTCCGCGCGCAACATCTTGCCGGCCGTGTATTGCTGCTGACCGCGCGCGGCGCTGTCGAGGATCGAGTAACTGGTTTGCAGCTCGGGGCTGATGATTATCTCCCCAAGCCGTTTGCCATGCGGGAACTTGTGGCGCGGGTGCGCGCTCTTGGGCGTCGCTATCCCGAGGAACCGGGCATGTCACTGCGCGTCGGCGACGTCACGCTCGATCTCGCAACGCACGATGTTCACCGCGGCGCGCAGCGCATCGAGCTTTCACCGCGCGAGAATATGTTACTCAAGGTGCTGATGCGTGAGCCCGGCCGCGTCTTCACGCGCACGGAGCTGTGCGAGCGCGTCTGGGAGCACGCGCATGAGTACGACACAAAGCTGGTCGAAGTATTCATCGGCCGGTTGCGCAAAAAACTCGGCGATCCCCCGCTGATTCACACTGTCCGGCACGTCGGTTATACCATCGGTAACCCGAAAGCGTAAGCTCCCCTCCGCGTGGGGCGGACCGCCACGGCAAGTCGGAGCCGGCAAAACAGCCTCGCTTGCGACCGATGTAATTGCCAGGAAGCTAAAAAGTGACAGTCGCGTTACTTTTGCGTTGTTGCGTGCGGCGACAGATTGACGGCAGGTTGGCGGTGTGATTTTTGTGAGCAGCAACTACGTGGCGGCTGCGGCGAAACCCTCTTCATTCCGTGTTATGGTAGCGGTAGCCGCCATTGTTACGCTTTTCGCTTTATTCCCAAAGTCGGTAAGCGCGACTACGGTTACTGTGACGGTTGGAAACAATTGCCTTTGTTTCTCGCCGTCGTCGGTGACCATTCACCCGGGCGATACGGTGCAATGGACTTGGAGCTCGACCGGTCACAGTAGCACCTCGGGTTCTCCGGGCATGCCTAGCGGCCTGTGGGACTCTGGGATCCTCAACCAGGGAGCTACATTCAGTCACACGTTCAACACTGTGGGGTCATTTCCGTATTACTGCACGCCGCACGGCGCATGCTGCGGTATGGTAGGCACAGTCATGGTGGTGAGTGCGACGCCATCGCCCACGCCCACGCCCACACCCGCGTCCACACCCACGCCCAGTCCTACTCCCAGGCCAACGCCAACACCAACGCCTACACCAGACCCGTGCTACCCGAACTTCACGACAGCGGAAGGGTGCGGCGCCCTTAGTTTCCTCAGCACTGGCTTGGGAAACACAGGACTCGGTTGGTATTCGCTCTTCTCGGATACGACCGCCAGCTTCAACACCGGCGTTGGCGTTGGAGCGCTGGTCCTCAACAACGGGAGTTCCAATACCGCAGTTGGCGCGGTAGCGTTGCTGCTCAACACCACCGGCTCAAACAACACAGCCATTGGAACCGACACACTCGTCTTTAACGACAGCGGTGCAGCCAACACTGCCACCGG
>QHQA01000074.1:0-1254 GCA_003219695.1 Verrucomicrobiota bacterium
ATTCTCGATCTAATGTTACCGAGAATGCCGGGACTCGAGGTTTGCAAAATTCTCAAGAGCGATCCAGCCACGCGCCACATTCCCATCCTGATGCTGACCGCGCGGGCCGAAGAGATCGATCGCATCGTCGGTTTGGAATTCGGCGCGGACGATTACGTGACCAAACCGTTCAGTCCGCGCGAAGTTGTTTTGCGCATCAAAGCGATCTTGCGCCGAGGCACGGCCGAAGAAACCGACGATCGTCTCTCCGCCGGGCCCATCACCATCGACCCGGCGCGTCGTGAAGTTTTGGTCAGCGGCAAGCGAGTCGATCTCACCAGTCTCGAGTTCAAGCTTCTGCGAACGTTAATGCAACGGCGCGGCCGCGTTCAGGAAAGAGATCGTTTGCTCAACGAAGTTTGGGGTTACGAAAGCGTGATCGACACTCGCACGGTCGACACGCACGTGCGCCGTTTGCGCGAAAAGCTCGGCAAGGCCGGCGACATTGTCGAAACCGTCCGCGGATTTGGTTATCGTCTGCGCGAGAAATGACGTCTTGGATTCTGCTAGCTGCGATTGTTGGATCGATAATCGCCATTGTTTATCTCGTCTGGCGAAAATGGATCGCGCCCTGGTCCCACATCGAGCGACTTGTTAGGCAAATCGGCCGGGGCGAGCAACCGCGGACGTTTCTGATCGAAGGCGGAAGCGAAGCGCAGCGCGTCAGCGTCGCGCTCGAGGAAATTCTCACCCGCCAAAGAGAACTCGATCGACAAGTTGGCGAACGGGCATCCGGACAGAAAGCGATTCTATCTGCGATGCAGGACGGTTTGTTGGTCATCGATCGTCACCGACGGATCGCGCTCGTGAATCGGGCGGTCTGCGAATTACTTGCAATCGGCGAGGGCGCGTTAGGTGTGCCGCTTCTCGAAAGCGTACGCGATCCAGCCATCGAACAGATTGTCGGCGCGACCTTTCGACAGCGAGAGCCGAACCAAGGCGAACTCTCGATCGGTTCCCGTGAATTTCAGATGACTTCAGTCCCGATGGGAAACGAGAATGGCGAGATTACCGGAGCAGTCATTCTGTTTCACGACATCAGTGAATTGAAGCGAGTAGACGAGATTCGCCGGGATTTTGTGGCAAACGTTTCGCATGAGCTGCGCACGCCGTTGTCGATCTTACGCGGGTACATCGAAACGATGTTGGACGATCCCAAAATGCCTCGCGGTGAATCCGTCCGCATTCTGGAGGTCATGGAGCAGCACTCAAAAC
>QHQA01000074.1:1466-3627 GCA_003219695.1 Verrucomicrobiota bacterium
GAAGGGGATGAGATTCGTTTGAGTACGGCGCGGCGTGGCAACGATATAATGCTCATCGTCAGCGACGACGGCATCGGAATTGGAAACGACGATTTGCCGCGGATTTTCGAGAGGTTTTATCGTGCCGACAAAGCGCGCAGCCCCGAAGGCTTTCGGGGCACCGGCCTTGGTCTCTCGATTGTGAAACATATCGCCCAGCTGCATGGCGGTCGGGTCGAGGCCGAGAGTGAGCTGGAAAAAGGAACGACGATTCGCGTCATTCTGCCGGTTGTCACACAAACGTAACAGTAAACGTTTTGACCGGCCCAAGTCGGCTGCGGCAACTTCGTCGCATGACGAAACTTGACCAGTTCAGCAGCAAAATTCTTGGGCTAGTTATCGCGTTCGGCCCCGCCTTCGCCGGGGCGACGGCGTCGGCGCAAATGACAATGAATGGCGCAGGCGCGACGTTTCCCTATCCAATTTACTCTAAGTGGTTCGACGAATACGCCAAAGTCGATCCGTCAGTGCGGTTCAATTATCAATCGATCGGATCGGGCGGCGGCCAAAAACAGATTACCGCGCAAACGGTGGACTTCGGCGCATCGGATGGTCCGATGAGCGATGAGAACCTGGCCAAAGCGCCAGGAAAAATTTTACACATCCCGACCGTCGCCGGCGCAGATGTGGACGCTTACAATTTGCCCGGAAATCCTGTCTTCAAGCTCGATGCGGATGTGATCGCCGGAATTTTTCTTGGGCAAATCAAGAAATGGAACGATCCCAAAATTGCGGGACTAAATCCGGGCATCACTTTTCCTGATCAAGAAATCGTAGTGGTGCATCGCTCGGATGGCAGCGGCACGACTTACATTTGGACGGATTACCTGAGCAAGATCAGCGCAGAGTGGAAACAAAAAGTCGGCACCAATACATCCGTGAATTGGCCGACCGGTCTCGGCGGCAAAGGCAATGAAGGCGTGGCCGGCCAGGTTAAACAAACTCCAGGCGCGCTCGGCTACGTGGAGTTGATCTACGCGATCCAAAATAAGATGCCCTACGCGGACGTGAAGAATTCCGCCGGAAAATTTGTGAAACCGTCGCTCGAATCAACCACCGCGGCGATGGCAACAGCGCAGATACCGGATGATTTCCGTTTCTCAGTTACAAACGCCCCGGGCGCCACTTCGTATCCGATTTGCGGCGCCACCGGGCTGTTGGTTTATGAGCAGCAGAAGTATCCCGCCAAGGGAAAGAAGCTGGTCGAGTTTTTAAAATGGGCCCTGACCAAAGGCGAAGATATGGCAAAGGATCTCGATTACGCGCCATTGCCAAATGAGTTGCGCGAACGCGTTCTTAAACGCGTGGACGAAATTAAGATGTAACGCGTGCCGCGCCATGCCAGTTGTTGCCAATCCGCCAACGCTCGCCGCAAGATCGACAATCGATCGGATGGCGCCGGCGTCAGGCGTTGGCGACAAAATCTTCAAGTGGCTGACGCTCGCGATGGCGCTCGCAGTTGTGGTGCTGGTGTTTTTGGTTGGATGGCAACTCGCGCGCGGCTCTTCGCTCGCGATCCAGAAATTCGGATTTCATTTTCTCACCACATCGACTTGGGACCCGGTGGCGGAGCAATTCGGCGCCCTTCCATTCATTTACGGCACGGCCGTTTCTTCGCTGATTGCGCTTATCATCGCGGTGCCCCTCAGCATCGCGACCGCGCTCTTTTTGACCGAATTAGCGCCACTTTGGATCCGGCAGCCGATCATTTCGCTCATCGAAATGCTGGCGGCGATTCCCAGCGTCATTCTCGGTTTGTGGGGAATTTTTGTGATGATTCCATGGTTACGGGATCATCCATTTCCGGTTCTTAAGCGACTCTTTGGATGGACGCCGTTGTTCGACGGACCGATTTACGGAACAAGCATGCTCGCCGGCGGCATCATCATTGCGATTATGATTCTGCCGATCATCACTTCGGTGTCGCGGGAAATTTTGCGGAGCGTTCCAAATTTGCAGCGTGAAGCAGCCTACGCGCTCGGCGCGACGAGATGGGAAGTGACGCGCATTGCCGTACTTAGTTACGCCAGGAAGGGCCTTTTCGGCGCGGTGATCCTCGGACTCGGCCGCGCGCTGGGCGAAACGATGGCGGTGACAATGGTGATCGGTAACACGCCGCAAA
>QHQA01000076.1 GCA_003219695.1 Verrucomicrobiota bacterium
TTCCAGGTCGTAATGATCGCGGTCGAGGATTTTCTGCGCCTGATCGAGATCCAGATTGTCCTCGCTTAGCTTATTCCAGGGCAAATCGGAGATGATCTCGATGTAACTCACGATGACGGAAAATTCCGGGCTGGCCGGGGGAATGAAATCGAGCCGCTTCAATTCGCGTTCAGCCTGTTTCATCACTTCATCCGGCGGCTTGGCTTCCTCGAGCCGGGTGCGCAATTGCTGGGCCTGCTCCTCGCCGCCGCCCTCCGCTTCGCCTAGTTCGCGCTGGATCGCCTTGATTTGCGAACGCAGATACGCGCGCCGCTGCGCATCGGAAAATTGCGAGGCCACATCCTTTTGCAGTTTTTGCTGGATCTCGGCGATCTCCAGCTGCGCTGAGATATGCTTTTGCACAGCGCGCACACGTTTTTCGATGTCGAGTTCCTCAAGGAGCGCCTGTTTCTGCGCGACGTCCACGTTTAAGTTTGGCGCCAGAAAATCAGCAAGCTGCTCGGGACTCTCAATGTTCAGAATCATGAGGCGCACCTGTTCGGGCGCGTCCGGCGTCAGCTCGAACAGTCTCACAGCCGAATCACGCAAATTCCGGAACGTGGCTTCCCACTCCTTACTCGCAGGCGGCAAGATTGATTCTGGCAGATCGACTTCGGCGCGCAGAAACGGCGAGATCGCGACAATTTTACGAAGTGAAAAACGGCGCAGCCCTTGCGCGATAACCAGCACGTTGTCCTCCGCCTGGCGCAAAAGCTTAAGCACGAGCACGGCCGTGCCGACAGTGTACAAATCCCGCGGCGCCGGGTCCTCCTTCATTTCATCCCGCTGCGTCAGCAGCCCGATCACTTTTGTTCGCGGCAAAGTGTCATCGAGCAGCGTGAGCGACGCCGGGCGCTGGATATTGAGCGGAATGATCGTTCCCGGAAAAACAACGATGCCGCGCACGGGCAAAATCGATAATTCTTCCGGGATCCGCGGTATCCCGCTCGGGCCGGCTCCCGCCGCAATAGTGCTCTGCGCTCCGGCCTTTGCTTCGACGCCAGCCGGCAACACGCTGAGTTCCTTCGTGTTCATTGCTCCTTTAGCGGCAGGGAAATCCAAAGCAATCCGTTGCGCTGCTCCGCGTGCGCCTGGTCGATTTCCACTTCGGCCGGCAATGACACTTCGCGTTCAAACGGCCCGTAATCGATCTCCATCGCAAGCAATTGCACGGTGTGGCCTTCCTCGTGAGTCGGCTCCGGCAATTCGCGCGCGCCGCGAATCACCACGCGCCGCGGTTCAACAGTAAGATCGATTAGTGAGCGATCGACCCCCGCCAGATCGACGCAAATCCGAATGCATTTTTCACAGCGATATGCATTGATCGCCGGTTCCCAGCACTGCGGCGCGAATCTGGAGAATTGCGAGCGTGACAGCTCGTAGGTCACGTCTTGCAACGCGCCATGCAGCCAGCGCAACTTGATGTTCTTAATTGGATCCATTGAAAAAACTGTCCACCCCGCATCCTTCGTTTTCAACCGGAGCACGATAGGCCTGTCATTCTGAGCGAAGTGCCGTGCAGCGGCACGCAGTCGAAGAATCCCGGTGAATTACCCTAAAGCCAGTTCCACGGGATCCCTCGAGTCCGCTGCGCTCCGTTCGAAATGACAGCATTCGATTATGTGACGGGGATTTTCTTCCGGCGCGAGGGCGCTCCCGGGCGCTTGGGAAGAGTCAATCGCAGCACGCCTTTCTTGAACTCGGCTTTCGCTTTCGATTCGTCCACTTCCGCGGGCAATTCAATGGCGCGCTCGAATGAGCCGTAGCTGCGCTCCATTCGATACTGCCCTTTCTCCTTTTCTTCCCGCTCGTATTTCTTTTCGCCTTTAATGGTGAGCATGCCGTCCTCGACGCTGACATCGAGGTCTTTGGGCTCCACACCGGGAATTTCCGCCGACACTTTGATTTCCTTCTCCGTCTCGGTGACGTCCACCTGTGGCCAGAAACCGGCAGCCATTTCGCGATGGGGCTCCAACCATGATTCGCCCCAGAAATCGTCGAATACGCGGTTGATCTGGTTTCGCAAATAATTGAACGGATCGTCGGCGCGCCGTGCCAGCGAGCGTTCGTCATTTCTTCTCGATGGAACAATTGCCATAAATTTAACTCCTTTCTCTCTGTGTACCTTCCTTAAATATACGTCGTGAGGGGCGCGTTCGCGTGTTTCCTTTTTCGCCTAAGGTAGCGCATGCGTCCCCGCTTGCGCCGCGCAAGCCGGAGGCATGCGCTACTTTGTTTTACCCGGTCCCCACAATGCTCGACCCGGTTTGGCGCCGGTGTGTTCTCCGTCTTTGATGACTTGGACGCCGTTGACAAAGACGTGCTTCACCCCAACAGCGTATTGGTGCGGTTTCTCAAACGTCGCGCGATCGGCAATGGTCGCGGGGTCGAACACCACCACGTCGGCGAACATTCCTTCTTTGAGAAATCCACGGCGATCCAGACCGAGATTGGTCGCAGGCAATCCGCTCAGCCTGCGAATCGCTTCCTTCATCGGGAGGACTTTTTCATCGCGCACATATTTGCCCAACACGCGCGCGAAATTCCCGTAAGCGCGCGGGTGCGGATTCGATTTCAGGAAAACTCCTTCCGGGGCCTGGGAAGCTTCATCGGAGCCGAATGAAATCCACGGTTTGGTCAGTTCTTTTTTAATGTTCTCTTCGGAGATCATGAAATAAATCGCCCCGATGCGCGATTCGTCCTCGGCGATCAAATCCATCGCTGTGTCGATCGGGTCCTTGCCGCGGATCTTCGCCACGTCGGCGAGCGTTTTGCCAGTAAGCGGTTTTAATTTCTCCGATTTGAATCCGACCAAGATGATGTGCTCCGGACCGCCCGCAGCCAGATACATGTTTTCCCATTCGTCACTTGGCGTTTGCACTTGTGCTTTGATCTTCTCACGCGTAGCCGGGTCGCGCAGCCGCTTGAACAATGCCGGATAACCGCCGTCTTCCGTCCACGGCGGCAGACACGCGTCGAGTCCGGTGCCGCCGGCAGTATAGGTGTACATGTCCGCTGTAATTTTGAGTCCTTCTTTTTGCGCGGCTTCAATGCGCGAAAGCAGTTCGTCTTCTTTCGGCCAATTTTTCTGGCCGGCTGCCTTGATGTGATAAACCTCAGCGGGAATTCCCGCTTCCCGGCTAATTCGGATCAGTTCACCGAGCGCTTCCAGCAACTGGTTTCCTTCGCTGCGCATGTGCGAGATGTATTTGCCCTGGTATTTTGCGGCGACTTTGCATAGCTCGATCAACTCATCGGTCTTCGCGTAAAACGCCGGCGGATAAATCAGGGAAGTGCCGATGCCAAGCGCGCCCGCTTCCATTTCTTTGCGGACCAGATCGCGCATTTGATCGAGCTGCTGCGGCGTCGGCGCTTTATCTTGGAATCCGATCACGTACTCACGAACCGTGGTAGCGCCGAGGAACGAAGCCACATTGCAGGAGATGCCGCGGCTTTCGAGATACTTCAGGTAATCAGCGAGCGTATTCCATTTGATGTCGTATTTGATGTCGCTCTGCTCGCGCAGCATATGCTCGCGCACCCGATCGTTCACCGGGCCCATCGATTCGCCTTCGCCCATGATCTCGGTGGTCACGCCCTGCCGGATTTCGCTTTGCGACCGGCCATCCTGAATGAGCGACTCCGTTGACCAGGAAAGCATGTTGATAAATCCCGGCGCGACGGCCAGCCCCGTCGCATCGATGATTGTCTTCGACTTCGCGGTTTTGAGGTCGCCAACGCCCGCGATCCGGTCGCCGCGGATTGCAAGATCGAGATGTTTCGGTTCCGCGCCGGTTCCGTCGTAAACCGTGCCGCCTTTGATGATCACATCAAAAGCGCTCGGCTCCTGCGCGAACACAGGGAAGAGAATCACCAGAAAAACATTGAGGCAAAAAACAGTTTTCTTCATTGCGCTGATTCAAAGAACATCGGGCTATGCTGTCGATTCTAAAAAAGGGAAATTCATTTTCATTGCAACAGGCTGCCTGAAATGGTGTTATATGATCTGATGAAAAGAATTACAAAATGCGAAAGCAAACACCGCAGGCGAAGGGCGTTGCTGTCGTTGCTTTGCACAGGCGTCGCCGCCGCCCTTATTACCGGTTGCGCGGAAGCGCCTTACGTGACCGCGTATGACACTGGTTATTGGTATCCGACCGGATCTTCCTTCCGTGACTACGACGGCTACTACCAAGCCTACCCGTTCTCGGAGATGCCCAATGGTCCGCGTTACCGTATCATTGATGGACAGCACGTTTACGAGCCGTACTACTACGGCGGGTACGCGACGATTGGCGTTCCAGCCGAATGACAATTGCTAAGCCGCGCAACACGATTGCGCTTTCGCGGTGCAGCAGGAGCCGGTGCTCTGCGCGAGCGCGGCACGGCGATCGCGCGCTTTGCAGGTAGTCGCTGGCGATTCCAGCAATACGTGTGTCGCATTTTCATCGCGGGTCACCGACCGCACGTGATACGTCGAGGGAAACAAATTTTCGTCGCCGTACTCGACGCGAATTTCGGCGTCCAAATCGAGCGGGATCATGCCGCACACTTGATCGAAAATTTTTAGAAACTTCGCCGCCGTCATGTAATCATCCGCAGGATCAGGCGGCACCCACAGTTGCACGATCGTTTCGTGCCACCGGTTCACCTGGCCGCCGCAATCGACTGTATTGAATGACGCGGATTTTAATTCGGTAAGGTGATAGCCATTGGGCACTGCGTGGCCGTCCACATCGCCGAAGACCAACTGATTTTCGGGCGTAGCGCGCAACGCGGAAATGAATTCGCTGGTTTTCATTTGTTAGATGTCCCCTTCGTTTTTCTTCGACTGATTCTGCAACAGACTTTGTCGCGTCTGCGACGTTCGCCATCCATCCGATCGTCTCTGGCCATCCATTCGCGCAGACCTGTCAGGACGTGGCAAACGAGCGAATCACCACGTGTCGCCCAGCGGTAATGCATCCATTTGCCGTCGCGCCGGGCTTCCACCAGGCCGGCCCCCTTCAGATGAGCCAGGTGGCGGGAGACTTTGGGCTGCACCACGCGCAGCGTATCGGTCAGTTCGCAGACACAGGTTTCGCCGGACGCGAGGAGATTCAGCAACCGTAATCGAGTCGGATCGGACAAGGTTTTAAAAAGGAATGCGGGCTCAGTATTTCCGGTTGTCTTCATTTTTGCGCGCGAGAACATATACGGGCATCCATATGTGTGTCAAGGAAAATGGATGTGACGTCAATTTGACGGCGAAGTCGGCATTGTTGCCAACGCGTTGAGGCCCGCCTGCAACGATATGCGCAGCATTGCGGGCAGGACAACGCATTCCACCTTTGTTCGCGAAAAGGAACCAGTTTGTACTGTAGATGATGTGCCACGAGGGCGACCGGTTGGCCCTGCGAGTGCGAATCATATTAAGAAGGTCTGCTGAAATCGTCGCATATACGACGGGAGCAGCAGGCCGACGGAGTCGCATGCGCGGCTCCACGATAGAAAGAGGGAAATTCAGAATTCAAGAAAGGGGAACATCTGATGAAAACGACAATGAAACCCAGGTGCCGCAGTCGAGCATTACTGCTATCGATCCTTTGCGCAGGCCTCATTGCAGCTTTTCTGGGCGGGTGTGCGGAGGGACCGTACGTGACGGCGTATGACACCGGTTATACTTATCCAGCCGCGTACTATACGCCGGAGTACTACTACGGTTATCCGTATTATTCTTATTACTACGGGCCAAGCTACGGCGGCACAACGGTACGCGTCGGCCCCGGCTACTCGACATATTACTATGGGTACTAATTTACGAGGCGCGCTTGGTTTGACGCATCGGTGCCGCCCGGCAATTGCCGGAGGCGCCGCTGCGCTCAAGTCGCCTGGCCGACGGCAATTCCTTCCTTACTTAAATATCGCGTGCCGCGTTGGCGCAGCGGGCAGAAGCGTGGCCAGGAATTTTTTGGCCTTGTTCTCTTCGAGGTGACGGCATTAAATGGCTAGAGAAAGTTTCAAATGAGGGCGACCAAGAAAAACCGTCGCGATCTTGCGACAACGATTTTCTCGCTGCTGTGCACGGGCCTCTTCGTTCTTTCGCTCGGCGGGTGCGCCGAAGGCTATTACACCGAGACTACTCGCACGCCCGAGTCCCGCTACAACACTTACTACGGCCCGGATTATTATCCGTACTATCCGTGGTACAGCTATTACGGCGGGGCGTATTACTACGGGTATTGAACGGAGCGATTATCGTTCCGTCTCCCTAGAGAAGTTCACTGACTGATTCTAGCTGGGCTGCTTGAGGACAGGCTCAAATCGCCTTTCAGCTTTTTTTGAGAACTTCGTTCCGTCGTTTCCGTAGTAGGAGGTGAGACAAATGGAAACGCCAACCCCCAGAATGGCGCCAGGAAGCGCAATTATATACTTGGCTGACCGCTTAAGAGGCGTCGGACATGGAGGACTCAAAAAGTCCGCTCGGCAAGGCATCTTGAAGCGGACGGCCCCTGGTAAAGATTCCCGCGTGGTCTTAAGGAAAGCATTAGTTGCAACAATTAGCGGACTGCTTCTTTTCGTTTCTTCGCACACCATTCTAGCAGTAAAACGTCCGCCGTATCCGACCAAAGCAGAAGAGCCGGATGCTGGGCACTGGGTCATTATCGGCACAGACCAGAAAACAAGATGAAACATCGTTGTAAAGAACCTGGTGAGCTTTTTAACAAACCACAAAGCTTCGGCTGCTGTGTGGAAGATCGAGGCGGGGGCGTTGTAATCTTTCTACCTGATCGAACTGTTCAAGCTTCGATTGCACGTAAGCGGGAGCGCGCTTCTCACGAACCGTGGAACCCTTTGCGACATGTTCAAGACCGCTACAACACCGACGCGACTCAAATGATATTTTGAAATGAGCCACTCGATTTTCCTTTTCGTGATAGGCGAAAGTGCGCAGCGCTCCGGGCAAGACATTTAAGGAAAAAGCAATGGGACTGCGACCAATCAAAAAAAGGAAGGTGCCGATGAAAGCGAAAAGCTCACGTTTTGACAGTTTGGTGGCTCGTTACTATCCCGCCGTTTACAGCTTTGCTTCTCGATTAACCGATGACCCTCGGAAAGCAGTTGTGTTAACGCGCGACGCATTCAATAGCACGCAAAAGCAACTCCGGAATCGTAGCGATGAGTTCGTGCTTGCGTCAATCCTGATATCCGCCGTAATCCGGGTGGGTCTAGCCAGAGCTTGAGCCGAGCTCACGCAACGCTCGCTTAGCGCTCCTCCCCGCTTCTGCGCGCTCTCGCGCTTGCGTACACCGGCAATAAAATATTTGAGCGCCCCAAGAAGAAACGCGCGGAAACGTCCCATCTCCGGATCGGCGCGGGCATAGCCGCGGTTCTGGATTAAATGGGCGAAGAAACCTTGGGTAAGATCCTCGGCGTCGTCAAAAGCGTATCCCTGTCTGCGCAAAAAAAGATAGATAGGGCGCCAGTAAATTTGGCAGAGCTCCGACAGCGCAGCCAGCGCATGCTCCGATGATGTCTCGGAATCGGCAGCTTCGCGCACAACCGTCCACCGCGTGGAAGCAAAGGTGCTGTCCCGCGTTGTGGTCTGCAACGCTGCCGGCATATTTTCCCTCCTGTTCTACGGAAATCGCAAAGCGAAATACCCGAAAATCTTCCAAAAAGTGGAGACGTTCTTTTTATTCGGCTAACCGAAAATCTACAAGCCCAAAAATACGCCCTCGTTACGCAGCGTAGTACCTACAACGTAGCGCCGGTTTCATCGGCGTTATTCGGGTGATCTACTTCTCTGATTCTTTCAGCAGCTTCCCCAACTGATCTTTCCACAAAGCCGCGCCATTGTGTGGCTGTCGTGGCCGCGCGTTCGATCGCTGAACGGAATGTCTTTTACTTGCCGAAGAGCGAAACGGTGCCGTCGGTGTCGTTGGCGACGTAAACCGTCTGCGTCAACGGATCCACCGTCGCCATCACCGAAAAGCCGCCCATCCTCTCCTTAACGATTTTGACGTGGCACGCGTCGAGGTGACCGACGCGGCAAGCGGTGGCATCGAGAGTGGCGACGTCGGAATCGGCTATGTTCGAGATGTAAACGATATCCTTGTCTTGATCAATAGCGATGCTGCGTCCCAAGATATTATCTCCGTTGCCGGCTGTGCTCGGAAATGCGCCCACCAATACCGCCGGCGGAGGAACTTGCGGGCAGCCAGATGTTTGGGTGCCATTGCAGGTTGAGCCAT
>QHQA01000077.1:0-286 GCA_003219695.1 Verrucomicrobiota bacterium
TCGACAACGATGTCGCCCTTTTCCGCGCGAGGAATGATGACAAAATAGCCGGCCTTATCCATTTCAACTCGCTTTGGCGGTTCCGCATGAATGATCGGGGCGTTTGAAACACCCATTGTCGGAATGACTGGCTCACCCTCATCCGAGCAACCGCACGAGGAGAGCTTTGCTACAGGTAAATCCTTGATGCGATTGATCACGCGCTCCACATCATTGCATCCAATCATATCGACGACTTCGACCTGACGGCGGAATGTTGCTACTTCGTCGCGCGTCACATTGCGCA
>QHQA01000077.1:334-1036 GCA_003219695.1 Verrucomicrobiota bacterium
ATCGTCTCCCGCGACGACGAGGTAGCGAATTGTTCGGTTTGTAATCGTGTTCTTGATGAGCTTGTCGATGCCGATGTTTTCCGTTTCGGTTTTACCGACAATGCACAGTTCGCGTGGGCGGCGCTCGGCGAGCGCGTCGGCGAGTTCTGAACTGGCGAGAGTTGAAACAGCGACGGGGCAACTATCGCCCTCGCACAAATCGAAGTATTCGCCTGGCACCGGCGGCCACGTATTGGGACGCACTTCAAACTCGCAACTCAACGATGCGATCTTTTCGGTCTCGGGAAATTCTTTGTGCAAGATATTCATCGCGACAGCGGGATAACAATGCGCGCAGCCAAGACACGCGTATTTGATCGGCTTCATCTGTTGCTGCCATTTTCCAAGTTCGTTTGCTAAAGCGCCGACACTTGCTGTCTTGAGTGAAGGTAAAGCAATGCCGAGTTGTTCCAGGGTCTCTTTCATGCAGCCGCATTGCTGGCACTTCGGCAGGTTCATGCCCTCCGAAACCTCGGCGTGCATTTCCCGAATCGACTCGTGCTCGTTCGGTTTTGTTCCGGAAGGTGAATCATCGCAGCCGCAATCGCGTCGCGACTTCCGATTCATCCACCACCAGCTAAAACCGACCGATGACAATGTGAGTGTGAAAACAAGCGGCTTCGTGAATCCGGCAAAAGACGAACCAAATAAACTCAGATACAC
>QHQA01000077.1:1150-2235 GCA_003219695.1 Verrucomicrobiota bacterium
AAGACTCAACAGATAATCGTGCTGCGAAATGTAATGACGAAATGGCGACTCGCCGCCGATGTCGATCCATTGCCGCGCGATGCGTTCCGCTCTCCAGATCAGGAAGCCCGCATGCAGCGCAAAGGCCGTAGTGGTGGCCAAGAGCAGCATCACAATTTTTCGTTTCATTTCTTTGGTGTCACACTCTCAGCGTTAAAGACATAACGGCCGTTCGATTCTTTCAGTAGTTGACCGTGCACAATGACGTCGGTGCCTGGCTTGGGCGGCGCGCCCGAAAATCTTACCGGCATCGAAAAACACTCGTCTTCGCAACTTAGTGCAAACAAATGATCACTCGATCCGAGTTTCGCGGATCGACCGACGACGTTGATCGGCCCTTTAAATTTTTCCGGATTCGCCACGACTTTGTCCACGACGATAGGTCGGGAATCCGCTTCTACCTTATTGATCGACGGGTTCGTTTGCGCCTGCGCTGCGCCGAGCGAGATCATTACTACGAGAGCGAGAAAAACTACCCATCGTTCTCTGTTCACAGCAGTCCAATTTACACGTTTTTCTGGCTTTCGTAAGGAGGGCTGAGCCCAGCGGTTGAACACATAGCTCGTTGGAGCGTGATTAGTGGCAAGGAATGCCATGGCGGAGGAAATTTTACTTCGAAAGCGAGCGAATTTGCAGAACGAAACCAGCTTTACGGCTTCGCGCGCCGACGCGGTACGGCTGGCACTACTGCTGACGTACATCACGCTCGGCTGGATGACGATCGAAGGAACGGCATCGCTCCTGCTAGGCTGGGCGTCGAAGAGTTTGTTGCTGGAGGCGTTCGGCATCGACAGCGTCATCGAACTTTTCAGCGCAGCAGTGTTGTTGTGGCGACTGCGAGTTGAAGCGGGCGGCGCTGCGACAGCTGAACACGTCGATGTTGTTGAGCGTCGAGCAGCGCGTTTGATCGGCTACTCGCTGTACGCCTTGGTTGCTTACGTTATTCTTAATTCCGGCTACGGATTGTTCATCGCCAAGCGCATCACCGACACGCACGAAAGCGTCTGGGGCATTCTCATCGGACTAGTCGCAAAAATTGGAATGCC
>QHQA01000007.1 GCA_003219695.1 Verrucomicrobiota bacterium
TTGAGCTTCCAGATAACTGTGAATCAATTTCGGCCATTGGATGCCGGCTTCGGCTTCGATCAAACCACGTTCTCGATCGAAAGAAATCACGCGATCGAGGCCACGCGTATCGATGCAAATGCTGTCGGTGGCAAATTGCTGACTCCCCATCGAATGCCGGCAGCCGGAAATCGAGATGGGCAAGCCTTTTCGCGACGCAGAATGCACAATCTCAGCAAGTTCATCTCCGGTACGCGGTCTTAGAAGTTCGTAGACTCGAGTGCGATTGAGCTGCGAGTGAACGTCATTAACCCAAATCTCTCGCTCGCGCTCCGCGAAAAGCCGCGGCGCGAGCGCAAAAAGCGCCGCGGTGCGTATGAATTCGCGCCGTGTTAGCATGCCGGAGCTTAATTGACCCAGCTAAATCTGAGCGAGGCAAATCACCTCGCCTTTTGCAATAGATTCGTCTGCCAGTCGGGATTCCAGTCGGCGCAAATCGTTGTGATCCAAAAATCGAATCACGCGCCATGGGCCTACAAGGCCGACGAGTTCACTTCGCGTTGCACCCCAGAGAAATGGTTCGCCGCGGCTGCGCAACCACCGATCAACGAGCTTGCTTTGCGAATCGAAACGAATCCCGCCGTCGCCATTCTTTTCCATGAACGTAAACACGAACTGGCTTCTTGAAGCGCTCAGGCTGTTCAAGGTCCTGATCAGCGACGCAACCATGTCTGCCCGGAGATACATCAAGAGACCTTCGGCGATCCAGAAGGTGCGTCGAGTGGGATCGAAACCGTTCGCGATTAGTGGTTCTTTGTCGAGAGCTGTGGCGTTCAGGTCTGCCGCCACAAAATGCAGTCGGTCAGGGCTGACTCTAGGGAGGGCGCGCAGTTTGTGACGTTGCGTCGTCGGATGATCAATCTCCCAAAATCGGACGCTTGGGAAATCATGATGCAATTCGAACGTGAGAGGATCAAACCCGGCGCCGATGGTGACGACCTGTGTAGTTCCATCATTAAGCGCTGAGCACGCGAGCGCGGCGATGCACTTCTTTCGTAAGGCGTAATGCAGCAAAATTCCCGGGATCGTAATCCCCTCGATCAGCCTCGCGACCGGCCTGAACCAGCCCTGTTGCACAATCTTCAAAAAGAAACGCGTCTGCGATGAATGTGTCTCCAGCATACCAGCGCACAGGTCTGCGGAAGTTTTGGAGACAAGCCCCGAATGCTTTGGATCGCGATGCAGAAGAACGAGGCTCGCGGCGATGAGCACTGCCGTGCGACTCGCTTGATCATTTTGCACGTTGAATAAGCCGACGTTGTAGCGGCGTTTGTGTCAACCCCGAGGTTTTTTATTTCGCGAAGTGAAGACGTGCGTTCAAGGCGCAGTTCCCAGCGCGCGTTCCCGTTCGAGCAGCGTCGGATGCGAGTAATAAAAACCGCTATAGAGCGGGTGGGGCGTGAGGTTGCTCAGGTTTTTTTCGCTCAGTTTGCGCAACGCGTGGATGAGTGACTGCGCCTCGCCCATTGTCGCTCGCGCAAATGCGTCCGCCTCGTACTCGAAACGACGCGACCAGATGTGAACGAGCGGCGAAAGCCAGAAACTAATCGTTCCGGCGAGCAATCCAAACAGCAGCATCGCAGGGACAACGTTGGCGGCAGCAAAGCCTGCGTGATGCTCGAAACCAAACGCGTGATAAAACCATTGCTGGCGCGCCAGCCACGCGATCGCGGCGAACGCCACAAACACGCCGGCGATGGAAACACCGAGCAGCTTCCATACGTGGCGCTTTTTGTAATGACCAATTTCATGCACCAGCACGGATTCCAGTTCCGGATCGGTGAGCTGCCCGATGAGCGTGTCGAACAGCACGATTTTTCGAAAACGACCGAACCCGGTGAAGAAGGCGTTGGAGTGGCGCGAGCGTTTGCTGCCATCCATCACCTCGATGCTGCGCGTGGGAAAATCGGTGCGCTGCGCCAGTGCAAAGAGCCGCTCGCGCAACCCGCCCTCCGGCAGCGGTGTGAACCTGTTGAAGAGCGGCATAATAATCGCCGGGGCGACAAGCATCAGGAGGAGTTGAAACGCGACGACCATCGCCGCCGCCCAAACCCACCAGTTTGCGCCAGTCCACTCGATTATTTTCAACACCAGCGCAAGCAATGGGTAGCCGAGTAGGATCGCGAGCAGCAGTCCTTTCACACGATCGAGCCCCCACGTCTTTATGGTCGTGGTGTTGAACCCGAATTGCTCTTCGAGTTTGAACTGCGCATACCAAGCGAACGGCAGCGCGAGGACGCTCAACGCGATGCCTGTAACGAAGAGGAAACCAGCCATCGCCCAGATCGAGGTCCCGAAGCTCGCGCTGAATCTTGCAAACCACCATGGCAACACGCCGCTGAACAGCACAGCGATCAGCACCATGGCGTCGAACACGTTGGTGACATCTCCGAAGTGGCTTCTGGCCAACGTATACTCGATCGAACGACGATACGTCGCCTCGTCAATCATTTCGCGAAATGCTGGCGGCACTTCGTTCTGGTTAGCGCGGATGTGACGCTGGTTTAGTTGGTTTAGCCACAGTTCAGCGATGGTGCGCGCGAGAATCAGAACCAGAGCAATGACGGCAAACGGCGGCGTGAAACCCATCCTGCTTTTGCTTCTTTCGCGGTTTAGCTGTCCCTTAATTTATTCGCCGAATTCGAAAATGATTTTACCACTGCGCTTGCCTTGCGCGGCGTGTGCGACGGCGGCCTTGGCTTCACTCAGCGGATACGCCTTTTCGACTTTCGTTTTCAACAGCCCGCGCTTTGCCATTTCGAATAATGACTGAAACGCGTCCATTCGCTGGGCCGGCGTCGCGTTGTCGTACCATTTGTTGATCCAGATGCCGCGGAAACGCAGGTCTTTGAAAATGAGAAGGCCGGTCGGAATTTTCAACGGCTGCAAGCTCATCGCTCCAAAGCTCACCAGGGTTCCGCCGAAAGCGAGACAGTTTGCCAGGCGTAACGCGCTCTCGCCGCCCACGGCGTTCAAACCCAGGCGAATTGGCGCGCCACCTGTCGCGTTTTTGACTTCGTCGCGAAGATTCTCTCCATCGACTATCACTGCATTGCCGCCTTCTGCACGCAATTCGTCAATCAATTCGGATCGCCTAACGACATTCACCGTTCTGTAGCCCGGCTCGCGCGCGATTTGAATCACTGCGCGGCCTACCGCGGAGTTCGCTGCATTTTGAATGAGCCAATCTTCTTGTTCCAAATCGACATAATCATGCAGCAGACGCCACGCCGTCATCGGATTGATTTTCAACATTGCCGCGTGCACAGGCTCGATCTCCTCAGGGACAACCACCAGGTCTTCGGCCTTCACTGCAAGCGCATCTCGCCACGTGCCGATGTTGTGCGGCAAAATTACCAGCGCGCCACTCGTTAGGCCTTTCACACCCGCTCCGAGATCGACAACGACTCCAGCGCCTTCGAAGCCAGGCGTGGCTGGCAGCTCTGGTCGCACCGGATATTTTCCTTCGATCTGATTCAAGTCAGCGGGGTTAATCGGCGCGGCGCACATTTTTACAACAGCTTCGCCTGACGTCGGCGTGGGCCATGGCCGCGATTTGACGTGCAGAACGTCCGCGGGATTTCCGTGCTTTTCGTAAACGACTGCGTTTATATTTTTGCTCATTGATGTCATCGCAAGCTGACGCGTCTGACCAGAATGTGCAAACTGCGTTATCCACCATGCCCCCGAGTTCTTCAATCTCGCGAACTGGCGCGCGGTTCGCTCTGTTCGGCTTGATCATCAATGTCCTGTTAGCGGCAATAAAAATCCTGGCTGGCGCCATCGGTCACGCCTACGTCTTGATCGCCGATGGAATTGAATCCGCGCTGGACGTCGGCGGCTCAATCGTGATTTGGGGAGGACTCACTTTCGCGGCGCGGCCGCCGGACAAGACGCACCCGTACGGTCACGGCAAGGCCGAGCCAATCGCCGCCGTGATCGTTGCAGTTGGGGTTTTTGCCGCCGCAGTGGGTCTGGCGATTCAAAGCGTGCGCGAGATTTTTCTACCACATCATGGGCCTGCGCCTTGGACTTTGGCCGTTCTCGTCGTGACCGTGGTCGTGAAGGAAGCTTTATTTCGCTATGTGATTCGGTTTGGACAAAAGATAGAAAGCACAGCTGTCAAAACGGACGCATGGCATCATCGCTTCGATGCAATGACTTCGGCTGCGGCGTTTATCGGAATCTCGCTGGCACTGATTGGCGGGAAGAAGTGGCAAAGCGCCGATGACTGGGCCGCGCTTGTTGCCTGCGTGCTCATTGCCGCTAACGGCGTTCGTCTGGCGCGGCCGGCGTTTTACGAAATTATGGATACCGCGCCCGGCGGCAAAATCGTCAGGTCCATTCGCCGCGTGGCCAACTCTGTCCCCGGCGTTGTTACAGTCGAAAAATGTCGCGCTCGCAAAATGGGACTGGATTTTTACGTCGATCTTCACGTGGGAGTGGACGGGAATATTTCCGTGCACGAAGGACACGAGATCGCGCACCGAGTGAAAGCGGCAATCCAGCAAAGCGATTCGCGTGTTGCCGATGTGCTGGTGCACATCGAGCCGGCGAGGTGATCCTTTGTGCGGACTCCGCCTTTTACTAGCTTCGCTTCGCCGATTCCCTAACGGTCGTTGAACACAGCTTCGCCGTTTCTGCGTACCTCATGCCAGTACTCCCAGCCATGCCAGCGAGGTCCCCAAGCAATTTCGTACACAATCGGACTTCCCGCCTCGACCACTTGAAACGTGTATGCGGCGGTCGTGGAGAACATGGCAGGCAATTTGGAAGGCTTCGGCTTCCCTTCCAAGGCGATCTCTTTTCCGTCATAGAAAACGCTTACTTTAATTCTGCCGAAATGACGGATTTCGATCGTGTGGCCATTGCACGAGATGACCTTCTTGTACATCGAACGCAGACTGTCAACGACCGCTTTACCGGCAAAGGCGAGCCTGTCCACGTTGGGTCCGCTCGACACACGAGCGTCGCCGGGCTCCGCTGTTGCCAGCGGTAATGCCTCAGAAGGGGTAACGGCGTCGTCTTTCTGGGCCGGCGGCGCTTTTTGATCGGTGTCGTTGCCGAGGACAGTGAGAAGTTGCTTCAGCGCAGCGTTGTAATCACGTGTAAAGTCGATGAACTGAAGCCGCCGCATTCGCAGAGGAAGTTTGCACTGCTGGACAATCACCGGCACGATTTCCTTTTTCTCGTCCATCGCATAAGACGCCTCGTCCATGACGTTCTCTGAAGACATAGAGTTTGGTGATAGGATCACCAGCAGACATTTACTGCTTTCCAAGGCCGCTTCCACGGCTCGGTCCCAACGTTCTCCAGGAGGAATGTCCAGCTGATCGAGCCAGATCGGCACCCCTGCGGCCTTTAAATCACGTGTCAACTTAAGCGCGATTTCGGAATCCGCGCGCGCGTAGCTCAAGAAAATCGTGGAAGAAACTGGCACGTTAGGTGGGACTTTTGTAGCAAGCTGTGGAGCGTATGCCCAGCGCAAACTTCGTTCCTTTGCACACGAAACAAGAACCTGATTCGGCCGAGGGTATAGGTCCCGTGAGTAAAGCGCCGCGTAATGACACGTTTGCCGAAGCAGCTACGGCTCGATGCTGCGCACTACAGTAACCAGCGCGGTTGCGAGAATCTTTCGCGCGCGCGCAATTCTCCTTGCAAACTGAATCAGGCGCGGGACGCGATTCGGATGCGCAAGGAAGAAGGTTGCCAACGTTGGCAAGCGAGTTCGCTGCTGTTCGATGTCGAATAAAACTTTGGTGGGAGCAGGGAACGGTTCTTCCAGTGTGTCGCTGATCACGCGTAGCGAGAGCAGCGGAATGCCATGTTCTGCGCAGGCACGCGCAACGAATTCCGTTTCCATGTCCACTGCGGCCGCGCCCGACGTGCGCGCAAGCGTGCGTCGCTTATCACTGGAATCGATCAATCCCGGAACGGTCAATATATCCCCAATATGGATCGGCAAGTTTGAAAGCGATGAGCGTTTCGCGCCCAGGTCGATGGTCGAAAAATTTTGCGCCAGCAGGAGGTCGCCGACTTGCAGCTGATCGTTAAGAGCGCCTGCAAATCCGGTGCTGATCAGCAGGTCGAATTGCCGATCCTGGAAAAATTTTGCGACGTCCTCCCGGCAAGCTTTTTCTCCAACACCGGTGTGAAACACTTCAATGTCGTGACTGCCGATCGTGCCGCGAATTGTGCGGATGCCATTGCGATCAGCGCGGGATTTGTTAGTCAGGTAGTGCAAAAATTCCGAGCTTTCCGCCGGCAAAGCAAAGGTGACTGCAATCATCGCCTACGCCAGAAGCCCCTTACCTGAGTCCTCTCTCTTTTGCGAAAGGGAGAGGCGGCACATTCACGAGGGTTCTTGTCATCAATCTGACTTTGCTGCTTCCTCCACGATCTGCACAACAAAGCTCTTCTTCTCTGCTGTCGCCGGGATCGTTGCTGTAGCTGGCGGCGGTGACGCCGGACCTCCGCCTATCGCCGCAATCGCCGAGCGAAATTCCGATTCCCGGTTGGATGGAAGATCGACAAGCACGCTGAGCCGGCCGCGGTCTTGAAGACCTTTTGTAGCGGAACCGCCCAGCCGAGAAGCGATCGTGACCACTTCATCTGCTACCGCGTCCAGTTTGCCCTTGGCGGCTCCGATTATGATTTCGCTTACTCCGAAGATATTCGGAGGTGGCGTAAACGTGGCCGCCGCATGCTCGATCGATTTGGCGATCTGCTCTCGCATTTGCTTCTCAAGCAGCGCGCGATTCGGGTTCCTGGTTTCGTGTCTGGCGATCAGCCAAAGACCGAATCCCACATTGACAGCCATGAGAATGATGAACGCCACGCCCACTCGTAGCGCCATTTTGCGGCCCTGCTCCGTTACATCCGGTCGTGCTGGCAACACAACTTCGCGAGAATCGCCCCGCATACCCGCGTGAATCTGTCGCGCCACCGCCAGTTCACGCTGCAATTGCCTGTCATAGATCAATCGTTCTTCCAAAGCAGCGCGCTCAGCCGGCGATAATCGGCCTTCGAGATAATCAAAAAGCTTGTCTGGATTCATCGGTCCGTGCTTAAGACAGCGTGATGCGAGAGCTCGTTGGGTGCAACGCTGGAGTGTTGGGCCCGCGCCTGACTCTGCCATTTGCTCTTTGCTCAAGAGCAGGGGGGCAATAGAGTCGTGCTGTGGCCGAAGACGATCAGCCGAAGGTGCGCCGCCGTGGGCGGGTCTGGCGTCGCGTGGCGGCCGGAGTTGGTATATGCGCAGTGCTCATGCTCCTTTTGCACCGGCCAATTTTGCTGGCAATCGGGCGGCAGATCGCGCTGCGCTACGCCGCAAAGCAAAATTTGAAAGCCGATTTTCGGGTTGAAGGAAATCCGTTCAACCACGTAACGATCCACAACCTGCACGCGTTTGCGGTTGGTCCTTCAGGAATTGAATCGATCGACATCGACTATCTCTATCTCGATTATGATCTGTTGGGTTTTGCGCGGCATGGTCTGCCACACCTGTTCAACGCTGTGCAAGCGCGCTCGGCTCGCATTGTCTTGAACCCCTCCAAAGCGCCGCTGCGGCCGCGCCCGCCAAAACCGCGACTGAAATTGCCCAGGCTTTTCCCAGAAAAAGTCCGCCTTACGGACGCCACCTTGACCGTCAGAAACCGGCCAAACGATTTCGTGGTTGAGCACGCCGACCTCGAGTTGAATCCGCGGCATCCCGGCGACCTGCGGATTGAAACGTTCCAGCTCCCGTCCGGCGACAGTTGGTCGAGGATTTCTGGGCAAACTTCTTACGTCAACAAGGACCTTGTTCTGCGAGACTTCGTCTTGAGTGATCAGGAGCAACTGCATCTTCTGAACATTGATGCGTCGCGAATCGACAGCAATGCGCTTGCGATTAATCTCAATTTCACGGTCGGCGGCGGCCAATTATCGGCGTCTGCTGGCTTAACGGAAACACAGTCTTCGCTGGACGCGAAAATAAAAGTGGCTGCTGAGAAAGTTGCGTCCGAATCATTGAACAAATTCCTCATTCTTCCTGAGAATTATCTCTCAGGCGAAATTGAGCGGCTCGCACTCGACGCTACGGGCGTCGTCGACGCGCCGCGCACTTGGGACGGGACAATGTCGTTGCAGGTCAGCCATGTGGGTCGGCCGGAAATCCATTTCGATCGCGGCGTGGTAGAAATGTCCGCAGCGCAGGGGAGAGCGACTTTGCGCTCAGCCGACATCGCTCAAGATGTGAACGAGTTTCATGTTCGCGGATCTATCGAGCTGCCTGCGACATTTCAGGAGTTCGGCCGCTCACCGACGACTCTGGATATTTCAGGCACTGCTCCAGAATTGGAACGATTGACAGCGGGAATCACTGTGGGCTTGACCGGCTCGGCCCAGTTCACTGGAAAGCTCGATATTGCCGATGCGACGGTACGGGCAACCTTCGGTGTGAGTGCAGCTGCGGTCGGCTTTCAGGATGGAATCATCGACAAACTAAACTGTACGCTTCGCGCGTCCAAAGGCATTGCGCGCGGCGATACTAAACGACCGTGGTTCGCGGACCTTCGCACAGCAATGGAGTTCAATTTAACCGGCATACGCTACCGGGACTACATCGTTGATTCGGCAGAAGGATCGCTTAACGGAAGCGATGATGTTCTCGGATTCGATCGGTTGAATCTGCGGCGAAATCAAAATGAACTGAATGTTCGCGGCCGGTACCTGCTGCCGGCAGAGGTCGGCAAATTTTCTTCGCAATCCGCGGAGGTGGACGTCGCTTTGAATGCGCCTGAGGCGGGCGACTTCTGGGTTGCCAATTCTCCAAACAGAATCAGCGGTCCTTTGCAACTGGCGGGCCAACTTCAATGGAAACAGCAGATCGCCAACGGCCAGATGTGGGTCTTCGGCTCAAATCTCAGGATGCGCGATTTGGTTTTCCGACAGCTTAGTAGTCAGTGCGCGATTTCGAACAACGTGATCTATCTCAATGATTGTAGCGCAACGCTGAACGATACCGACTTCATCAACGCGACCGGCAGGCTGAACTTGCGGCGTCCCTATCACTACGGCGGCAAACTCTCCGCGAGCGTGGCGAATCTATCCACACTCCGGCCGTTGCTTCGGGCCGCTGGCAATCAGAATGAACTCACAGGCTCGGCCACATTGAACTGGGAAGGGGAGGGACAAGGAGTGACGGCTTCCCAGCCGTCAAGCTCGAAATCGACCCCGAAAGCTTTCGGGGTCGCTCCTTGGGAGAACTCGGGAAAACTAAATTTCGTGTTGCAAAAAGGGCGCTATGGAAATTTGCAATCGGTCCAGGCAAACATCGATGCGTCCTATTCGCCTGACGGCCTCGATGTGCCGATCATTTTCTTTGCCACCGGCAACATGGATTTTCATGCCATCGCGCGTACGAAAGACGACACGCTCGAGATCGACAAGATCCAACTTAATCAGTTAGGCGTCCCGCAACCGGGCGAGGCTGCTCGCACCGGCGCGCCCGGCGAGCGCGCCTCGCCCGCGGAACGTTCGAACTATGCCTACGGTTACGTTTCCATTCCATTTGTGTGGAGAAATCTCGGGACGAAGACCGCAGTTATTCCGTCATCCGGAAAAGTATCTGCGATCATTCAGTCTGAGAATCTCGATCTTAAAAGACTGTCCGATGATCTCGGGGTGAAACCGGCGATGGCCGGCATCGTGAATGCGAGGCTCAACGCGGACGGAACAATCGCCGACTTGAACGCGCGGCTCGACGTGCAAGCGATAAATTTGCGAAATGACCAATGGCCGAAGATGGAGCCGGCGACTTTCGAGCTAAGCGCCCAGGCGACGCAGAATCGGCTGACGGCATCGGGCAAATTGCAGCAGGCGCGGATTCAGCCGGCGGAGTTGAACGCGAGTATGCCGTTTGATCTGCCAAAGATCATTCGCGCTCGAAAAATGCCCGACGATACGCCAATCAGTGCGAAGGCGCGTATCCCGCGAACCTCTGTGAATTTTGTTCGCCAATTCGTTCCGGAGCTCGAGCAACTGGACGGGAACCTTGGGCTGGACGTCGATGTCAGCGGGACGCTCGGTCATCCCCTCTTGAGCGGGGCAGGGGATATGACAGTGAACGTGGCGCGTTTTACAAATGCGACGCTTCCCGCGCTTCAGAATTTTAATGCGCGCCTGGTGTTCGCGCAGAACGCGCTGAGTCTGGATCGATTCGCAGGCGATCTTGCCGGTGGCCCCTTCAGAATGAGTGGCCGAATCACGTTTCCCAAGCTCACGGAGCCGACTCTGGATTTGCAACTGAAAGCCGAGAGCGTGCTCGTTGCGCGAAACGATACGCTCACTGCGCGTGCGGATGCAGACCTCAGGATCGCGGGCCCATTCGCGACGGCGACAGTCACCGGAAACGTGGCAATGACGAACAGTCAGATTTTGAAGAACATTGATTTGATCCCGATCGGCTTGCCGGGCCGGCCCGCGCCGCAGCCTCCATCGGCGCGTCCCGAAATTTCTGTAACTACGCCGCCGTTGCGCGACTGGAAATTTGAGGTCGCAATCAAGACCAAAGACCCAGTGCTCATTCGCGGCAACCTGGCGACCGGCGGCGCGACCGGCGATCTGAAGTTGACGGGAACGGGGCTGCATCCGCAGTTGCAGGGCGTGGTGCAGATGAAAAATGTGGAGGCCACTTTGCCGTTCAGCCGGCTTCAGGTTGCCAACGGCTTGCTCACTTTCGAGCCGAGCGATCCGATGAACCCGCGAATCAATCTCCAGGGTACGTCGGTCATCCGCGATTACACAGTGCGCGTTTACGTTTACGGAACCGTGGATTCACCAGAAGCGGTTTTCACCAGTGAACCGCCTCTGGCGCAGGAGGAAATCATTTCGTTGATCGCCACTGGTGCAACGAGACAGGAACTTTCGACCGGCAACGTTCTGGCTGGGCGGGCCGCCATGTTGCTGGTGCAACAGCTTTACCGAAAAATTGTCAAAAAGGGCGAGCCGACTCAGAGCAACACCGTTTTCAATCGGTTGGATCTGGTTTTGGGGACGGTTGATCCACGAACTGGTCAGCAGCAAGCCACGGTGCGATTTAAGATTGACGATCACCTTGTGCTTACTGGCGACGTTGGTGTTCGAGGCGATTTCCGGGGCAGACTGAAATATCTGATTCGATTTCGCTAGGAGCCTGAGATGCGATGCAGAGTCATTTTCACTCTTGGCAGCGTCGCCCTTGTATTTCAGCTTACGGCGCGGGGTGCTGTGGATGTGGTGCGACCTGAGGAGCGTCAGAAAGCGCAGCGAGCAGTCGCAAAGGAAAAGGAGAAACGCGCGAAGCAGACAAGCATCGTCGAATTTCGCGGTGAGCAGGCGTTCAAGGAGAAGGAATTGCGCACCGCGCTGAAGGAAGAGATCACCACCATCGAGGATTTCGGGTTGAGCCCCGCGCGCGCAGACGATCTCGCATTTTTCCTCGAAGTTTTCTACCGAAAACATGGCTACGCGAAAGTGGACGTGCACTATCTGATCGAATCATCGAGTCGGTTGCGTCTGGACATCACCGAGGGCCCGCGCTTCATGCTGCGCACGGTGCTCTTCGACGGAAATGTCCACGAGCCTGCGGACAAACTTTTCGATTACATGGTGGGACCGACTCGCGAGCGATATTCGAGTCTGGAGAAACAATTGCCGTTTGTGGCGGCCGACATGGAGGAAGGCACCCATCTGGTGCAGCGATTTTATCTGGCGGAAGGTTTTTTGGACGTGGCAGTCGATCCGCCGCGTTACAAGTTTCAGGCGCAAAGCAGTGACGTCGATGTTGTCGTTCCGATTCACGAAGGCCGGCAATATTTCTTCGGCAGCATCTCCTTCATCGGGCAGACTGTGTACGGCGCGGACGCACTTCGGGGACAGATATCCGATCTGCTTCAGCAGCCTTACACCGACGCGCGCGTGGAGGACATTCCGCGGCGGCTCCAGGAGTACTTTAAAAGACGCGGCTATTACGATGTGAACGTCGATGCCAATGGCGCACCCGAGGAAGCAGTTAACGGCCGTGTGCCAGTTGAAATCTCGATCTCACCAGGCGCGGTTTACCATTTCGACGGCGTGACGGTGAGCGGCTTGCAGCGGCTGCATCCCAGTTTTGTGACAAAACGATTCACGAGATTGCGTGGAAAAACCTACAGCCCCGATGTTCTCGATGAGCGATTTCGCACCCTGATGAAGACGGGCCTCTTCAATCTGTTGCAGATCAAGCCGGTGCCTGTGGATGGACATTTGTTGCGGCTGGATATTTCAGCTGAGGAAGCCAAGAGCAAGGAATTTGGTTTTTGGGGTGGATTCGATACTTACGAAGGCGCACTCGCCGGTGTGCAGGTCGGCGATCGCGATTTGTTCGGCACTGGCCGTGCAGGGTCTGCACTGATCGAGGTCTCGCAACGTAGCTATCGAGGCGAAATTCTCTACGAGGATCCGTTCTTTCTCGACACAGACATCTTCTTCCGAGCGCGCGCGAGCGCATTTACTTTTGATTACGATGGCTACACAAAATTTGAATTGGGCGGACACTTCGATTTCACCCGCAAAATCACCAAACAGGATGAGGTCGGCCTGGCCGTCGCAATCAGGCATGTCAAAATCATCGACTCCCAGATCAAGCCGGATTTTCTCCTCGGGACAAGCGATTATCTTGTAAACACCGTCGGCCTGACGAACACACTCGATATGCGCGAGAGTCCGTACGTGACGCCGCGCGGTTTCCTGATCAACAACACCGTGGATGTAGCTTCGAATGCGTTCGGGAGCGATATCCAATTTATCCGAAGCACAATGCGAGTCGGTTACTATCTACCTTTTGGACCCAAGCCGCTGACGCCTGGTGTAGTCGGCGTTGAGCGTTCTGGAACGCCGTTGCAGCGCTGGTTCCGGCAGTCCTCGATCGCATTTGGCGGGCGCGGGGGCATCATCCATTCGCTCACAAGCAGCGGCGCCGACGAAGCGACTGCCCTTCCCATCGACGAACGTTTCTTCAATGGCGGCGCCACAACCGTGCGCAGTTTCGGCGAACGCGAGCTCGGCCCGCACGACAATCACGGTCATCCCGTCGGCGGCGAATTTTTCACCGTGTTTAATATTGAATACACTTTTCCGATTCTGGGAGAATTGCAGGGCGCGATATTCACTGATGCGGGCAATCTTTTGCCGACTTCCGAGGACATTGGTCTCAGCGATATGCGGTATGCGATCGGAGCGGGCTTGCGCTACAAGCTGCCGGTCGGTCCGATTCGGCTCGATTATGGAATCAATCCCGATCCGCGCCCGGACGAAGATTTCGGCGCGTTCCATTTCAGTTTTGGCTTTGCGTTTTAGCTGTAGCCGCTTCCCTGTGCGAAGCGTGGCACTGATATGTTAATCATGACTAGGTCGGCGTCGCCCACAGGGCGTCGGCTACAAAGACGATGAAAGATTCACAATCGGTTGGTGACACGCCACCGGAGGAATTCCGCAAACAGTTGCATGAGCTTGCGGATTGGATTGCAGATTTTCGCGAACACATCGAAGAGCTGCGCGTCGCGCCTGACGACAAGCCCGGCGCCATTAGTGCGCAGCTTCCGGCGCAGGCGCCAGAAGAAGGCGAGCCGTTCGGGAAAATTCTCGACGACATCAATCGGCTGATTATTCCGGGCATGGCGCACTGGAGTCATCCGATGTTTCTCGGCTATTTCGGCTGGACCACTACCGCGCCGGGAATTCTAGGCGAGATCATCAGTGCACCCCTGAATGTTAACGCAATGACGTGGCGCACGTGCCCGGCTGCGACGGAACTGGAAAGCGTCGTGATTAATTGGATCCGGCAATGGGTGGGTCTGCCGAGAGATTTTGATGGCGTGGTGTACGACACGGCTTCGGTCGGGATCATGCACGCCCTCGCGGTGGCGCGCGAAGAAGCCTCACCATCCACGAGAAAAGATGGACTGATCGATCGCGATCTCCCGCGTTTTCGAGTTTACACTTCCGATCAAGCGCACAATGCGGCTGAGAAAGCAGCGATCGCGCTCGGCATTGGCAAGGACAACGTGCGCCGCGTTCCCAGCGACGGCGAATTTCAAATGGAGATGTCGATATTGCGCAAAGCGATCACGGAGGATCGGCAATCAGGTTTTAAGCCGATTGCCGTCGTCGCCACAGCCGGGACGACTTCGACTGCGAGCGTCGATCCTATCCCCGAGTTAGCGCGCCTCTGCCGCGAAGAAGAAATGTGGCTGCACATCGACGCTGCATACGGCGGCGGGTTCGCAATTCTGCCGGAGTTCAAATGGATCGCAGAAGGTTGGAGCGACGCCGATTCAGTCATCATCAACCCGCACAAAAGCCTTTTTGTGCCGCTCGATTTCAGCGTGCTTTACGTGCGCGATCTTGAACGGTTGCGCCGCGTCTTCACTCTCGCGCCGCCGGACGTTTTGCGCGGCGACACCATGGAAGCCGCGAGAAACTACATGGACTACGGCATTCAACTCGGCAGGCGATTCCGCGCGCTCAAAGCGTGGGTCATTTTCCGTAGCCTCGGCCGGGAGGGAATAGCGTCGCGGCTGCGTGAATCGGTCCGGCTCGCGCAGGTTTTGGCGGATTGGATCAAAAGCGATAACCGCTTCAAGCTCGTTGCGCCGGTCAGTATGGGCGTGGTGTGCTTTCGGTTTGTGCGCGCTGTCGTCCCGACACGTCGGGGTGATGCCGGGCCGGGGTCACCGACCCCGGCTACAGAAGAAAGGCTCGACCAGTTGAACAGCGAGATCGTGGAACGCATCAATGCAAGCGGCCGCGCGTACCTTACGCAGACGAAATTGCGCGGCCGAACGGTGATGCGAATCGGTTTGGGTAACGTGCTCACGACCGAGGAACATCTGCGCAAGGCGTGGGAAATTATCCTGGAAACTGCCAGCGAGCTGTAGCCGCTTCGCTGTGCGAAGCGCCGGCTCAGAATGAGTTCACCGCGCACGATACGCCGCCCACAGGGCGGCGGCTACAGATTTGCGGGTGAGTTTCACCACCGCGCCGCTCAAAATGACAAACGGTCTCATCGCGAAATCAAGGCCTCACTTGCGCGTTGAACAGCTCGATCGCTTCCCGGATTAGAGGATCGTCCTTAAATGATTCCGCTGGTTTCTTACCTTCTGAGACAGCGACATCACCAGAGCGCATTCCATCTTTTGCGACAAACTTCACCGACCAATCACGTCCGCTTACTTCCTGCAAAAGCGACTCCAATTGCCGGCGATTGCTTACGCTTGCGACCGCTTCAATCTTTGATTTGTCGTCCGGCGAATGACCCAGCAGGAAATTGCGGCCGTCAGTTCCGACCGGGCGAACCAGTTCGCACAACGTTCGCAAAAAGCTTTTCGCCGGAATTTTGCCCAGAACCTGTCGCCACAGTTTTTCAGGATCAACGCTCGCAGCCGTCTCCTCGACGCGTGCCTTGCTGTAGCCGGGATCGCTGATCCCGGCCTTACGCGCCGGTTCGCCCTCGACGCGGTCAGCGCCCGTGGCTACAGGTTGCACGGACGGCGCGCCCGGCGGTCGCGTCCTATCACCATCGCGAAGCTCGCCGAGTCTTTCGATTACTTCATCGAGCGTTGCCTGTCCGAGGCTCTGGATTGCCTTGATGATCGCCACTTCGAAATGCAACTTCTTGTTTGGCGCCCATTTCATGCGGCCCTCGGCGGCGGCGAATTGATCGATCAGTTCGAGCAGCCGATCGGTGGCGATCAGCTCCGCATGCGCAGCCAGCGACTTTTGCGCGTCAGGATCAACGTCCTCCTTGAGCGCGTCGGGTTTGGCTTTGAACACAAGCAGATCCCGCAGGTACGCGATCAGGTCCGACATGAGCCGCATCATGTCTTTTCCGCTTTCGCTTTGCTGATGCAGCAGATCGATCGCCTCCGGTGTTTTTTCGCGCAAAATTCGCTCCGTGACATCGGCCACCGTTTGTTCGCTGGTGAATCCAAAAACGCTAAGGACGTCGCTCTCGCCGATCTTGTCTCCGCAAAACGCGACGAGCTGATCGAGCATCGATTCTGCGTCACGTAAGCCGCCTTCCGCGCCACGCGCGATTGCATGCGCAGCCGCGGGTTCGAGCGTGATCTTCTCTTTTCCGGCGATCAATTGAAGGTGCTTCGCGATCAGGTTTGCCGGGATGCGATGGAGATCGAACCGCTGGCAGCGACTCAGGATGGTTGGCAAAACTTTCTGCGGCTCGGTCGTCGCGAAAATAAATTTCACATGCTCGGGCGGTTCCTCCAGCGTTTTCAAAAGCGCGTTGAACGCTGCAGCCGAGAGCATGTGCACCTCGTCGATCAGATAAATTTTGTAACGCCCTTTGGCCGGAGCGTAGCGGGCGTTCTCGCGCAACTGGCGCACGTCTTCCACGCTGTTGTTGCTGGCGCCGTCGATCTCGATGACATCGAGACTGTTCCCCGCGGCAATCTCGCGGCAGTTGTCGCACACGCCGCATGGCGTAACAGTCGGGCCTTTGACGCAATTGAGCGACTTCGCGAGGATGCGCGCGGTCGATGTTTTCCCAACACCACGCGGCCCGACAAATAGATACGCGTGCGCCAGACGGTTCTGTGCTACCGCATTTTTGAGCGTGCGAGAGACATGCGTTTGCCCCACCAGATCGTCAAAGGTCTGCGGTCGATATTTCCGCGCGAAAACCTCGTAGCTCACGCGATTAATCTAATGAAAAAGTTGATGGTTGATAGCTGATAGTTGATGGATGAGCAATGAGATCGAAACGCCTTACGGGCTCCATGTTCCTGCTCGTGCTCGTAATGGTGCTCGATTTGTCTGGGCGTGAGCCGCAGAAATCTCCGCCGCCGCGAATTTCGACGACGCAAACGAAAACGGTTCGCGCGCGCGATCTTGGCATCCCGTTTGAAGGAACGCCGGGAAAACTGAACTCGATCACAGATGTCGTCGGCGTCGAAGTCGGCTACACAACCTTGATCAGTGGCGAAGGAAAACTGGTGGTTGGCAAAGGCCCGGTGCGCACCGGCGTGACCGCGATTATTCCGCGCGGCAGTGCGTCACTGAATGATCCAGTTTACGCCGGATTCTTTAGTCTGAATGGCAACGGTGAAATGACCGGTACAGCGTGGGTCGAGGAAAGCGGCTTTCTTGAAGGTCCGATCGTCATTACAAACACGCATAGCGTCGGAGTGGCGCGTGACGCGGTCATCGCGTGGCGGATCAATCACGGCCCCGCCGACAAGACTGGGTATTGGTGGAGCTTACCGGTTGTCGCAGAGACGTGGGACGGCTGGCTAAATGACATCAACGGTTTTCACGTTAAGCCGGAAGATGTCTGGCATGCGCTCGATTCGGCGCATGGCGGCGCAATTGAAGAAGGAAGCGTCGGCGGCGGCACTGGCATAATCTGTTACGAGTTCAAAGGCGGAAACGGAACTGCCTCGCGCGTCGTTTCTGTAGCTGTAGCCGGGGGCGGTGACCCCGGCGGGCAGAAGACATCGCGCACGTACACTATCGGCGTGTTTCTACAGGCAAATTTCGGTCGCCGCTCGCAGCTCACAATTGCTGGCGTACCGGTAGGCAAAGCGATTCCCGGTGAAGTTTACAAGGAAGAGAGCGGCTCCTGCATTGCAGTCGTTGCGACCGATGCGCCCCTGCTGCCAACTCAATTAAAGCGACTTGCCCGCCGGGTCTCCCTCGGCCTCGCGCGCACGGGAACCATTTCCGGAAATGGTTCCGGCGATTTGTTTATCGCGTTTTCGACTGCGAATCCGAACGCTGCGAATCCAGACCAAATCACGCATGAGGTGCAAACAATTCCCAATGATTTGCTGGATCCGCTCTTCGCCGGCGTCGTGCAAGCCACCGAAGAAGCGGTGGTGAATGCGCTGGTCGATAATCACTCGATGACCGGGCGCGATAATCATCACGTAGAAGCGCTTCCGCACGATCGGTTGCGCGAAATTATGAAGCGTTTCCGGTGAAGGCGTCTGAAATGGAGGCGCTATATGTCATCTCGTTGCCTGCTGGAGCGAGTCCGGGTCATCTAGCAGAATCCATTCGATGACCGAAACCGGCAGGCTGCCGCTCTTAATCAGATCGTCGTGGAATTGTCCGAGTCGGAAATTGTCGCCTGCTCGATCCTTGTAACGACCGAGCAAATTCATGATCTGCCATTTGCCGATAATGTAGCTGATTTTTTGCGTGGGACTTGATGCTGCCCCTGCCGCTTCGCCTTGAGCGGCCTCGCGATCGAGCCCGCCGGCGTCCATGAAATATTTTACTGCTTGCTCGAAACTCCATCGGCCAGTGTGAAGGTTTACATCGACGCCGATTCGCGCCGCGCGGTAGCGCGACAATCGCAGGATTTGTCCCTGCGCTGGCGAGTTCTTCGGATAAAGCCCGGTTCGCAGCAGCATCTCTTCGCCATAGAGGGCCCAGCCTTCGACAAACACGGTGTCCTCGTGCTGCCGCCAGATTTCGTCGCTTAGGTGATTTGCAATTGAGAGCTGAAGAAAATGCCCGGGAATGCCTTCGTGTCCGAGAATCGGCCGCGGGTCTTCAATCGCCGCGCGAATATAAAAATTTTTCGACTCCGGATTGTAAGTCGGAATGAAATAGAAACCGGTTGGGTCCTTGTCATAGACGCCGGGCGGATTCATGAAGCCGCCGGGGCTAGTAGGTTTGAACGCTTCAGGCAACTGTCGAATTTCAAAGCGACCAAGATAATCCGGCAGGGTCACAAGATTGTGTCCCTTCAAGAAGCTAATTATTTCTGCTTCGCGGCTTTCGTATGCTTTCAGGAAGGATTCCTGATCGGGCGGAATATGCGCTGCGCGTTTCGGGTTGGGATCAGCTAGTTTCGGATCGGGAAGAAGCGCTTCCAGCGCGCGGTAACGCGCGAGCTCAGCGCGGCCAATCATATCCACCTCCGTGGCGTTAAGCGGCAGAAGCAAGATGTGCTTGAGATAGTAATTGTAGTTCGCTTCGCCCATCGGCGCGAAATCGACCATTTTGGCCAGGCGTTTTTCCAGTTCATCGGCGTAGCTGTGCAAGCCAGCTAACGCTGAATCGCGCGCTTTGGTCAGGTCATCGTGCTCGTTAGGCGCGAGACCGACGTCGAGCGCCATTAAGCTCTTGTTCAACAGCGGATCGATCGAGCGCGCCGACTGGATCGCAAGTTGCGCATAAAGTTTTACGGGGCTTTGCAAATTGCTCAGGCCCTGCTTTAACAAGGCCGGCATTTGTTTGAGGCGCGCAGTAGCGGCTAGCGCCCGTTTCCGTGGAGTATCATAATCTTTCTTTAGCAGAGAGAAGATGGCGTTCGTGCATTCGCCCGTGTAAACCTGCGGATTTGTGCGCTCGAATTTCAGGACGCGATCACCGAACTCGACGTTCTCAAGCTGCGCTCGAAAGAGAATCCAATCGATACGCTCATCCTTCGGCCAGTTGTCGGTCTTCATCGCGCGCACTTTTTCCAGAAGGGAATGGACATGCTGCGCGCGCTCAGCGATTTTTGCGGGCGAATAATCGGTGAGCCGATCGTCCCATGTGTGAAGCCCAATGTCGCTGCTGCGGACAGGATAGTTTTCATTTCGCCAGGCGTAATAATCGTCCGCCAGTTTGTGCAGCACGATTGTTGCCGCGTTCACGCTTTGATTTTTAAAAGTGTCTGCATTAATGCTGGGCGTTGATTTTGTGATCAACGCCTTGTTCGAAACATCTGGGTTACGTTGAGAAGGTGACTGCGCGATGGCGATGGCTGGTGCACCCAACAGCAATGCAACGAGGAAAAGATCGGCTGGCTTCACCCGCCCAATCGTAATGTGACTATGTCAATTGGGAAAGCTGCAAAGCTCGTCCCGTAGCCGCCGCCCTGCGGGCGGCGCTTCGCACGAGCGAAGCGGCTACAACAACAGCAGCGTGTTCATGGCCTTCATTCGTTCTCTTCCAGTTCGTCGAGCAGTTGTTGTTTCAGATGGTGGCGCGCTGCCTTTTTTATCGCGCGTCGCTCTGCTGCTACTGCTTGCTTTTCCGCCTGGCGTTCTCGACGTGTCCGTGGTTCGACAGAATGCGACACGTGGCGGATTTTCGGTCGTCGAGCGCCGACCTTTCGTTCTTTTGATTTTGCGTACGGATCCATGAGACGTTTAACGCTGCTTATTGGCGATGAAAAGAACAGCGACCGGCAAGCTGAAGAACGATGGAAAAAATGGCCACAGCCACAACCGATTCGTCATTCGGATTTCATCATCGTAATAGTTCGTGTTCATTCGTGTCTATTCGTGGTTAAAAGATGAAGACTCTGGGGATCATCGGTGGTCTCGGACCGGAAAGCACGGTTGACTATTATCAAAAGATCATTGCGCTTTATCGCGAGCGCACTGGCGACGGCAGTTATCCGGAGTTTATCATCAACAGCGTTAATTTGCGCAAGGGACTCGACTTCATGGACGCAAACAATCTGAGCGGCATGGCTGATTACTTGCTCAAGGGAATCAGCAAACTTGCGCGTGCAGGCGCCGATTTCGGTCTGATTTCGGCAAACACTCCTCATATTGTTTTTGATGAGGTCGCGTCCGTCTCACCAATTCCACTGATCAGCATCGTAGAAGCGACATGCGCGGCTGCCAAAACGCGGAATCTAAGACGGCTCGCTTTGTTTGGGACGCGCTACACCATGCAGGCGAATTTTTATCCAAAAGTTTTCTCGCGCGAACAAATCGAGCTTCTGGTGCCCGAGCGCGAGGACCAGGATTACCTCCATGAGAAATACTTTAGCGAACTTGTGCCGGGAAAATTCTTGCCGGAGACGCGCGCTGGTTTGCTTGCCATCGTAGATCGGATGAAAGCAAAGAACGACATCGACGGTGTGATTCTGGCCGGAACAGAACTGCGGCTGCTTCTGCGCGGTCCCGAGCACGACGGGATTCCGTTTCTTGATACGACAAAGATTCACGTCGAAGCGGCAGTAACTGAAATGCTCTCGTGAGCGAAGCCCTCACCAGCAACAAACAGTAATCAACACGAATCAACACGAAGACAAACCAGATTCGCCCCCGAATGACGCGAATTACGCGAATCCGCCTTGCCGATACTTGTGGCTAAGAAATGATCAGCACTCACGATTCACCATTCACCAATCACTTCTCACTAAACAAAAATGGGCGGTGAAGGGTTCGAACCTCCGACCCTCTCGGTGTAAACGAGACGCTCTACCGCTGAGCTAACCGCCCGTCTCGGGAAATGATAAGTGATTGGTGAACGGTGATCAGTCAAACAAAGCATCTTTCCCGTGCTCGAGCGACAATGCGAAGGTGTGTTCTTCCGCATTGTGGCGACAGATAGCATTTCGTCGCGCGTTGCCTGGAAGCTTAAATGCCGTGCTGGAACTTGAAGCCGAGCCGCTCCACCGCCATCAATGTTTCCAGCCGAATGCGGCGGCGAGTACGGGCAGCGGCCGAGCGACGCGATAATTTCGCGCATCAGCAATGCATGACTTTCTGGCCTGGAGCCGATGCTTTGTGGTCCGCTGCTCGACGAGCCGCCGTTCCTCTCGCCGCTGTTCGCGAATCTTGCGATCGACGAGAGTTTTGAAGCTGTGTTCAATCCAACCTCGACTGAATAAGTTAAGCTTCGGCCATTTCATTGCTTCTACCGCCGGTGCGAAGTGTCCGTTTGGCACTGTCTCTGATCTCAAAGCACAGAGACTTCGGATTGGGCTAGGCATCTGGATGTGCCGCATATGGCGGCGGAGCAGGCCGAAAAGCGGTCCCTTTCGTAGTACGTGAGCGTTCAGGATGGGTGGGCTGTAAAGTCACTTCCGCATTGCTCAATTCTTAGTGATGGCGCATGAATGTGGTTCCGCCATTCTCAAGAATGAAAGAACGTTACTTCGATGATTTTAAAGTGCGTGATCGCTTCAAATCCGAGCCGCTTAGAGTGACAGAGAAGCAGGTAATCGAGTTCGCCCACAAATTTGATCCGCAGATGTTTCATCTCAATCGCAGAAGCGCCGAGCGAACAATTTTTAAAGGTTTGATTGCGAGCGGTTGGCATACAGCGGCAATGACGATGCACTTGTTTGTGCAAACATTGAATCTCGCCGAGGGCGCCATCGGTCTGGGCATTGACAAACTGCGCTGGCCTAATGTGGTGCGGCCGGGCGATGTGCTCACGGTTGAGACTAAGATTGTCCATCTGCGGCCGTCACGCTCAAGGCCCAAATACGGGATCATTCGCGTGCGGGAGGTGACGAAAAATCAGCGCGGCGAAATTGTGCAAACCATGCTGGCCAGCGTCATGGTGCCGCGGCGCGGCTGACGGCAAGGAGCTTAAGCGCAAAGAGCTAAGCGGGAAGAGGAGAGGAAAGAGCGCTTTGCGCCGCGCGTTTCTTGAGGCAACGTCGGACAAACTATGAGAAACTACATGAAAGACAACAGCAAAGAGCAAAAAGCGAAGGGCCAAGACATGGGTCGCACGCGACAGCGGCGACCGCACTGGCGTTTTGAGGACTTGGAAATCTGGAACAAGGCGGCAGACCTCGCGGTTAAGTTCCATCGAATTGCTGAACGCCTCGATAGACGTCGGCTTTACCGCTATGCCGAACAACTGCGTGCGGCAGGCCTGTCGATTTCCAACAACATAGCGGAAGGATCAGGCAGCATACACAAACAGGAATTCATCCAATTCCTAAATATCACCAGACGATCGTTGTTCGAGGATGCATGGATGCTGCTGGTGCTTGAAAGGCTCGGCTTGCTCGAAAGCACAGAAGTTGATGAACTGCTCTGGGACTGTGACGAAGAGAGCCGCAAAATCACCAGCTTCTCTCGCAAACTCTGACGGGGATGCGCCTTGCGAGCTTTGCGCTTTCCTCTGTGCGCTTTGCGCCTAGCGGTTCACCATCGCCATGGCCCAATCGGGGTAGCGCGCCCCGGCGACGGCTTCATGCGGGGCGAGCTCGTCGATGTTTGCGAGATCGTTGCTGGTAAGATTCACATCCAGCGCGCCGATGTTTTCCTGCAAATATTTGCGCCGTTTTGTGCCGGGCATCGGCACGATGTCGTTGCCTTGCGCCAGCACCCAAGCGAGTGCCAGTTGCGCAGGTGCGCATTTTTTCTCGCGCGCGATTTTTTCGACGCGCTTAACCAAATCGAGATTGCGCTGGAAATTCTCGCCTTGGAACCGAGGCGACGTGCGCCGGTAATCATCTACCGGCAAATCTTCAAAGCGCTTGATTTTTCCCGTGAGGAAGCCGCGCCCGAGCGGACTGTAGGGGACGAAACCAATGCCAAGCTCGCGACAAACCCCGAGCACTTCCTTCTCAGGATCGCGCGTCCAGAGTGAATATTCCGATTGCACCGCGGTGATGGGATGCACGGCGTGCGCGCGCCGGATTGTCTCCGCGCCGGCTTCCGATAATCCGAGAAAGCGCACCTTGCCTTTGCGCACCAGGTCCGCCATCGCTCCCACTGTTTCTTCGATCGGCGTGTCTGGATCGACGCGGTGCTGATAATAGAGATCGATCACCTCGACGCCGAGCCTGCGCAGACTTCCATCGCAGGCTTTGCGAATGTAATCGGGTTTGCCGCTAATACCGCGATGCTCCGGCCTGGCCGGATCGCGCACGACACCAAATTTCGTTGCGATAGTGACCTGCTCGCGATAGCCGCGCATTGCCCGGCCGACTAACTGTTCATTTGTATGCGGCCCATACATGTCCGCTGTATCGAAAAATGTGACGCCGAGTTCCAGTGCGCGATGAATGGTGGCGATGGATTCGTGATCGTCGCGGTCGCCATAAAAGTCCGACATTCCCATGCAACCGAGCCCCATCGCAGAGACAATCGGCCCGCCGCGTCCAAGTTTTCGCTGTTTCATAATAACGGAAGAGGATCAAAGGCTCGCCTTAAAATGCCGCGGGTTTTTGTCATGTCGAGCGAAGTCGAGACATCTCTGGTCTTATTAGCGAGAGACTTGATTTGCTCACTTCCCGTTTGCTCAACCTCCGGTTTCCCGTCCATGTTGCGGCTTTCCCAGTCGCTCCATTCTCGACTTCACTGCGCTCCGCTCGAAATGACAAGGCCATCATGACTTTTGAGATTCGATTGTCAGTTTTATTGCGGTTGCGAAATCGTCGGGCAAAGGGGCCTCAAAGCTTTTCCATTCGCCGGTGCGCGGATGCCGGAAGCCAAGCTTCCACGCGTGCAACATTTGGCGCGTGAAATTTTTTGCAAGGCGCGGCGCATAGACTTTATCGCCGAGCACCGGGTGACCGAGATGATGCAGATGCACGCGAATTTGATGAGTTCGCCCGCTATGCAGCCGGCACTCAATTAAGCTGGCCTGATCGCTCGAGCGAGTAACGCGGTATTCGGTTTTGGCTGCGCGCCCACGGAGGGAAGTCACCCGCATTCGATGGCGATGGACTGGATGCCGTCCGATCTGCTCTTCAATTACGCCAGCCGCTTTGCGCAATTTTCCGGCGACCAGCGCGAGATAAATCTTTTCCACTGTGCGCGCGGCGAACTGTTTGGATAATTCCCGATGCGCCAGATCATTTTTAGCGACCACGAGGCAGCCGCTTGTTTCCTTATCGAGACGGTGAACGATGCCGGGGCGTTCTTTCCCGCCGATGCCTGACAATGTAGTGCAGTGACTGAGCAGGGCGTTGACCAAGGTGTGTTCGCGTTGACCGGCGCCAGGGTGAACGGTTAGTCCGGGCGGCTTGTTAATAACGATGAGATCGTCGTCTTCAAAAAGAATCTCGAGCGGAATCGGTTCTGGCCGGATCTCGATCTTCTCCGGCGAGGGCTCGATGACATCAATCTTGTCACCGCCTCGGACAATCTGCCGCGGCCGGGTGGTTTGCTCATTGAGCCGAACAAACCCGCCACGGATCAATTGCTGAAGCCGCGACCGGGAAAATTCCGGAAGTCGCTTCGCCAGAAACTGATCAAGGCGCAGCTTCGCGTCGTTTTCTGACACGACAAACTCGATCGGCGTCGAATTTTTCAATGTTTCGAAATAGATCAGAGCATGAATATGAGCAAGAGTAAGAGCAGGGAACAAACCGAGGATGAACGAATCTCGCAGCTGAGAGTCAGATTTTAGACGAATCGTTGCCAGGGAGCTTCTTTGGCGCGATGTTTTTCCTGCACATGGCACAACAAAACCCACCACCACCGCCACCGCCATTTCCGTCACCGGAAGAGCTGAAGGCCAAGATCACCGAGTTCATGAAACAGAACTTCGGCGATCGGGTCTCGGTCGCGACCATTACCGAGCCCGAGCCGGCGGTTGCAGAGGAGGATGAAAAGGCGGAAAAAGCCGAGCACGAGGAATTCGAATTCAACCTACTTCCGCGCGATATCAAAGCGCATCTCGACCGATTCGTAATCAAACAAGAAGAAGCAAAGAAGGTCCTCGCGATTGCCGTTTGCGATCATTACAACCATGCCAATTACCTGCGCCGACTTGAAAAAGAAGATGCCAGGCGCGCCCAAGAGATCGAGTACATCAAGCAAAACGTAATTTTGGTCGGGCCGACCGGCGTGGGTAAAACTTATCTCATCAAACACATCGCCGACCTGATCAAAGTGCCGTTTGTAAAAGCGGACGCGACGAAGTTCAGCGAGACCGGTTACGTCGGCGGCGACGTGGAAGATTTGGTGCGCGAACTGGTGCACAAAGCCGATGGCGACGTGAACCTCGCGCAGTTCGGAATCATTTACATTGATGAGATCGACAAGATCGCTTCGGCGGGAAATTTGATCGGCCGGGATGTGAGCGGGCGCGGCGTGCAGACCACGCTGCTGAAGTTAATGGAGGAAACAGAAGTGCCGGTGCGCAGCATGAACGATCTCCAGGCGCAATTACAGGCCGCGTTCGAATTTCAACGACGCGGCAAGGCGAAACGCGAGACGATTAACACACGCCACATTCTCTTTGTGGTGAGCGGCGCATTTGAGAAGTTGAAGGAACAGGTGGCGCGGCGCGTCCGGCAGGGACAGATCGGGTTTAGCGCGCAACCGGTTCACGTAATGGACAACGAATTGTTCCGGCACGTCACGACCCAGGATTTTATCGAATACGGGTTCGAGCCGGAATTCATCGGCCGCTTGCCTGTGCGCGTGGTTTGTGAGGACCTGGACGCCGATGATCTTTTCAACATCATGAAGTATTCCGAGGGCAGTTTGCTCCGGCAATACGAGCGCGCCTTTCGCGCCTACGGGATTGAGATCAGTTTCGAGGACCAAGCGCTGCGGCTGCTGGCAGAAGCTGCTGCGAAGGAAAAGACCGGCGCGCGTGGATTGCTCACGGTGTTTGAAAAGTTGTTCCGCGATTATAAATATTATCTCGCCGGATCAGGCCTGACACAGTTGCGTGTCACTGCGGCGCTGGTGCGCGAGCCGCAGCGTGTGCTTGATCGGTTAATGGTGGAGGGACACAAGCTAGAGGCGCAAATGCTCGAAGCCGACGCGCGTCAGTTTGCCGAAAAATTCAGCAACGAGCATGAGCTGGAAATTGTTTTCGATGAGAGCGCGATTCGGCGCCTGGTCGAGCGCGCGCAGACTGAGCGGATGAACATGAGCGATCTGTGCGCTCATTTATTTAAGGATTACCAGTTCGGGTTGAACCTGATCAAAAAAAATACGGGCCAGACGAAGTTTGTTCTGAACGCCGCGGCAATCGATGCACCGGACAAATTCCTGAGCGAACTTGTGGTGCAATCCTATTACCCGGCTGCAATGACACAAAAAGCCTGATCGTTGATGAAGCGATTGTTGATCACAACGCTCGTAATTGGAATCGCGGTCGCTGTTGGCGTCGGCGCGCTGCACGCGAGCAAGTTCCTGGCAGGTTTCGAAGCGGCCGCTGCGCAGCTTGTCTCCGACTATGCCGGCGCGGCGCGCATCATCAGTGAAAAATGGCAATACGTCTTTGTTCTGCTGATCGCGCTTGGTGTCTCGTGGCTCAGCCTGAGCAACGTCCCACGGTGGGGTAGCCGTCTGCTATTTAGTCTCTTGTTGCTGGAGCTGTTCGGCCTTTCATGGGTTTGCTCGCTTTACCGGGTGTTCTTTCAGCCGATTCCCTCGGCTCTTGCCTTGGTATTCGCATTTGGAGCAGCCGAGGGCTGGTCGGCTTTTTTACGGAGAGATCGCTCGCATATGGTGCGAACGTTCTTTGCTGATCGTCTTTCGAAAAAGGAATTTCGCCGTCTAAAGGACGCCACAACTTCGTTCGATGCGCACCCGAAAGCGTACGAAGTAAGCGTGGTGGTGTGCGATATCGGTAACAAGTTCGCCACGGGACGAATCCGCAGTGGCGGACTTGCCTTCGCAAAAGGTTCGGAGCCTGCGGCGTTCGCTGAAGCTGCAGCAAAATTTATTCGCGAGACCGCTGCGCGTCTGACCGATGAAGGCGCTTACTTGCAGGCTGCTGATGGTGAAGGTGTCGTTGGCATTTTCGGGTTTCCCGCGTCGGACCCCGAGCACGCGCAAAAAGCAGTGCGTGTTATCCTCGACATGATAAAGAATTCTCGCGAGCGCCGGAGAGACAGCGAAGAAGCGCTTGGCGACTTGGACCTGTGCGCGGGGATTAGTTCCGGCATGATCATTGCCGGTGCACTGAAAGACGGACGCCGGCCTCTGCTCCTGGCCAGCGGTGAACCCATTGAGCTGGCCCGCAGGTTCTGCGCCTTAAATCATTTCTATGGATCCAAAGCATTGATGGACACGCAGACTTTTGATCGAGTGAGTGAGGCAGTTGTCGCGCGCCCGATTGATTTTGTGAGTGGGCTGAATTCGCACGATCAGCTTGAAATTTACGAGCCGCTCTGGCTCGCCGCAGATGCCACGCCGGAACACATCGCGCGCCGAGATTCGTTCTGGAGCGGAGTAGTCCTCTACCGGGAAAGGCGATGGGCGGAAGCGTACAATGAATTTCAGAAGGCGCGCGGTCCTGGGGATGAAGATGATCCTCCATTGGAATTTTATTTGCGCAGGCTGGAGCCGCTTGTCCTGCAGTTGACGGAGCCGCCCTTCGAATCAATCTGAGCGCGTGTTGAAACGGACGGAATATCCGGCAGCCATCCGGAATCTGATTGCGCAACTGCGGCAAATGCCGGGAGTCGGCCCTCGCTCGGCGGAGCGAATCGCGCTCTGGATGGTGCGGGCGCGCAACGGCCAGCCGGAGCAAATTGCGCGCGCGATCGCGGACACGCGCCGGTCTATTCGCGCCTGCAATCTTTGCGGATTTTTTGCAGCGAGCGAAATCTGCGAAATATGCGTCGACTCCTCGCGCGCTACAGACTTGCTTTGCCTTGTAGAACAGCCGACCGATATTCTCCCCTTGGAAAAAACCGGTGCCTTTCGCGGCCGATACCATTCGCTTGGCGGGAAAATTTCGCCGCTGGATCATGTAGGCCCCGAAGATTTGCGCATCAAAGAATTGTTGGATCGCGTCGATCGAGAAAAAATCTCGGAGATCATTTTCGCGCTACCCGCCGACGTGGAAGGCGAGGCGACAACAAATTACATTGTCGATCTGTTGAAGAGCAAACCGGTCGCGCTCACGCGCATCGCCCGCGGTATTCCAGCCGGCGGCGGCCTTGAATCGGCCGATGAATTGACGCTCGCAGCCGCGCTGTCAGGCAGGACGAAGCTGTAATCGAGTTTTAAGTTTTAAGTGTTAAGTTTTAAGGGCAGATTTGAGCAATGAGCGCTCAAAACTTAGAGCTTAAGACTTAAAACTTTCTCTCATGTCCTGCGCGAAGATTGATCCCGCCCTGCACCAGGCGCACAAGCCGCCTTGGATCAAGGTGCGGCTGCCGTCGAATCCGGTTTTCTTTTCAACAAAGGTGCTCATTTCGGATTTACGGTTGCACACGGTCTGCGAGAGCGCGCAGTGCCCGAACCGGTGGGAATGCTGGAGCCACGGTACAGCCACGTTCATGATCGCAGGAGACCGTTGCACGCGCGCGTGCGGATTTTGCGCCGTGACAACGGCAAAACCTTTTGCGCTGGAAGAAGACGAACCGCAGCGTGTCGCCGAAGCGGTGCAACGCATGAAACTAAAACATGTCGTGATTACGGCAGTTGCGCGCGACGATCTCAAGGACGGCGGCGCGAAGCATTTCGCGCGCACGATCACAGCGATACGCGAAATGGATCCTTCGATCATCGTCGAAGCGCTGGTTCCCGATTTTCACGCGCAGGATTGGTGCATCCAGATTGTGCTCGACGCCGGACCGGACATTTACAATCACAACATGGAAACGGTGGAGCGCCTCACGCCGCTGGTACGCTCGCGCGCCAAATACCGGACGTCGTTGCAAGTTTTGCGTCGGGCAAAAGAACTAGGGCCCAATGTTGTGACCAAAAGCGGCGTGATGCTCGGGCTCGGCGAGAAGGAAACCGAACTTTTTCAGACGATGGACGATTTGCGCGAGGTCGGTTGTGAAGTGCTGACCATGGGCCAGTATCTGCGGCCAAGTCCGAAACATTTGCCGGTCGTTGAATACATCACGCCTGAGCAATTCAATTACTACAGCGACATCGCGCGTCGAAAGGGTTTTCTCTACATCGCCTCCGGTCCGCTGGTTCGCAGCTCGTATCACGCGGCCGACTTTCATCCGGTCGTACGGCGATGACGAACGCATGCGCGCTGCTGCGGGTTCGCTTCTAGTTCTTGTCATTCCGAGCGAAGTCGAGGAATCTCTGGATTCAAATTTGAGATGTCTCGACTGCGCTCGGCATGACAGAAATGGAAATTAGATCGCAAACCGCCGCTGTCATTCCTGCGTATCAGGACGAAAAACATATCGGGGATATCGTTCGCCGAACGCGTGAACGACTCGATCGCGTTCTGGTGGTTGATGATGGCTCGACCGATCAAACCGCACAACGCGCGCGGGAAGCCGGCGCGGAAGTTGTTGTTCATGGTCAAAACCGCGGTAAGGGCGAAGCGATCAAGACAGGGCTTGGGCACTGGTTCGCCATGGCGAATTCGTCCAGCGACGGATTGGGTCGAGAAGTTGCGTGGGTGATTCTTCTCGATTCCGACGGCCAACATCTTCCCGAAGAGATCGATTCCTTCCTGGTAGCGGCGATGTCTGCGACGCAGCCCGCGTTTTTTATCGGCAATCGAATGAACAATCTTGCCGGAATGCCGTTTATCCGGCGCGTCGTCAACCGCTGTATGAGTAGGCGGATTAGTCGCCTTTGCGGACAAACAATTCCCGACACGCAGTGTGGTTTCCGCATGTTGCCTCGACAGCTGATTCCAGAGTTGCTTAGGCCCGAAAGCGTTCGGGGTTTCGATTACGAAACTGAAGTGCTCATCATTGCCAGCCGCAAAGGTTACCGGATCGACTCACTCCCAATCACGACTGTTTACACCGATCAAGTGAGCAAGATTCGTCCCGTGCGCGACGCGCTTCGCTTTTTCAAATTGATGTGGCGCTATCGAGCCATTGGCAGCTGACATGATCCCTGCAAATCGCGGCTCCTTCTACAATCCAAAAATAAAAGCCAAGAGTTAAAAAAATAGGGCCGCCTAGCCGTGATTCTGCGTTTTCAGGTTTGAAAGGAATTCTTCCAAGCTTCATCCCATGAAAACAAAATCTACTTCTCAGTCGTCATCTGCCCGCCGTAGCTTTTGCGAAGGTGGGTTTTTTAATGTTCGGGTCTTAATCGGTCTCTTTGTTTTCCTGACCGGTGTTCTTCTGGCGCTGCTGGGCTTTGGCGCGTTCTCCGCTGTGAGCAACGCACAAGCGCAGCAAAATTACAGTATCAGCCAGTCCATCGATCCGCTCTTACCTCCCGGATTTGACTGTTCCAAGATTCAAGAACTGGGCATCGACAAGCAGGAGAACATGCGGGCCGGGGCGATCATGATCGCGTGCGGCGTCGCAGAAGGGGGTTCAGCTTCCGTTGGCGGCACATTAGGCAGCACCACATTCTCCAGATTGATCAACAATCTGCTGCCGGCACCCTTGTTCATCGGCGGCTCCGACGTTGATGTCATCCTCCCGGACGGCAGCTATCCCAAAGTGACCCAGTCGGAGACCATGGAATGGGGAGGCCCGAACAACACCTGGGTCGTCAGCTACAACGACAGCCGCACATCGAGCGGCTGCTACGCCGGTCTTTCTTATTCGACCGATAACGGCGCGACCTGGCACGCTGGCCAGCCCCTCTGCTCCGGCCACGGCACCAACTACGGCGACCCGATCGTGGTGCACAACGCGCGCTTGGGCATGTGGTTCGCCGGCGATCTGGCGACTGGCTGTGGCGGGCAAGGCATCGGCCTCTGGACCTCCGCCAACGGCATCACTTGGACCACCGGGGCGTGCGCGCATAACGGCGGCAGTGATGACCGCGAGAGCATGTGGGTCGATAACAACCCGGTCAGCCCCTTCTACGGGCGGATGTATATCTCCTATAACGACTTCAACATTGGGGGCGGCGCTCTCTACGTCACCTACTCCGATAACGGCACCGCATGGACGCAGGTGCAACTCAATCCCGGCTTCATCCGCGACATCCAGGTCACTGGCGACTTGCAAGGCAGTGGCCGGGTTTACGTGGCGACGATGAACGAGGGTGGCGGCGGCCTAACCACCCGGCAGAACGTCATGTACCGCTCGACGGATGGCGGTGTTACTTGGACGAGCGTCAACGCCGGGCCGAGCTTCCAAGGGCCGGGGCGGTCCACCAGCGGCTATTTCGCGCTGGTCTTTTCGACCATCTGGCGGCACATGGGCTGGGGCGAGCCAGCGGCCAGCGGCAGCGTGGTCAGCCTCGACTACGCGGCCTGCGGTCAGAACGTCGTTTGCAGCGGCGCGACCGACCACGGCAATGTCTACTACATCCGGTCGACCGATGCCGGCCTAACTTGGGGCACCCCGGTAAAGTTGAACACCGACACAGGCACCGCCATGCAGTGGCAGCCCTCGCTCACGGCGACGCAAGGCGGGGCGCTCTTCGCCAGCTGGTACGACGAGCGCGAAGCGAACGGCGGAGCCGACCTGAACTGCACGGTCGGTTCGTCCTCGCAGCCCTGCTATCGGCGCTGGGGGCGGGTCTCGCTGGACAACGGCGCGACTTGGCAGACCGATGACCAAGTCGGGCGGGCACTAAGCCCGTTGCCGGCCCAGCCCGATTCGGCGGTGCAGGCAACTTACGAGGGCGACTACGACTACCACAGCTCCTTCGGGACGACGGCCATCGGCGCTTGGACCGACGGGCGGGTGATCATCAGCGGTAACTCACAACAAGATGTCTTCGTCAACTTCGTGCCGCTGATCCAAGGCACGCCGACCCCGACACCAACAGCTACCCCAACGCCAACAGCTACGCCGACGGCGACTCCTACGCCGAGTCAGATCACGCTCACGGCGTCCGGCCGCAAGGTGCACGGTATTGACACAGTGAATCTCTCCTGGAGCGGGGCGACTTCGGCGAATGTCGATATTTACCGCAATGGGGTGATCATTGCGACAGTCCCCAATACGCCGAGCAGCTATACCGATAGCACAGGCCAAAGGGGCCACGCCACCTTCACATATAAGGTGTGCGAAGCAGGAACGCAGAACTGCTCCAATCAGGTTACGGTGACGTTTTAGCGGCGGGTAAGAAGATAGAGTAGCTATCAATTTAGCTCGGCACGTCTTTCCATCTGCGCTATGCTAGCTGGGTCGCGTTCCAACGAACGAACGTTGGCGCGTCCCCAAGGCTCAGATCAGCCATGTGCCTTTGGTGCTAATACGGCCAGATAACGTCACGGTTTTTTTGCGGGCAGAGGCTTTGAGCTTTTCAGAATTTCGGCCTCGGGTGTCAGCTTGGCCGGTTTGCCGCTGAAAATAACGCGGTTCGGTTTTTCGGCGAGTGTTTCGACCAGCGCCTTGGCGTATGTGGTGACCACCTTGAGGTTCAAGAGCGTAACGTGCAGCTGTTTCAGTTGTTCCTGAAGCTGCTTGTCTGTCGTACTGATGAAGTGGTCGGCTGTTCCGAGCACTGAGTCTGCACCTTTGGCAAGACTGTCCAAGTTTGTGACCACGTTTTGTAAATTGTCCACATCTGCCTTAAGCGAGTCGGCCAATGGCCCGAGTTTTGGCGTGAACTGGTCGAGGTCTTTCTTCAAACCCGTGACCGTGACATTGAGATTATCGAGTAATTTATTTGCGTTATCGAACAACGGGCCGGCCGCCGCGGTGATTTGCTCGAGCCCGTACGCGGGATGGCCTTCGATCGCTGCGTTGTTTGCCAGCGTCTCACTGCCGGGTGTCCCCGCGGAGAGCGCCACAAACTTTGGCGAGAGCAATGTGTCGGAGCTGAGTGTGGCCGTGACATCTGCGGGCAACCGCGGAATGCTTTCATCCAAGCTGACCGTCACGCGAACGGCGTCCTTCTTGTTTACGCAACCTTCACGCTCTTGCGCGGTGAGATGCCGCATCGCGATCACGCGCCCAGCGGGTGCGCCTGCGTAACGTACTTCCGAGTGCACTTTGATCCCGGTCACATCTTCGTAGTTGATCTGCAGGGTGCGCGTCGGCTTCTTGAGGTGATATCCTGAGAGCGCGAAAGTAAGCGCGGCCAGCAGGACAATGCTGCACGCGATTACAAAAAGTGCGACGAGGTAATCGGAGAGATTGCGCTTCATGGACGCTTGTGATGAAAACGGAACCGCGCGCCTAGGAACGGGCGGGGCCGAACATGCTGATGGTCTTTATGCTCTTCCTGCGAAAGGTTCAACGGAATCGGGCCGTCGGGTTCGCCGTGGATAAATTGCTGGACTTCGGGATTTGAACTGTTCCGAATTTCGTCCGGCGTGCCTTGCGCCACAATCGAGCCATGTCCAAGCATAATCATGCGCGTGGCGATGCGGAAGGCGCTGGTCATATCGTGCGATACGACGACTGCGGTCATGTGGGTGCCTTGAGCCAACTTCAGCGTTAGCTGGTCCACCACGGCGGTCATGATTGGATCGAGACCTGAGGTCGGCTCGTCGCTAAATAGCAATTCCGGGTCGAGAGCCAGCGCGCGGGCAAGTCCTACGCGCTTCTTCATTCCTCCGCTAATTTCATCTGGTTTAAGGTCTTCAAACCCGGTCAGCCCAACCATCTCAAGCTTTCGTTTTACGATTTGTTCGATCTCGTCCGGCGACTTTTTAGTGTGTTGCACCAATGGCAGCGCAACATTTTCGTCCACCGTAAGAGACGCCAGTAGCGCGCCGGATTGGAACAGCATCCCGAGTCGCAAACGCACCCGTTCGACCTGACGTTCCTTCATTGCTGTAATCTCTTCGCCAAAAATCCTTACTGACCCTGAAGTCGGTTTCATTGACCCGATCATGTGCCGCAGCAGAGTGCTTTTGCCGCAACCGCTGCCCCCCATGATCACCAGGGTCTCGCCTCGATGGACGTTGAATGAGATATCGTCGAGCACCGCGCGATCGCCGAATCTCCGGACGAGGTTGTTTACCTCGATGATGGTTGAGTCAGTGGACATGGTTGAAATGACGAACGAACGAGTGTCCAAAAAATGACGAAATCCTAATGACGAATGACGAAAGAATGACGAAGCCCGAATGACGAAAGCGTCGGCTACGCAGACGTATAGAGCTTCGCATGGGGTCAACCTTTACTTATTTCTCCAGATCTTGGAGAAGATCAGATGCGGTTCCTTGGCTTCAAGCCAGAGCGTCCGAGCCCGTGGTTTTAATTCGGGCACTGCCTTCACAATCATCCGAAGGAAATGCTTGGTTTCGCGCGCTTCCTTCCGGCACGTTCCAATGATTTTCAGAAATTCCTTTTTGGAAACTGCGTCGTCGGCTTCGACGTAGTTGGCGCCGACGCTTGTTGCAGCGCCGACGAGTGGGCTAATGATACGGTTTGTCACCGAATCTTGCGGAATTGCTTTTGCAAAATCAATAACCGCTTCTCCAAATCGCGCCGTGCGTTCTTCTAAATCGTAAACACGGTTCTCGCTTGCCTCTTCGCGAATCATCGGCGCGTTGCCGTCATCCCAGAACGCTTCCTCAGAATCGTAGGTCTTCCTTTCGGATTTCGTCATTCCTTCGTCATTCGACATTCGGGCTTTGTCATTCATATCATTCCTTCGTCATTCGAGCTTCGTCATTCGTATCATCCCGCAAAGAAGAAGATTCCAGTAAGCACCGCGTTCATGACAAGCATTGCAAGCAAAGCTTGCACGACCGACGCCGTAGTCGCCTGGCCGACGCCCTCGGCGCCACCTTCGACGTTCAGCCCGGCGTTGCACGAGATTGTGATAATAATCCAGGCAAAAACCGCGCTCTTAATCATTCCTGAATACAAATCCCAGGTGTCCGCGCTTTCCAGCGCACGCATTATATAGCCTGCGGTGTTGAAATTCAGAGCGAAGCGGCACACAGCCCACCCGCCGACAATGCCGATGTAATTTCCAAAGATGGTGAGCGCCGGCAACATCACCATCATGGCCAGGAAACGCGGCACCACCAGATATTGAACCGGATTGATCGCCATCACTTCCAGTGCCTCGATTTCTTCGGACACTTTCATCGTGCCCAACTCAGCTGCAACAGCAGAGCCGCTGCGTCCAATCACAATCACCGCGATCAACACCGGCCCCATTTCGCGCAGCAGCGTGAGCATCACCAAGTCCGGAATGTACATCTGCGCCCCGAGGCTTTCGAGAGAATGTGCGGCCTGCATCGCCAGAGTGACTCCTACGCTGAATGCCGTCAGCGCCACCATCGGCGCCGCGCGAACACCGACGAATACCATCTGCCGGAAGATCGGCGCGATTTTGAAAAATTGCCCGGTAAACGGCGCAATCAAAATCCAGTAGAGCAAACTAAGATTAAGCTGGAGATAGTTTTTCACTTGCCGCTTGAGCGCGCAGAATGCCAAGACGCCCACAACGAAGAAAGCTGAAAGTTTGGTGGGTGGCTAAAGCGGCGAATCCCAGATTCCGGGTAGCGCATGCGTCTCGCGTGCTGGTGTAGCCTGCCCTGAGCGAAGTCGAAGGGGCGTCGCGCCGAAACAGGCTTTCTTTGAATTGGTGCCTCCAGCGTCGTGGGGAACTGATAAGAAAGTTCGCGATTGCGAGGACGCGCTCGCCAACATGCGAGAGGCGTGCGCTACCCAATCAAACCGCGCTTTCGAAAATCGCCGAGATTGTTGCCTGCGGAGCGTTCGACCATGTCGATTGTAAATTTGAGCAGGCAGACTTCCCACGCGTCGTCCACGCCCTGAATGATCGCGCTGAGTGGTTCGTTTGCGCTCTCGACGCGTCGCTTTGTGCGATTGATCACCGCGTCGATTGAGTCGCGAAGGGTCTGTTCGCTCAGATCGGTTTTGCGGAACTGAAATCCGTAACGAAGCACTGCGACATTCCGGGCGTGCTCGCGCAGTTGCTCAACGTATCGCTCTGCCTTTTCGCCGAACCCCTCCAGCAATAGCCGGGTATAATGCTCCGGCGTCAGAATCCGCGGACGTTCGGCGTGGATTTTCCCGTTGCGAACCCGGACCTGATCGACACGGTCCATGAACTCCGAGATCAGATAAAAGTTGAAACTGGTGTTGCCAAACGTCTCGATCTGCCGCTGCGGCGCGACGATCACGTGCGTGTTTTCAATTGCGTAATCGAAATCGTCCCTGGTCATGATCAGCGAAATAAGTTAGCGCGGCGGATATGAGAGTTCAAAACGAGTCAGGTCCGTTTTCGCCTGAACGACTCCGGCATCCCGTCGATGCAGGGCACACGTGCGGCGGTCGCGAATGCGGGAGGCGCGCGCACCTGACGGTTTTCCCTGTTAACTCTGCGGCTGCTGGCTGCTCTGTTGTGACTGGAAGAGCGAGAGATACTGGCCGTAGCCTTCCTCCTTCATTTTCTCAACCGGGATAAAACGTAGCGCAGCGGAATTCACGCAAAAGCGTTCTCCGGTCGGCGCTGGACCGTCGTCGAAAACGTGGCCGACATGCGAATCGCTCGATTTTGAGCGGACCTCCGTGCGCTCCATTCCAAATGAAGAATCCCGTTTTTCCACAACGTTGTCCGGCGCGATCGGCTTGGTAAAACTGGGCCAGCCCGTGCCGCTGTCGAATTTGTCGGTCGAACTGAAGAGCGGTTCGCCAGTAATGACATCGACGTAAATCCCGGGCTTTTTATTGTCCCAGTAGGCATTGTGAAACGGCGTTTCGGTGCCGCCTTCCCGGACAATGTGGTACTGTTCCTTGGTCAGTTGCCTTTGCAATTCAGCCTCGCTGGGAACGGGTTTTGTCGGATTCATTGCTTTCTCGGCTTCTTTTTTCTGTGTTTGAGCATAGCCAAATAAGATCGAGCCGACAACCACAATGAGTGCACCGGCCAGACCAAACCACAGAGTTTTGTGCGAATGTTTGTAGGTTAATCGCATCGTGTTCATCCCTGATTTGTCGCGTGAGAAGCGCCCCTTTTAGCAGAGCTTTATTGTACGCGCAATGGTCGTCTCCGGCAAATGCGCGAAGCTTTCCTCCTCTGATTAAGATTCGAATAAAAGACGCAAAATGGCTGGGCAGGGTTTTCAATTCGCAGCGCAAGTTCGATTCAGAAATTCTATATTTGGCGTTCGATTTGGGATCTCTGGCGTTTCGCGGTAGTTCAATCCTGCCGGCCGGCTTCGGGAACGCGAATGTAGCGACGGAGTGCAACCAATCCCACCGGAGCAACTGACGCGGCCAGCGCGAAGATCAGCCACATCGTGGCGGGATGCCGCGGGCCGTGCTCCGGACAGAACGCAGCCAGCAGCCAGCCGCCTGTGCCGACAAGCAGTTTACCTACGAGAAATGGAAGATAGGCGAGCGAGCCGTACGAGGCTTCTTGTCCTGGCGGGGCAATCGCCGCGGCATACTCGTATACGCGCGGTGAATAGAAAGCTTCCCCGATCGAGAAAACGAAAAGGTAAAGCGCAGCCATGATGTAATAGGGGTGAATGCTTCCGTGCAATCCCAGATACCCGTATCCCAGCCAGCGTCCTGGCAGGCTGTTGGCAGCAGACTGAAACCATTGCGTCGGCAGCGCCATGATGAATACTCCTGCGGCACAGATCGCTGCGCCGATTACCACCATCCGATATGCCGCGGACTTTTGCGTCAGCGCGCCCACGACCGGCACTAGGAGAATGATGATGATCGCGTTGATCGCGGCAAGTTTCCCCACAGGCGCGTTTACTCCGAGTTCGCGAATTCCGAATTTTGGAAAGACATAATCCATCTGTAAAAAGATGGCTTTGAGAAATCCGATTAAGAGGAAGAAAACAAGCAGGCGGTAGAAACCGGATTGACCAATCAGCCGCCCGAAAATGCGGGCCGTGGCGATCGCGCTTTGTCGCACGGTCTCTACAATTCTTTTCCAGAAACCAGACGCAGTCCCGGGGTCGCGAGAAGATTTTTCGATCACGGGGCCTCCATTGCGGGCTTCCGCTCCTCGCCGGATAAAATAGATCACCGGGAACAGCACGATCTCGAACGCGAGGCTGACCGCGAACAGTTGCTGGTACGAGCTTGGCTCAAATCCGAAGAGACTGACGCGCAAGTGCAGTTGGCGCACATAATCGAATATCCATCCCGCGGCGATGTAGCCGACGTTCATTATCATGTAGATGATTGAGAATGAGATGGACCGCTGAGCTGTTGTGGAATAGCGCCGCGTTGCCGCGAGCAGCACCGGTGTCCCGAGAGCTTCGCCGACTGCCAACGGAAGAACGCCGCACGCGAATGCCAGCGACGGAATCGTGGTGACGACCATGACGCTGCGCGCGACCGTGCAGATGGCGACGCCCAGAAAAAAAGTGCGGCGCAATCCGATCGCATCGGTGATCGAGCCGGCCAGCAATGTGAAAATTGTCATCGCCGGCGCCCACACCCAGCCAACCAATGCGCCCGCGGCTTGATCGCTAAAGCCGAGGTCCTTCGACAGCCACAGCACCATGGTCTTGTTCGTGACTGAGTACGCCGTGTAAATGAGGAACTTGATCAGGAACGTCAGCCACAACTCGCGTTGCGCGCCTTTGAGCACGGTGAATTTCGCGATGAAACCGCCAAGGCCTGTCGCTACCACCGCAGGCACAGTTTCTTCCGGCGCGACTGTTGCTTTGATTGCTTGGGCCACGCTGTTTGGAATTATTCCGTCATTCCGAACGAAGTCGAGGAATCCCGTGGAATTACTTTACGGCAGCGCCACGGGATCTTTTGAATTCGCTTCGCTCCGCTCAAGATGACGATCATCACAACAAATTGTCGAGATACGTCTGCCTGTCGAACGGCGCGAAATCTTCAAGCTGTTCACCGGTGCCGACGAATCGCGTGGGAATTCCAAGCTCATCCTCAATCGCAACGACGATGCCGCCCTTGCCGCTGCCATCGAGTTTTGTAACGATGAGGCCGGTGAGTCCAAGCGCGTTGTGGAATTCGCGCGCCTGACTGAGCGCGTTGCTGCCGGTGGTCGCATCGACGACGAGCAACGTATCGTGCGGCGCGGTTGGATCCAGCTTGCCAAGGGCGCGTTTTACCTTTTGCAGTTCAGCCATCAGGTTCGTTTTGGTATGTTGGCGACCAGCCGTATCGCAGAGCAAAAAGTCAATGTCGCCCTTGGCGGCCACCTGATACGCTTCGTAGCAAAGCGCAGCCGGATCGGCGCCGTATTTGCCGCGGACTATTTCAACGCCGAGTCTTTTGGCCCAAATATCAAGCTGCTCAATCGCCGCTGCGCGAAAAGTGTCCGCTGCCGCCAGCATCACGCGGGTAGCGCTCGCTTCCAGCGGGCTGCGTTCGGCATCCTGCCGAACGCCGAATGTTCGCGGCAAGACGCCGCGAACTGCACGGTGGAAGCGCGCGCTACCCAAATAATGCGCGAACTTTGCCGTGGATGTTGTCTTGCCGGTCCCGTTCACGCCGACGATCAAAATCACTGTTGGTTTTCCAATCGCTCGTCGGATGGGCGCTGGATCATGCGGCAAAATTCGCGCAATCTCCGTGCGCACCGCTTTGATCACATCGCCAATCCCAAGCAAAGCCCAAGCTTCGCGTTCCTGGAGCGTTTTGATGATTCGCATTGTCATCGGCACGCCGAGATCGGCACGGATGAGCGCTTCTTCCAGCTCATCCCAATCGATGGGTTTGCCAGCAAATTGTTGCGCGAGGGATTGAAGGAAATTCATGTTGCAGGATCAACCAAGCTGAAGAGTTAAAGCGTTTCAAAACATGTCATTCCGAGCAAAGTCGAGGAATCCCGTAATGAAACCAAAACGTGACGCCACGGGGTCCTTCGACTCCGCTTCGCTCCGCTCAGGATGACTCTGCTTCAACGAATCAACGCTTCAACAAATCACGACTCCTTCTTCACCGCTTCGCGCGCGGGCCGGTCCAAATCTTTGCGCACCCGGTCGAGAATTCCGTTTACAAACCGGCCCGATTCGGCGCCGCCGTATATTTTGGCCAGTTCGATCGCTTCATTGATCGAAACCACCGGCGGAATATCGTCGCGATAAAGCATTTCATAGATGGCAAGGCGCAGAATATTGCGATCGACCGCAGAGATGCGCCGGAATTCGTAATTCTCGCAATAGCGTGTGATGCGTTCGTCTATCTCCGGAAGATGCGCCATCATCCCTTCGATGAGCGGCTGTCCAAACTCGCGCACGCGCGGCTTGGCCGGACAAAATTCCCAGAAATCCTCGATCTTCTCCGGTCCTTCGCCGCGCTGGAGATCGCGCCAGAAATGGTATTGGATTGCTGCTTCGCGAGCGCGCCGTCGCTTGCCCATAAGCATTACCCTCCACGAAGCTGCGACAAAACACTGGCGATTTCCACCGCTGCGCGTGCGGCTTCGGTGCCACGGTTAATCTTGTTTTCAAGACAGCGCTCGCGCGCTTGAGTTTCGTTGTCAAAACTGAGCACCACGTTGATCACTGGCACGGCGTGATCGACTGCGATCCGTTGCAGCGCGTCCGTGACGGAGCGGCTTAGATTTTGTGCATGATTGGTTTCACCCTGCATAATCACGCCGCAGGCAATGATGGCATCGGCTTTCTCCTTGTGCGCCAACTCGCGCACAACCACGGGAATTTCGAATGAACCTGGCACGCGGTGGACAGAAATCGTCGCGTCCGGTGCAAGGGCACGCAGCTCTTGCGTGGCGTGATTAACGAGTCCGTCCACGTATTGCGCATTAAATCGGCTCGCAACGATACAGAACGTGCGCCTGGTTTTGGTGATTGGCGGACGACGCGGCGATTCCTTCGTCATTCGTCATTCGTCACTCGGATTTCGGCATTCGCAAACGCCCTAAAGCATGTGGCCCAGCTTGTTCCTCTTTGTCTCGAGATATTTGGCGTTATGCGGATTGGCTTGGGTACGGATCGGCACTTGCTCGATCATTTCGAGACCGTATCCCTCCAGGCCGACCACTTTCTTCGGGTTATTTGTCAGAAACCGGAACTGGCGCACGCCGAGATCGAACAGAATCTGCGCGCCAAGACCGTAATCGCGCAGATCGCTCGGGTAACCGAGCCTCGCATTTGCCTCTACCGTGTCGAGCCCTTCCTCTTGCAACTTGTAAGCGTGGATTTTCGCCGCGAGCCCGATGCCGCGTCCTTCCTGGCGCATATAAACCAAAACGCCGTTACCTTCCTCTGCGATTTGCCGCAGCGCGGCGTGCAACTGATTTCCGCAGTCGCATCGGCGCGAGCCGAAAACATCGCCCGTAAGACATTGGCTGTGCACGCGGACGAGCGTCGGCCTGCTTTTGTCGATCTTGCCTTTCACGAGCGCGAGATGATGTTGGCCGTCGAGCTTCGAGCGATACAAGTGCAAATCGAAATCGCCGTATTCTGTCGGCATTTTCACGATCTGTTCCAGCTCCACCAGCTTTTCGCGAACACGCCGATAGGCGATCAAACTTTGGATCGTGCAAATGCGCAAGCTGTGTTTTTTGCGAAACTCCATCAGTTCCGGCAACCGCGCCATGGTGCCGTCGTCGTGTAAAATTTCGCAAAGCACACCGGCCGGTTGGAGCCCCGCCATTCTCGCCAGATCGACCGCGGCTTCGGTGTGACCCGCACGGCGCAGCACACCGCCGTCTTTCGCGCGCAGCGGGAATACGTGCCCCGGCTGGTTCAGGTCTTCCGGCGATGATTTCGGGTTGGCAATTGCCAGGATGGTTGTGGCCCGATCATAAGCGCTGACACCCGTGGTCACGCCGCGGGCCGCGTCCACGGAAACGGTGAAATCGGTCCGCTGCTTCTCGCGGTTTTGCGCGACCATCCGTTGCAGACCGAGCTGCTCAGCGCGCTCGTTCGGAATCGGCACGCAAATCAAGCCGCGCCCATGCGTGGCCATGAAATTAACCGCTTCCGGCGTTACCTTTTCGGCTGCCATCACCAGATCGCCTTCGTTCTCGCGATCCGCGTCGTCGGTCACGATCACCATGCGCCCTTTGGCGATATCGCTCAGCACATCGTCGATGGTATCGAACTGAAATGTCTCGGCCGGTTTTGCAATCATCAGCATAATACCATTACGTCCGGCGCCGCTCTCAGCAACTCTTACTCTTGCTCATGCTCGTATCCGTAATCGAAATCAGAATGTCGAGCACGAGCAGGATTACGAGCAGGAGCACGAGTTAAATTACTTCCCGCTGGTCGCCACAATCGCCTCGGGCCGGTACATGTCCTGGTTGCTTGCCTGAAATTCCGCTTTCAGCTTTACTCTGAACTGCGAAAGATCGACAAGATCCCAGCGCGTGAATTTCGACACCGCCTTCCCCGCCTCCGCACTGCTACGGCATGCCAGGGAAGGACGCGATCCACCTTCGCACGGTTTATCCTTCGCTTCGCTCAGGACAACGAAGGAAAAGCAAAGCCAAACTTGTACAGACACTGCGCCCTTGATCTTGCCTGTTGGACGAATCGTGACTACAGTGACTACATGACGACAACGCTTCGCGAAGCTAAAGCCCGACTTTCTGAAATGGTGAAGCACGCCAGCCGCGGCGAAGAAGTGGTGATCACCGTCCACGGAAAGGAAACAGCCAAGCTTGTCGCGGTGCCGACGCGCAGAAAAAAACGCGACAAGGAAAAGTGGTTGGCTGAACTGGATGAGCTGCGCCGGAAATACAGCACGGGCAGAATCGGCATAAGCGCGCAACAAATCCAGGACTGGGACCGCGAGGATCGTTTCTAAGCCGATGCGTTTCTGGGACAGCTCTGCGCTGGTTAAACTGTACGTCGCGGAACCAGACTCGACGACATTTAAGCGGTTCGCCGATGATCCCGAGGTGCCCCTGATTTCAAGTTTCACAATACATGAGGTGCAGTGTGCATTTTGGCGAAAGGAAATCTCGGGCGGAGTAAAGCGGGGTGCGGCCGAGATCCTGTTTCAAAGTTTCCTGCGGCAAATCGAGAGGGGGAATTTTAAGCTGATTCCTTACGATCCCAGGGTGAAAAGCCGCGCGATTGGAGTGGTGCGCCATTGCTACGGTGCATCAAGGCCAGTCATGATTCGCAGCCTCGACGCACTTCAAATCGCGAGCGCACTGGAGGGCGGAGCAACCGAAATGGTGTCGGCCGATTCCCGGATGCGAGGTAGTGGAATTCTTTTTGGACTACGAATGATGCCCGAGTGAACCTCATGAATAAATCCGACAAGATTTTCGTTGCCGGTCATAGGGGGATGGTCGGCAGCGCGTTGCTTCGGCGGCTCAAATCAGAAGAGTTCAAGAATTTGCTGACGCGCGACCGAGCGCAGCTTGATCTTTCAGATGAAAATGCGGTGGCGAATTTTTTTGCGCAAGAGACACCACCCATCGTGGTCGTCGCGGCGGCGAAGGTCGGCGGAATCAAAGCCAACAACGATTATCCCGTCGAATTTCTCCTCGAGAATCTGCGGATTCAAAACAACGTCATCCGCGCGGCGTACGAGAATTGCGCGCGCAAACTGCTTTTTCTCGGAAGCTCCTGCATTTACCCGAAGTTTGCGCCGCAACCCATCTCTGAAAGCGCGTTGCTCAGCGGGCCGCTGGAGCCAACGAACGAAGCGTACGCAATTGCCAAGATCGCCGGCATCAAGCTTTGCCAGGCGTACGCTCGCGAACACGGTGCGAATTTCATCTCGGCGATGCCGACGAATCTTTACGGCCCGAACGACAATTTCGATCTTGAAACCTCGCACGTGCTGGCTGCGCTCCTGCGCAAAGCACACGAAGCAAAAACACGGAGGGACCCAAAGTTAGTCGTGTGGGGAACTAGCAAGCCGCGCCGTGAATTTTTGCACGTGGACGATCTCGCTGCGGCCTGCGTTTTACTGCTGGAGAAATACGATTCCCCCGAAATCATCAACGTCGGTTGCGGCGAGGACATTTCGATCCACGAACTGGCCGAGCTAATCTGTGAGGTTGTGGGTTTCGACGGCGAACTTGCCTGGGACACCACTAAACCCGATGGCACACCGCGAAAGCTTTTGGACGTGACCAAGCTTCGCGTTCTTGGTTGGAAGCCGATGATTCCGCTACGCGAGGGCATCGCACAAACATACCAATGGTTTCTTGCGAATTATGCGGAAGGGTAGGGACGCCGCGCCGCGGCGTGCGGTCGGCGCAGCACGCCGACCGTACCGTTGGCAACCATGTCATTTGACCCCGAAAACTTTCGCGCGTTGACTGGTCTTAAGGGATGAAAAATTTGCGCGTAGGTGTTGCCGGGGTTGGCCATATCGGAAGCAATCATGCGCGCCTGTATGCGGAGACGCCGTCGGTTGAGTTCACTGCAGTCTATGACGCGGATCCCATTATAAACCGGACAATTGCGACCAAGTTCCGCGCGACCCCTGCCAGGTCTCTCGATGAATTCATTGGGATGGTTGACGCCGCTTCCGTAGCCACGCCCACTAACACGCACTACGAGGTTGCAAGGTCTCTTCTTGCAAAGGGTAAACATGTGCTGGTAGAAAAGCCGATCACTGACAACACTGCGCACGCTGCTGCACTGGCGGATTTGGCCGCGCGCAACGGTCTGATTTTGCAGGTCGGCCACGTAGAACGTTTCAACCCAGTCTTGGGCGCTCTCGAAAAACATCTGACGCATCCGCGGTTCATCGAAGCGCATCGACTCAGACCCTATTCCGAACGCGGTACCGACATCGGTGTCGTTCTCGATTTGATGATCCATGATCTGGAAGTCATTTTGCATTTCGTGCGTTCGCCTCTGTGGAGTATTGACGCAGTGGGCGTGCCCGTGCTTAGCCGGAGTGAAGACATCGCCAATGTGCGATTGCATTTCGAAGACGGATGCGTGGCAAACGTGACCGCAAGCCGCATCAGTCCCGAGCGCATGCGCAAGATTCGGATTTTTCAGGAGGACGCCTACATCTCGCTTGATTATCAAAATCAAACCGGCGAAATCTATCGGCGTGTCGGAAAGCACATTTGGCGTGACCGAGTCAGCGTTGAACACGAAGAACCGCTGAAACTTCAACTCACTTCGTTTATCGAATGCGCAAGCACGGGACGCCAGCCGCGCGTTTCGGGTTCGCAAGCCACAGTGGCTCTGGAGTCGGCGGTCAAAATCACCAAGCAAATCGCTGGGAGTGCTTAGGACAATCTCACCTGGCAAGTCTTACTGTAGAGGCAGGCGTGTCGCCTGCGTGGCGCTCGACTTCGCAGCCGGCACGCCCGCCACGGCAGAAGAATGATCATCTATTTCGTAGCCGGGGAGGTAAGCGCCGACAATCACGGGGCGGCATTGATGCGCGCGCTGCGCGAGTTGGATCCCGGGCTGAAGTTCACGGGGCGCGGCGGTCCGCAAATGCAGCAGGTCGCCGGCAAACAACTCAAAAATTGGATTGGCGATGCCGCAGTTCTCGGTTTGTGGGAAGTGATCAGAAAGTACGGTTATTTTCGGGAACAATTTCGCGAAACGCTCAAAGAAATTCTCGAGCGCAAGCCCGACGCGGTCGTCCTGATCGATTACCCGGGATTCAATTTGCGCCTTGCCCGGGCACTCCAAATGCAATCACAGCGGCAAAAGATAATCTACTACATCAGCCCGCAGGTGTGGGCATGGAACCGTGGTCGGATCAAAAGCATGGCGCACTCGATTGATCTGGTGCTCTGCATTTTTCCGTTTGAAACCGATCTCTACTACCAATCGGGCCTGCGCGCGGTGTTTGTCGGGCATCCGATGATCGAAAGATTACAGGCCCAAAAGATCGATGTTGAGCGTGATCCCAATTTGATGGGACTTTTCCCAGGCAGTCGTTCGCGCGAAGTACGAAAAATTTTTCCGGTAATGATCGAGACAGCGCACCTACTTTTAAAAGCCAGGCCCACGTCGCAGTTTCAAGTCGCGGCCGCATCCGAGACGCTGGCGCAGGAACTGACCAAAATGCTGACCCGGCAGGATCGACAGGTCATTCAAATTGCAATGGGCCAGACAGCAAACATCATGCAGCGGGCTTGGGCGGGAATTATTGCATCGGGAAGCGCCACGCTGGAAGCTGCTTATTTCCGCCTGCCGTTTGTGCTCGTTTACAAGGTGGCTTGGCCGACGTACCTCGCAGGACGACTCGTCGTGAACGTGGAATATCTTGGCATGCCTAATCTGCTTGGCGACAAAGAAGTGGTTCCGGAATTTATTCAGCACAAGGCCAAACCAAATGTGATCGTCAAGGCTGTGCGGCTATTACTCGAAGATGCAAACGCACGCGTACGGATGCTCTCCGCATTCAACGCTATCATTAATGAATTGGGCAGCGGCGGAGCCAGTGAAAAAGCAGCGCAAGCAATTATTCAAGAACTCAAGGAGCGGCGGTCTTGAGATTGCTTTAATGAACACCACAGGATTCAACTGAGCACACGATGAAAATTTGGGATATTTCACGAACACTTTCGAATGACTTCGCGGAATGGCCCGGTGACGAGCCGTTTCATTATCGCCTAACGAGAGAGATCGCCAAAGGCGCGAGCCTAAATCTGGGCGCCGTCACGATGAGCGTGCACAACGGCACCCACGCTGATGCGCGATTTCATTTCGACTCGAAGGGCGAATCGATCGAGAACGCGCCGCTCGACATTTATTTCGGCTGCGCAACCGTGGTCGATCTCGCACTGGCTTTTTCGCGCTCCAAGCAAAAGCATCTGATCACGCTAGAAGATCTCCAGCCGCACGCCGAGCAAATCGCTGCGACCTCGCGCCTGCTCGTCAAGACCGGTCGCTGGAGCGACTCGACAATTTTTCCAAATCAGATTCCTGTGATCGCGGCCGATGTCCCCGCGTGGTTGCAAAAAAATGGCGTGAAGCTGCTCGGCGTTGACCTGCCATCGGCGGATGAAATCGATTCCAAATCGTTGCAGAACCATCACGCGCTCGCTCGCGCCGGCGTTGCCATCGTTGAATCGCTGGATCTCAGCGATGTTCCGCCTGGGATTTATAATTTCGCTGCGCTTCCTCTGAAAATCGCCGGCGCCGATGGCGCGCCCATGCGCGCGATACTCTGGCGCGATTGAGACCATATGAGTGTCATTCCGAGCGGAGCGCAGCGTAGTCGAGGAATCTCTGGACCCTGACAATTGGAGATGTCTCCAGCCCTTCGCATAAAGCTACGGCTTGGCAGGCGACTTCGCTCGACATGACAAAAAATGACGTGCTGCAAGACCGGCGCACCTTGTGGATCGTCGTGGCGACGACGTTCCTGCTTTTCGCAATCGCGAATTTGCCGTGGCATCTGGATGATTACGATCAGGCCAAGCAAGCGTTCACCTCCTTCGAAATGGTCAAGGAGGGTCACTGGCTTTACCAGCACACGCCACATGAGCGTATAGCAACCAAACCGCCGCTCATTGGATGGGTGTCGGCTGCGCTTTTTGCATTGACGCGATCATGGGATGTGGCGTGGCGGTTACCATCGTTTCTCGCTGCCGTTGTCCTCGCGCTGTTGTTGTGTCGCGCTGCGAGCTCTGCTTGTGGATCATTCGTCGGCTTAATTGCCATGAGCGCATTTGGATTAAATCTGCTGAGCCCGCGCTTGGCCGCGCTCGTGCGTACAGATATGCCGCTCGCATTCGTGATTTTTCTGATCGGGTTGCTGATTTGGAAGAAAACCCGGGAACGGACGGAGTGGCAATCGCGTGATCGAATTTGCCTCTTTGCGTTGCTCACAGTAGCGATGCTAATCAAGGGGCCGATAGTCTATGCGTTCTTGCTGCCTGGAATTGCGTTGTTTCAATGGCGGCGTGGTAGGGCGCGACCGCCGGGCGCGCCGCTCGGAAACGGTTATGCCGCCTGGTCTGGCTGGTGGCCGTGGATCGCGTCTCTCGCAATTTTTCTCGTATGGGTAATCGGTGGGACCGTGTTTCAACCCGGGTTTTTTGATGAAGTTGTGATGCGCGAATTTGTTGGGCGATTTGGCGAAACAATTCATCGGCCGCAGCCGCTGTATTTTTATTTGCCGCATCTGTTGCACAAATTTGCCCCTTGGAGCGTGCTGATAATAGCTCTAGGCGTTTTTGATCTTGCGTCGCGTCGATGGAGGATCGGCGCTGCATTTCGCGAAATGCCGCCGGAAACTTTCTGGCTGATTTGCTGGAGCATCGGCGGGCTGATCGTGATGTCACTGATTCCATCCAAACGGGTTGACCGGATTTTCCCGATTATTCCGCCGCTCTGTTTGCTGCTCGCGGCTCAAGTCGCGAACCGCAGTTCCTGTAGCCACGGCTCTGTGAGCCGTGCCGCGGCTAGCGGAAATGGTGATCTGACCGGCCACACGCCGGTGGCTACAACGAAGCAAAAGACGCGTGCCAGCATTGATAAATGGAGCGCTGTTGCGCTCATCATCGCAATCCTTTTCACCGGTGGCTACACAGTTTTCAAAGTCCTCTCCGGCTTTCGCGATCATCGCGACGCTCTCGTCGTCTTTGGACGAGAGGTTCGCCGCGAAGCCGAGGCGCATCGCTGGCGTTACGAAGTCGTTTCCACGAAAGATGAAGGGCTGCTTCTTTACCTGCGCAAAACGCACTTCATCGAGCCGAACCGCGCTGTCGCCGAATGGAACGACGGAAATCTCGACGCGCTGGTTGCGTCAACGGGCAAAGCGCCAGGCCTGCTGCGCCAGCTTCGAGGTGCTGCGCTCTCTAACTTGAAATCCGCTGCAAGAAAAGGAGAAGCGGAAAATGGCTACGTTTTGATCGCGCGATGAGAGCCAGCTCGACTTTGCCAAACATACCCGATTTTAGTCTCGTCGAAGTTCGCATGTTAGTCGTCTAACGAGAAAAAGCTCAGCTGCGCCTAGCGAGAGCGAGCTTTGCTAACCGTGGAAGTGTTGTAATCATGAAAAAGGAAGGAATCGCGCCGGCTAGGCGTCGGCTGCAGCGCTTGGTTAGACCTCAGTGGCTGAACTCCAGCACGGCACGTTCTTCTTGGAACTCTCCTGACGCCACAATCCTTTTGACGAGCTTGGCATTCCGTATGACAAAGGTCGCGGTGTAGCCGGCCGCTGCATCTGAGGCCGATAGAAAAAGGTGCAGGTCGCCATCGTGCTGCTCCAAACGCAATTGCGGGGGATAAAGCATGTCGCCAAGGTCTTCGTATGCTTGTAGCGGAAATGCGACGGAAGCCCTCCAATCTTAAACGAAATCCGTTTGACGAGCAGCGGCGGTTTGGGCCCGTCGGCACCCCACCATCTCTTAACGGAAGCGCGCTGGTTCGCCAACTCTTGCGCCGGCACTTCCTCCACAATGAATTCGAAAGCGTCGGCAGCCTTTGCATCGTAAGTCTCGCGAGCCGCAACGTTCCCGTACAGCCGTGCGACACCCCAGCCATCGATAATTCGGATCGGTTCCTTTTCTGCGGCCAACGCGGGGATCGTCGTGAAGACGCAACCTAGAATGACGAACATGCGGCGCATTAGGTCTAACTATGATTCGACGAAAGATTGTTTCGCCTATTTCGGCTTTTACTTAGGAGAAAGTCTCGATAAGGCGAACCATCCGTTCTCCATTATCACCTGGTTACTCCTTCTTCTTCCGCTCCCAGACTTGAAGGATGTAGCCGCTTCCGGGGTTGGAGACGAATTCGCTCGGGCGTGGCTTACCGGTCGGGGCGAAGCAGACCTTGTAATTGTCGCCGTTCAGTTCGTAGATGCCGAGCATGACTTCTCCCTTGGTCGAGATGGCATCCATGTGCTTCGGTTGTTTCGTGGCGTCGATCTTGACCGTTCCAGATCTGCTGGTGGCGTACTCGGCTGACTCGGGGAAGCGGAAGGTGTCATGCTTAAAGACGATGGTAGTTTTCTTCACCTTGTCGTCGGGCAACGCCTTACCGTCTTGCGTCGCCGAAACCAGCTTCCAAGTCCCCTGTAGCCCCTCCAGATCCTTTGCGGATGCCGGGTCCTGAGGCTTGACCGCCCCGAGCAACAGGCCGAGGGCCGCGATCATCAGTAATCGCGATATACGCGCAATCATGCGTACGGTGTATCTGTCGTCGCGACTAAGAGCAAGCCAAAAAGAAACTGCTCGATCGGGTCGTTCGTGACATCCGCGGAAGCCGTGGTGGTCGGACTTGGAATGTTTTTGGGACAGCACAGAAATGGTGGCTCGACTTTGGGACGGATGAAATTACCCTCGGTAAAGCGGGAAGCTGACAGCTTCCCGTACAGAAGAAACGAATTCTGAACATCCATGGAAGAATTTCCGAAGAAAGACTTGGAGGCGCTCTGGGCGCCGTGGCGCGTGCAGTATTTCGAGAAGGAACCGCGTGACCGCGATTTTCTCGAGGCGGCGGCCCGGGCGAGCGATGACGCCGAGCACTTGGTGATCACCCGGCGAAAAAACGCGTTTCTGATGATGAATCGATATCCCTACGCGGTTGGGCACTTAATGGTGGTGCCGTATCGCAAGGTTGCTGAACTTTCCGCTCTAGGCGACAACGAGATCTTTGAGCTTTGGAATTTGGTGGTGCACGCGCAGGCGCTTTTGCGCGCTGCGACAAAGGCGCAGGGATTCAACATCGGCATCAACCTCAGCGAATGCGCGGGCGCGGGTGTGCCCGATCATTTGCATATCCACATCGTCCCGCGCTGGAGTGGCGACACGAACTTCATGCCGATGCTCGCAGGCACGCGCGTGCTCTCGGAGGGATTGCGCGCGCTTTATGACAAGTTGATGGAAGCGCAGGCGAAAATGGCTTCGCCACGTTAAATAGTTAAAAGAGTTACAAGGGTTACAAGAGAACCAATGTAACGGTGTAACGTTGTAACGAAGTAACGAATCGCTCTCTTTGATGAACACCTGGGTCGAGGCGCCGCCAAAAAGGAAAGGCTTGGGTTGTTTCGCGCGAGGCTGCCTTATCCTGGTCGTGTTTGCAATCGTGCTGGCGATTGCTTGTTTCGCGGGTGTGTATTGGGGACTGCATCGCTACTCGGCGCTTTTCTATGGTAGCTATTGGGTAGCCAAAACGCATTCGATCGCGGAAGCGCCAGTGCCGTTGCCTGAATCCAGCGCTTCGGACCAACAAATTCAGGCTGCGCTGGAACGGTGGCATGATTTCGAACAGAAGACGCGCGCTGCTCAACCTGCGGAGATCGAGCTGACCACGGATGACGTCAACAGTTTGATTGCCACAAACCCCGAAAGCATTCGGGGCAAAGTCTTCGTGTCGATCGAGGGCAACCAACTCCGTCTTCAGACGAGTGTTCCTCTTGGAGAACTTCTCGGCCGGCCGGGTTATTATTTTAACGGCGATATCACGCTCGAATTCAAAGGCGCGCAATCGCTGGATAATCCGCGGCTGGACAAGATCGTTGTGAACGGAGAACAAGTGCCGCGCGATCTGTTGAATTGGAAATACCGTTCGCGGCGATTGCGCGATTATCTCGCCGATTTTCAAGCCACTCACAACATCGGCACGATCGAAGTGCGCGACGGCAAAGTGATTCTCCGGTCGCGCACCGAGTAAGCTGCGCAGCTATACGCTTGGTGACGCATCAGCCGCCGGAGACGTGGGCAGCTCACTTGTAGGCGCCGCCGGGGCTGTAGCATCCAGATTATCGTTCCAGAGATACTGGCGTGTTTCCGCGACAATGACTCCACTAAGCACGATGAGAGAAATAAGATTGGGAATTGCCATGAGACCGTTAGTGACATCTGCAAACGACCAGACCGTGGGCAGAGAAAGGACGGAGCCGACGATGACCGCCGCAACCCATAGCCAGCGGTAGGGCTTGATCACTTTTGGTCCGAGAAGGTATTCGGCGGCTTTTTCCCCGTAGTACGACCATCCAAGAATCGTGGAAAAAACAAAGGTCAATAAACCGACAGTCAGAATGATCCAGCCCACGATACCGAGATCGAGGAACGCGGCCTTGGTGAGTGCCGCTCCTTTGAGACCTTTCGCCCATTCCCCGGAGTTGACCAACACAAGTCCCGTCATCGCGCAAACAACTACCGTGTCCCAAAACGTTCCCGTAGAAGAAACCAGCGCCTGGCGGACGGGATTTTTTGTTTGTGCAGCGGCGGCGACAATCGGCGCGCTGCCTAGCCCGGATTCGTTTGAAAAAAGCCCGCGCGCCACGCCGAAGCGGATTGCTTCCTTCATCGTTGCACCGGCGAAGCCTCCCAGCATTGAATGACCGGTAAAGGCACTTTTGAAAATGAGTTCAAGCGTTGCCGGGACCGTCGAAGCATTCATGATCAGAAGGACGATGCACCCGCCCACATAGAAAATTGCCATGAACGGCACCAGCCCTTCGCAGACCCTCGCTATCGACTTAATTCCGCCGAGAATCACGAAGGCTGTCAGCACAGCCATCACGATGCCTGTGATCCACGGAGTGATGCGGAATGTTTCGTTCACCATCGAGGAAATGGAGTTTGCCTGCACCATGTTCCCAATGCCGAACGCGGAGACGGCGGTGAGTATGGCGAAGATGACGCCGAGCCATTTCTGTTTCATGCCGCGCTCGAGGACATACATCGGCCCGCCTGCCATTCGCCCTCTTTCCGTTTTGATGCGGTACTTCACCGAAAGAAGCGCTTCGGAATATTTGGTGGCGATGCCAAAGACTCCTGTCAGCCACATCCAGAGCACAGCTCCCGGACCGCCGGCGGCGATAGCCGTCGCGACACCAACGATGTTGCCGGTGCCGATGGTGGCGGCCAACGCAGTGGTCAGCGCCCCGAATTGACTGATGTCACCTCGTCCCTCGGGTGATTTCTGAACGGACAACTTGATCGCCTTCCCGAGGTATCGTTGGATAAAACGAAGGCGGAACGTGAGGAAAATGTGGGTGCCCAAAAGAAGAATCAGCAATGGCGGGCCCCAGACGAAATCGCTGAGCTGTCCTATGAGTTTTTCAAATTCTTGCATGCAGTTCCTTTGCAAAAAACAAGGCAATTAGAGATTCGTTTTGGAGAAAGCGAGAGAAAACAAAATCTGGTAGGGCGCGACCGCCGGGCGCGCCGCACCCAGCCGGATGGCCTTGCGCACTACGGGATTTCTACACGCATCCGTTAATTCGGTTGCATGATCTCACGCACAAAAACGTTCAGCTGTCCATCGTCGTCTTTGCGCACTTCCGTGATTTCGTAAGGCCGCATTTCATCCCGGCTTACCGTCGCGCCTTGGGGTGGAGGAGTGTACCCGCGCGGAAATTCCACAATGATGCGCGTAGATGAACCGCCGCCGAAGTGCAGCACTTTGTCCGTCAGTTTTGTGCGGGGACGCAGCACCGCCTTGTTCGCGTCGGAAAAATTCACTACGAATTGTCCCTTCAAATAGACGCGTTCGCCAGCGAGTCCGTGCTCGGCGACGTCTCGCAGATCGCCTGTTCCGATAAGCCGTCCGAGCGGCATCCTGCCGGGTGGAAATGTTTTCCAACTGCCGCCGCCTGCGTTCGATGCAAGCGCTACATTGGAACCCTCAGCTGGAGCGGGCTGGGCCGGAAGAACCGGTACGGGCGTAGCGGTTGGAACAGACAGAGCCTGGGCGACGGCTGGAGGTTCGGCGCCCGAAGGCTTTGAGACTGGCGCCGGCGTTGCAGCAGGAAGATTCGGAAACCTCGACGGACTAGGTGCGGACGCTACTGCAAACGGTGTAGCTGTCGGCGCGGCTTGCTTCTGAGCGACGACTGGCTGTGCAGGGGTCGATGCCGGCACGGGAGATTCAAGTCTTTGCTTTTTTCCTTTTTTACCTTTGGGCAACGGCGTGGGCTTGGCGAGCTTCTCATTCTTTACCAACGCTCGTGGCGGCAGGGCAACTGGTTCAACAGGTTTGGCTTGTTCGACGCGCACCAACTGGTTCTGGGCAGGCGGCGGAGTCGCGCTTTGGCTCACTCCAGGTATGGAGACCTGACTGCCCTGGGCTGTTGCCATCTTCTCCCGGTAATCGGCCACGTGTTGCTCAATAGCAGCGCGTTCCTCTGCTTTAAACAACGGCCATCCTGCGGGCAGGTTCAGAGCAAGCGGCGGCTCAAGACGAAACGTGCCCAGGCCACGCGTGACCGTGTAGCTTCCGTAAAGAAGCGGAACAGCCGTGATCATGATCCGGCCATCAGCCAATCGCTCTGCGTGGATCACGGCAGAAATGTCGTGTGTGCGCTCCAGTTTGATTTCCAATCCAACCGTGAGCGTCTGTTTCATTAAAGGCAGGGCTTCCGGAGGCGCAGGATAAACATGCTCCATGAGCAGCTCGCCGTTGTCGATGGCAGTAGTGAGTGCTACCACGCCGGAGGTAAACACATCTCCGGGACCGAGCTGGCGCGTGGCAACGATGCTGTAGCGGCCCACGACATAAGGCACCAGGCCGCGCACCTGTTGATAATTTCGGATGTAATTGCGGACCAGTTCAGCGTTCGCCCGGGCAAGTTCGGCAGCGCCCATCCCTACGTAGCGCTCGTACAGCTGTTGCGGGTTTAGAAATTCGCCTGCCGGCGCGGCGGTCAGCTCAAAACGCTTCGGCGGTTCAATCTTGTGCAGTTTTTGTAAGATCCGGTAGCTGTCAGGCCGTTCCGGTTGATCGAAGATATAAAAACTGCCCAGCCACGCTGCCAGCGCAAAACCGGTCAACAGCAAAATCGCAACTGTCCAAGCAAAATGATTGATGCGCCGCCGTGGTCGGACATACGGCTCGTCGTACGGATAAGTTCCATAGTCCATCACTGCAGCGTGCGAAGATTCTCTGGTTTCAAGCTGACTGCGGTGCTTCAAATGACGAACCGCATCCGCATGTTCGCGACGCGTTTGGATTAACGATTCGGAAACCGGCGGCGGTCAAACCGTCGCTGAAATCCAGGGTCGCGCCACGCAGGTAGGGGACGCTCTCGTCATCGATAAAAAATTGCATCCCATCGCGCTCCACTACTGCGTCGCCGTCTTTTCTTTCGTCGAGCGTCATTTCATAATGCAGACCTGAGCAGCCGCCCTTCGCGACCTGCACCCGCAGGCCTTTGCGCGAATTTTCCGTCCGCTGTGAAAGCAAGCTCTGAAGCTGTCGAACCGCGTTGTCCGTGACGTTAATCATCGATAAAAAATACGGCTACTGCGCATCAAGTCAAAATGCGCCGATCGCGTTTCCGCTACCCTTCGTGGAACTCCTAGATTCGTGGTAAGGCTCACTTTTTAGCTGTGATCAGCATCAAAATCGGAATGACGAGAATTCAAAGCAAACCGAAAATCCGCTTCGCGAAGGATTGAGCATTTCGATTTTTCAATTTCGCGCTTGTTTCGGATTTCGATATTCGGATTTCGAATTTCCTTCAGTGTTGTTTTTTCAAATCCGAATCCAGAATGTTCTGGATTTTGCAAGCGGGACGCATGCACTACCTTGTTCATAAATGGGCCGGATTCGATTGTTATCGGAGACTGTGGCCAGCCAGGTGGCGGCGGGCGAAGTGGTGGAACGCCCCGCATCGGTGGTGAAAGAACTAATCGAAAACAGCATCGACGCAGGCGCGCGCAAAATCGACATCATAATTCGTCGCGGGGGAATTTCCATCGTTCGGGTAATCGATGATGGCTGCGGCATGGATCGAGATGACGCGCTGCTTTCGCTGGAGCGACATGCCACTAGCAAGATTCGCTCGACCGCCGATCTTCAAGCAGTCGCCACGCTGGGATTTCGGGGTGAAGCTCTGCCGAGCATCGCCAGCGTGTCGCGATTCCGCCTGACCACACGCGAGGCGCGCGCTTTCGCAGGAACCGAGATCATTGTCAATGGCGGCAAGCTCGAAGTTGTGCGCGATGGAGGTGAAGCTCCTGGAACGCAAGTCGAGGTGCGCTCGCTTTTTTATAACCTGCCCGCGCGTCGCAAATTTCTTCGTTCTGAAAACACCGAGAGCCGCAACATCGAACACCAGATTCATTTGCAAGCCATCAGCCATCCTCAGATCGGCTTCTCCTTGTTGCGAGATGACCGCATGTTATTTCAGTTACCAGCGGCGGCAACGCTCAGTGATCGTATTCGAGATTTGTATGGCGTTGAGCTGTTGCAGCGACTCGTTGAGGTAAACGGCACTGCTTCGCGCAAGATTCGAATCAGCGGCTTTATCGGGCAGGCAGGTCTGAGCCGGCAAGCGCGGACGCAACAGCTCGTTTTTGTAAACGGCCGGGCGATTGAAAGCGGTCTCATCACAGCCGCTCTCCGCGAAGGCTACCATACCGCTCTCATGAAAGGGCAGTATCCGGTTACGTTCCTTTTTCTTGAGCTTGATCCCGCGGCGGTGGATGTAAATGTCCACCCGGCAAAGCGCGAAGTGCGTTTCCGCGATCCGAACGGAGTCCGTGAAGCGCTCGTTCGCTGCATTCAACAGACATTGGAAGGCAGCCGGGCCGCGTGGCAGGAAAAATTTCGCGCGCCGATCAATTTGCCCGCCGCTGTTTCGGGAAAAGCGGCTCCCGACCCGAGACTGCGGCCCGAGGTATCCACTCCCGAGGAATCACATCGCGAGTTACCACACTTTGGTACGACTGTAGCCGGGGTCGGCCTGTCCGCCGTAGCCTTGCCGAAGGCGGATGACCCTGGCAGGGCAACACAATCGCAGGCTGTAGGGCAGGCGCATCGCCTGCCAAATACGCGCGCCGATTCGGCAGGCGATGCGCCTGCCCTACAACAACGGCATGCTAACAAAGCTGCTCAACAAGAATTCCAGATCATCGGCGTCCTAAGCAAACTTTATGTGCTGATGGAAAGTGCGTGCGGTCTTGTGCTGGTTGATCAGCACGCGGCGCACGAGCGGATTCTCTTCGAAGAATTGCGGCGAAGAATGGAAGAGCAGGGAGTCCCAACGCAAAAGCTGCTGCTTCCGCAGATGTTCGATGTGCCGCCGCGGGATGCTGACTGGATTGAGCGCAACATGTCGATTCTGCAACGGATGGGAATCGGGATTGAGAGTTTCGGGCCAGACACGTTCAAAATCGACAGTCTCCCCAGTTTTTTGAATGTGTCCGACCCGGCGCAGTTCATGCGCAAAGTGATCGATGATCTAAAGAGCGCTGGCAACAGCGCTTCAACGATGCGACTGGGTGAAGAGATGATCGCCAAGAGCGTTTGTCGTCACGCCGTCAAAGCCAATGATCCGTTGCGTTATCCCGAAGTAGAAAAACTGATTCGCGATTTGCTCGATTGCGACTTGCCCTATTGCTGCCCTCATGGCCGGCCAACCATGATCCAGATTTCGCTGGCCGAACTGGAAAAAAAATTCGGACGCAAAATCTGATGCCGAAAGGAAGCACGGCTTGCCATTTGGGACGCCGGTTTTAGTTTGGGCGCGATGAAGAAGATCGAGGCCGTCGTGAAGCCGTTCAAATCCGAGCCTGTGAGAGAAGCGCTGATGGCCGCAGGCGTGGAAGGAATGACTCTCAGCGAGGTGAAAGGATTTGGCCGGCAGAAGGGGCACAGCGAAATTTATCGTGGTACCGAGTACACGGTGGATTTTCTTCCAAAAGTTAAATTTGAGATCGTGATCGCGGACGACCGCGCACAGCGGGCGGTAGAAGCAATTCTTGAATCGGCGAAGACGGGAAAAATTGGCGATGGCAAGATCTTTGTAACCGAAGTGGAAGAAGCAGTGCGCATCCGGACTGGTGAACGCGGAATGGAGGCGCTATGAATCAGAGGTCAGAAGTCAGAAATCGGACGTCAGCTTAGTCTCTTCAACGCTTTAACGCGTCAACCCGATAACCGATGCACGATTATTTGCTGTCGCTCTTTCTCGGCGTCGTCGAAGGACTGACCGAATTTCTCCCGGTAAGCTCGACCGCGCATTTACGCATCTGCGAAGGGCTGCTGCATATCAATCTTCAAGACGGGTTTTGGAAAATGTACACGATCGTTATCCAACTCGGCGCCATTCTGGCGTTGCCGGTTTATTTTCGAGAGCGCATCCTCAAGTTCCTTCGCACGTTCCCGAGAGGCGAACGCGGCAACCGCAACATCTTTACGCATCCGCTGAGTCTCACGCTCATTGCGTTTGTTGTGACCGCGGTTCCAGCGTGGCTCTTAACGAAACAGATCGGCAAAAACCTGGAGAATCTCTGGGTTATGGCGCTGGCGCTCCTCATCGGGGGAATCATCATGTGGATCGTTGATGCCGTTTTTCGGCGATCGCGCACTACGCACATGGAAGAGATGACCCTGCCGCAGGCGGTCTGGATCGGCGCGGCGCAAATTCTTTCCGCTGTTTTTCCCGGCACTTCGCGCTCGATGTCCACCATTGCCGCAGGAGAGATCGCCGGCATGTCGCGTCCGGCCGCGCTTGAGTTTTCTTTTTTCCTTTCGATGCCGACGATGTTCGTGGCGACCGCATACGATTTTCTGAAGACAGCGATGCCGCGTCATCACCAAGCGGAGATTGCACCGCTAACGATGAATCCCCATAAATGGATCGTGCTCGCGATCGGGTTTGTGGTTTCATTTTTCGTGGCGCTGGTCGTGGTCGCATGGTTTATGAACTGGGTGCGCTCGCGCGGATTTGCACCGTTTGCTCTTTACCGGATTGTGCTTGGCATTGGATTATTGATGGTGCTGGTGCGCGGCGTGATGTGATCGATTACCGATGGAAACAGACGTGATTCTTCCCGATCTTCAAAGCGCCGTTCTTTGCGAGGACGTCCGCTGCGAAGTCAATGGGATGCAGACACTGGTGGGCGTGCTCAGTGTGATCCCGGCGCCATCGCTGCCGATTAATTACATGCGGCTGTGCATTTGGGCGCGTTGGTGCAGTGGCGCTGGAAAATTTCGGCAAAGATCGCGCATCATAGACGTAGATGAACAGCACGTAGTCGCGCAAGCAGATGTCGAGTTTGTGCTGAAGGAGATGGAGAGCCACGCGACCAACGTGCATTATTTTGGCGGTGTGCAGTTTCAGCAATATGGATTGCATCACGTGGAAATCTATCTGGAAAACGAATTGCGCCTGCGCTTTCCGTTGCCGGTAATCCAAGTTCCCCGCCCAACTGGCTGAACTCGGCAAGGTCCAATGAGTGAGGGCTTGCCAATGGATCGGTTTTGCTTATCGGGATGCTTTGTGCTGAAGGGCTTTTTTGGGGTGCTACTTTGCAGTGTTGTCCTTGCGGGGCAAATGCACGCGCAGGAAGTCATCGTTGCGCGTGAAACCAAGCCCGCGGCTACCAAGCAACCAGAGGCGCCTTCCGAGCAAGTTCCTTCGGAATCGCCTACACCGGCGCCAGCGAAACCCAAATCGCGCACGAAGAAATCCGCTTCCGAGGCGCCCACGATTGAGCAAATGCGAGAGGCGGGAGCGCTTGCTGCCGAGGGATTGGAGAACCGGGGTCCTTCACACCCGGCGAGAACACGCGTATCTGATGCGCAGCCCACGGCAACTGAAACCCCGCATGTACTTGAAACTGCCAAGCCGGTGAAAAGGGAAACACTGATAGAGCAAAGAAGCACGCCGCGCCCCTCGAAGCCACGAGGTACAAAGCTGGAGGCGATCGGCCCGGTCCGGCCGACCATGATTGAATCTGGAAGAGAGCAGCCCAGCGCTACGCCCTCGGCAAAGGGAGTGGGAGCTCGCTTCGAGCAAACTCCCGCGCCGTAATTTCCTCAATTCTTTCTCGTGCTCTTCCTTTACGACCGTTCTCAAGAGTAAGAGCATGAGCAAGAACAAGAGCAAAAGGGGGCCGGGCTGCGCAAAATTTCTTGCGCGGCGGCGTTGCAAACGTATCATCTATAGGCAGTCCCGACTGTGTCCTGCCGGATGCATCGGGAAAATTTTTTGCCCATTTCTGATTTCAATGGCGAACACAATTTTGATCGGGATGCAGTGGGGCGACGAAGGCAAGGGTAAGATCATCGACGTGCTTACCGCCAAGAGCGACATCGTTGTCCGCAGCCAGGGCGGCAACAACGCCGGGCACACGGTCTTCCATCGCGGCGTCAAATACGTGCTCCATCTAATCCCGTCTGGAATTCTCCGGCGCGGCAAAATGTGCGTCATTGGAAACGGCGTTGTGATCGATCCAGTCGCGCTGGTCGCCGAGGTGGACGGTTTGCGCCAATTGGGAATCAAAATCGACAAGAAACTGCTCATAAGCGATTGCGCTCATCTTGTCCTGCCTTATCACCGCATCCTCGATGAGCAGCGCGAGCTGCGCCGAGGCCGGATTGGAACGACCAAGCGCGGGATCGGGCCGGCTTATGGCGACAAAGCGGCGCGCACGGGCCTGCGCATGTCCGATCTGATGCAGCCGATTGTGTTCTCGAAAAAACTGCAGGCGAAGATTATTGAAAATAACAGAATCCTTCAGGCGCTCGGTGCAAAGTCGATCAGTTTTCGCGAGGTCAACGAGAGTTATCTGGCAGCCGGCGAAAAATTGCGCCCATACGTGGCGAACACGGTGGTCTATCTCCATCGCGCCATGGAGCGAGGCAAAAAAATATTGTTCGAAGGTGCGCAGGGAACATTCCTCGATATCGACCACGGCACGTATCCGTATGTGACTTCTTCCAATACGACCGCAGGCGGTGCATGCACTGGCACCGGCGTGCCGCCCCATCGGATGGATCGCGTGGTGGGCGTGATGAAGGCGTATTCGACGCGCGTAGGCGATGGAGCGTTGCCTACGGAAGACGCGCACTTGGCACAAATGCTTCATAATCTCGGACGCGAATTTGGCGCGACTACCGGACGCAAACGCCGGTGCGGCTGGTTTGATGCCGTGGCGTCGCGTTACGCTGGGATGATCAACGGGATCGACGAGATCGCCATCACCAATCTCGATGGACTTGATCACGTCGATCCCATTCGAGTTTGTGTTGCTTATCGGCTATATGGGAAACACCTGGACGTTCCGCCGTGCGACGCCACTCAGCTGGCCAATTGCGAACCGGTCTATGAAGAAGTGTCCGGCTGGAACACGTCTATTCATGCGGTGCGAAAATTTTCGCAGCTTCCTGCGGCAGCGAGGAAATACGTCAGATACATCTCCGAATTAACGGGCGGAAAGTTGTCCATGGTTAGCGTCGGCCCCGCACGCGGTGAGACGATCGTTCTCTCGCGCACCGGTTAGATGCTGCAAGAATGAATCAAAATACGGGTATCGAAGCAGATTCAACGCGCGAAAATGACGAAGCACGAATGTTGAATGACGAAAGAAGTACGAAGCCCGAATGACGAAGAAGCGACGGACGAGTCCTTCGTCGTTTAACTTTTCGTCATTCCTTCGAGCTTCGGCATTCGGATTTTGTTATTCCGCCTTTCGAAATCGACGGCGATCTCTCTCTCGCGCCGTTTGCCTCCTCAAGAAAAATTCCAGAAGTTAAGTGGATGTCTGCGAACATCAAAACTGTTCCCCGTCACATTGCGATTATCATGGATGGCAATGGCCGGTGGGCGAAGGCGCGTGGACTGCCGCGCATTAAGGGTCACGAAGCCGGCGCCAAAGCGGTACGCGAATGCGTAGAAGGCTGTGGCGAATTAAAGGTAGAATATCTGACGCTCTACGCGTTCTCCGCCGAAAACTGGCAGCGCCCGAAAAGCGAAGTCATCGCGCTGATGCGTTTGCTGCAAAAGTTTTTGAAGGAGAAAACGCCGGAATTGATCGAGAAAAACGTGCGTCTTCAGGCGATTGGGCGATTGACTGATTTACCCGAGAGCTCGCAGCAACAGCTGCACAAGACTATCGAGCAAACTGCTGGCAATACGGGACTCACCCTCATCCTTGCCCTGAGCTACGGCGGGCGGCTCGAAATCATCGACGGCATCAAGAGCTTGCTGCGCGCGATCGAGTTGGGTCATATCGATAAGGCCATGATCGACGTGGCGATGTTCAGCAAGCATCTTTACACCCGCTACTATCCCGATCCAGACCTGCTTATTCGCACTTCAGGCGAAATGCGTCTGTCTAACTTCCTGCTCTGGCAAACGTCTTACACCGAACTGTACGTCACGCCAAAGCTCTGGCCCGACTTCACCAAGAAAGATCTCTTTGCCGCTGTGGAAGAATTCGGCCGCCGCCAGCGCCGTTACGGAGCTGTGGAGTAAGTTGAAACATCAAATCTCAAAATCGTCCACTCGGCATGATCCCAACGGATGCGATCGCGATTGCCACGGTGATTTATATCATATCGGTACCTTGGAAAGCGTCGCAGCAGCGACGCACTCCAAAACGCAAAGCGCGTGATGCGTGAAAGCATTCAGGGTCGCGCTTTCTTCCTCCTCGAAACCTTTAGCATAGTTGGTCCGCCCCGAAAAGGCTGCCCTCGACACACCGCGAGGTGAATCGCTATTGTTCAGGCAACAGTCGGAAGTTATATGAGATTTGAAGGTCAAGTTGCCATCGTCACCGGAGCGGGACGGGGAATTGGACGTGCAATCGCTGTGCGCCTTGCAGGCGAAGGCGCGCGTGTGGCGTGCGTGAGTCGCACAGAAGCCAACGCGAAAACGACCGCTGACGAAATCAATATCATTCGCGCGAATGCAGCGAGGCCCTACGCGGTGGACGTGGCCGATCACGCTGCGGTGCTGAAAGTCGGCGCGCGCATTCTCGAGGAATTCGTCAAGATCGATATCCTAGTTAACAACGCTGGCGTAGCGCGCGATGCGATCGCCATGCGGATGTCGCTGGAAGACTGGGATGCGGTCATTAACACGAACTTGCGCGGCGCGTTTAGTTTTACCCAGGCAATTGTTCGAGCCATGACCAAGCAACGCAGTGGCCGCATCATCAACATCAGCTCGGTGATCGGCCTCATGGGCAATGCCGGGCAAACAAATTATGCGGCGAGCAAGGCAGGCTTAATTGGGTTCACCAAGTCGCTCGCGCGCGAGCTGGCAAGCCGTAACATCACTGTAAACGCAGTGGCGCCGGGCTTCGTTATGACCGATATGACCGCGGGGCTTTCCGATGAAATCAAGAACACCATTCACGCTAAAATCCCGCTAGCCAGAACTGGGACGCCGGAAGAGATCGCCAGCGCGGTGGCATTTCTCGCGTCCGCGGAAGCCGCATATATCACCGGGCAGGTGCTGTGCGTTGATGGCGGAATCGTAATGTGAGGGGTTCTGTAGCGGCGGTCTATGACCGCCGATGGAGCAGCGCGATGCTGCGGGAATGTTTTCGGCGCTCACAGAGCGCCGCTACAGTTATCACGTGCGTTGCATGATGGTAACGCGCCCCTCGGCGATAAGAAAATCATCTGCCGAGACGCGAAATTTATACACGGTGTTGGCGTGATCGCCGAAGAGGTGATTCGCGCAGATCACCAGTGGCGTTGCAATGTCATCCAGGCGCGCGACGTGCAGGCGCGCGTCGCGCAGCGCGGCCAGGTACCCCGGTGGCGCGGTCGCGCCCGCCGCGCGCGCTCGCAATCCGCCATGCACAGCGGCGGCTTGTGCACCGTATTCAAAAGCGTGCACGGCGGACAAATGTCCGTTGCGCCGCAATGGATTAGCCGGATCGCGATGAGTGTGTGTGGTGCAGACAATCGATTGATCATCCCATTGAGTGACTTCGTCCAACAGGCACATCGAACCGGAGTGGGGGATCAACGTGCGAATCTCAGCTTTGTTAATCTGTATGGCGTTAGCCATCGGGTTGGGTGTCGCTCCTGCTCCTGCTCGTACTCTTCATTATGTCCTTTTAAAGTGGGTCTTCGAATCATGAGCATGAGCACGAGCATGAGTAAGAAAGAATGCATTGAGCCAGAGCTTTGCTCGTCCGCCATTCGTGCTTCGTCATTTTCTCGCCGTGCGAAGCCTAATCCCAAAAGGAATAGAAGTTAAACCAGTTGTAAGGAGCAAACTGTGCATAATGCTCGAGGCGCTCAGCGTAGCGCTGCATCCAGAGCTGGATGTCCTCAGCGCGACGACCGCGATCCAAGACGATCTCATCGGCAAAAGGTTCGAAGTAAATTTCGTAGCGATTTCCGCCGCGGTAGAGTCCAAAAAACAATATCACCGGGCAACGCGTCATGGCGGCAAGCAAGACAGGGCCGCCTGGGAACGTGGCCGGCGTGCCGAGGAACTGACATTGCGTTGTCTTGTCGCCGCTGGAGACGCGGTCGCCTAACATGCCGATGAAACAGCCGGCATCCAAACTCTCCTTGACCCTTATCAGTGTATCCGGTTGGTCGGGCGCGATCACCGTGCTGGCAATCCTAGGATTAAGCGCGTCAAAAAAGCGTGTGATGTTTTGGTTGTGCACGACATCCATCAACACATTCAGCGGAAATTTTTTCTGCATTACTCCCAACGCGCGTAAGACTTCGAAGCTGCCCAGGTGCGAGCCTAACAAGAGACTGCCTTTGCCAGTTTCAATCTGGCAGTCCAGGATTTCCTTTCCATAAACCGTCACGTCAAAGCGCTCGAATTCACCGCGCAACAGGTAAACGCGATCCAGAATTGTCGCAGCGAAACAATGAAAATGCCGCAAGACGTGCCACCAGCGGGCTGACTCACCCCGCACACGCTTCAAGTATTGGTAAGATGTTCGACGCGCAGCGCGCGCAGTGATGACAAAATAAAGTGTGATCGGATACAGCAACAGGCTTGCTGCCCGGCGCCCGATGTGCAGCGCGATCCACGCGATTACTTGCAGTGACGCAGGCGTGCCGCGTTCCGGCAGCTGTGCCCAGTGGTCTGTCTCCGCGCCTTTAGCTCCCAGGACTTTCGCGGTCATTTGTCAATTGCGTCGTTTTGTCCACAAATGGCGCCGGTGAAAAAATGCGGATAGATCTCGCGAATACTGTAGATGTCCGGCACTACTTTGGCGTGCCTGAGACCTGCGCGCAAAAAAGCGCGGCACCACTGCTCTGCAGTGAGAAAGCCAGGATTCGGACGAAATTCCGGGTCTGTTTGGATGTTTGTAAAGCTATCCAGAATCTGGAACATCAACTCCGGGTAGATTGGTTGATTATCGTAAGGCCGCAGGCATTCGCCGATCACAAGCCAGCCATCGCTAGTGAGGGCCGCGCGCGCCTCATTCAAGCTAAACAAAAGATTCTTGGAGATATGCATTACGTTCACGCCATATACGAGATCGAACTGCCCTGCCCTAACGCCTTGCTTGTCCCATGGCAAATCGAGGTCCAGCGGGGCCCATTCCAGCGGCAAATTTGGATGTCGCCCTGCCAGTTTGCGTTGGCTGTGGCGCCGGAAGTAGGCGTTCGGCTCTGTAATGAGGTAGCGCTTGACTCGTGGCAACAGCCCGCGTTCGGCAAGCACCTGTAGCAAAACTTCAGTGGCGCTGCCGCTACCCGCGCCAACTTCCAAAATCCGGAACGTCTGCTGTGCGGAAAGATGATCGGCAGCTAATATTGCGCCCACCCAATTATTCACCGCGTAGGTCAGGTTATCGTTGTGAAAATAATTCAGCCACAGCGGCACGCCTTCCGTTCCGAGCAGATTCTGATCACCGCTTTGCTGGCCGTTGGCAACGCCCGGATAAACGCTTGCAGCGTGATCTAGCAAATCCAGTGTCGCCGCGTTGGCGGGATCAATAGCCAGACCCGCGGCGCGCAATCGTTTGAGATCAGGCGGCCACGGTGGGCGCCGCAGATGATAGGAGCGCGCCTGGCCGTCAGTCCGCGCCTCTGCGCAGCCGCTTTCGACCATACGTTCCAAGATCCAGGATAAAGCAAGCTTGAAACGCGGCTGAAAAGACAGCATGCGACAAAGTTCATCTGCCGATCGCCACTCACCGAGTTGATCCACCAGATTTAACTGGCGGCAAAGATCAACGGCCAGTTCGATGCTGTATCGTTCCAGCAGTTCAATGCTTTGATACAGGCGTTCGCTGAATACCGCTGGCGGGAATTGCTGGAGCCATTGCGCTAGACGCGGGTCGCGCGGCCGGATTTCAAACTTGGGCGCGTCAGATGATGGCGCGTTCACGAAATCACTTTGTCCTTGCAACAAACTTGAAGATGCCCTTCAACTAGTACGCGGCCTCCGGTGCGACAGCAAAAATTGACTTCGCCCGCGGCGTCACCGTTCGCGGAAAAACATATCGTGAACGTCTGCTCAGGCTTTAGCGGCGCGAGAAACTTTACCGTTCGGATGCCGGTAAGCTGACACTCTTTGCGCCACTCAAGCAACGCCGCGGCCACTTCGTCGAGGATAACCACTCCCGGAACGATCGGCGCGCCGGGAAAATGTCCGGCCAAGCTCGGGTGATTGGCAGGAATGGTGCGCCGCGCTTCAAAATTCATATGGCGTAGTTTCACTCATCTGCTTGGCGCAGCAACACCATAAGCCGCCATTGGCCGAAGTGTTTGCCAGGTTTCGGCTGTAGCGTACGCTGTCCTCAGCACAGCGGGAGTTGGCGCAGCAATGGGAATCCGTTGAGACAGCGGACGCTACAGCCCTTCTTTTCAAGTGGTCAGGTTCGATGTCGAAGAACCTGGTTATCTGCGCACGCGGTTATTTCCCAACTGTGTTGTTTACCGCAGTGACTGCGATTGCATCGAGAACTCGCTGCGGCGCGTGCGGCGCGCCTTCATCTGGCAATGAAAAACCAAAACGCAGGCAGTAGGACGTGAACGCCCCGAGCACTTGATCGGGAGCAGCACCAAAGTCCGCCAGTTGATAGTGATGATTGCCACGTCCGTTCCCCGCGCGGCTTGCCATTAAAGCGCGCATGCGCCGCTCTGCCTGTGGCGACAACGACCAGCCAAAACGATCGTAGATTCGCCCGACCGCGGCGATGGGGTTCCGGCAGATCTGGTCATAATCGATGTCGCAGATGCGTCCGTTGAGCAGCCGGTCCCGGTCTTCCAGAAATTTCTCCATCGTTTTTGACCAGTACTGGACTGATTCGCGGCAGACGACGACCGGGTCAACGCCGTCGCTAAACGCGCTGCGAAGGATCGTGATAAGACTTGCTACCGAAGCCATGGCTTCGACCGGCGTCCGGTGCATCTGCACGAACAATGCGTCCGGATAAACTGAAAGCAGAGCTGGCAATGCAAACATGTGGGTAGGGGCTTTGAGGACCCACCGGCGACCGGCGCGCCGGAACTGGAGATGTTGAAGGAAACGGCGGTGATATTCGTATGCCGGCCGCAAATCTTGGCGAAAAAACCAGTCGCGATACGACGGCACGTAATACATCGTATCAAACTGGTCGCTCATAAACGTGGGGCTCATTAACCCAACACATTCCTGAGGAACTTTCGCATCGACAGGGTGCACATGGCGAAAAGTAGGGGCGAGCCAGTTAAACCACTTGCAACTCCGCGTCGCGCGCTGAATTCGCCGCTTTTCATCGTTCGAAGTTGGCGGAGACGGGGTCATCACTTCCCACATGAGCGGCGAGCGGTGTTCCGGGTCCGCAGCGAGCAAACTATGAAGCACGGTGGTGCCGCTGCGGGGCAGACCGATGATAAAGAGCGGTTCGCGAATTTCCTGGTGCGAGATCTCGGGATATAGTTGCCGGTCCCGTTCTATCAACAGGCGCGTGCGCAGTATGTGCAACACGTCGAACCGAAGAGCGATTTTGCCGATCAGATTCAGCTGCGCCTCGGTCTGGCAGGATTCCAGCAAACGCGAGAGCGCCTCAAAAAAATCGCCGTCGCCAAAATCATCGAGGCCGCAGCGTCGCCTCGCGGTCTCGATCAAATCAACCGCTTGCACCCGGACAGATGGACTCCGCTTTTTTTCCAGTAGCGCGCCGCATCTATTAAGGAGCCGCACGGGCAGGATCGGACGAGTCTGCCGAAGAGTAGTGGGAGAGGCGTTCATTTGGTTAGGGCGTTCAATGTGGCGCAAGTCACCATGGATCGCTATTGGACTTTCGGGCTGTGCAAATGAGGCGCATGGCCGCAAGTCAAGCAGCGAATGAACAAACCCTGGTTGCGCATCACGCGCAATCGCATCATCATCTTCACATGCAAACGGAGAAAGCCACATTCGGCGCGGGTTGTTTCTGGGGAGTGGAAGAAACTTTCCGCAATTTGAAGGGCGTCTTGTCCACGTCCGTCGCGTACGCAGGCGGAACGAAAGAGAATCCGACGTATCAAGATGTTTGTACGGATAGGACTGGACACGCCGAGGTGGTGGAGGTGGAGTTCGATCCGTCGCAGATCAGCTATGACGAACTTTTGAATGTTTTCTGGTCGAACCATAACCCGACCACCTTGAACCGGCAGGGCCCCGACGTGGGAACGCAATATCGCTCGGTGATTTTTTATCATTCGCAAGAACAAGAGGCGACCGCCAGGACTTCAAAGGAAAAGCTGGAAAAGAGCGGCCGCTTCAATCGGGCAATCGTGACGCAAATTGAACCTGCGCTGAAGTTCTGGCGCGCAGAAGAATATCATCAGCGTTACCTGCAAAAGCGCGGCCAGTCGCATTGCGAGATCTGATGCCGGCCGTTTCAGCAGTTTGCATGATTCCGCCTCTCTCCTTGCGAAGGGGACAGGATCGAGGTGAGGGGATGTTAGGCGGCGGCATTTTGCCGATATTAAATCCTCACCCTGCCCTCTCCCCCGGGAAGGGAGAAGCGTAAGACGCGTGCTTATGAATCGCGAAATCAATCGAACAACAAATTTCGTCGCCGACGCCGCTGATTTCATTCTTGAACAGGCGCACAAGACGATCGGCGAACGCAATGAATTCCGGATTGCGCTCTCCGGGGGGAACACTCCGGCGCCAGTGTACGCCCGGCTTGCGACGATCGCGCACGATCTGCCGTGGGAGTTGGTTCATATCACCTTCGGCGACGAGCGTTGCGTTCCACCTGATGATCAACAGAGCAACTTCAGGATGGCTCGTGAAACTCTGCTGGCGCCTGCCGCCGTTCCCGAAAAATCAATCATGCGCATGCGGGGCGAAATCGATCCGCAAATCGCGGCACAGGAATACCAGGATCACCTCGATCTGATGGCCACTCAGCGCGGCGAACCGATCTATCGGCATGACCTGATTCTGCTCGGCCTCGGCGATGACGGTCATACGGCATCGCTTTTTCCCGGGACCGCCGCATTGGAAGAAATAACGCGTCGCGTCGCGGCAAATTTCGTTCCCAAGTTGAACGCCTGGCGATTGACTTTCACCTTTTCGCTCATCAATCACGCGCGCCACATATTGTTCCTCGTGGGCGTCTCGAAAAGTCCGGAGTTAATCGAGCGCGTGTTAGAAGGCGACCAGCAGTTGCCTGTCGCGCGAGTGAATCCAACGGCAGGAGAACTGACATGGATGATCGAGGAGTAGCACAGCCTGCGCTACTATAATATGATGCGCACGATCATTGTCACAGGTTCTGCGGGTCTGATCGGATCGGAGACCGTGAGGCGCTTCGCAAACGAAGGGGCGCGCGTCATCGGAATGGATAACGACATGCGCGCGGAATTTTTCGGCACCGAAGCTTCCACGAAAAGAACGCGCGACGATTTAATCGCGAACGTTGGCGGTTACGAACATCACGACATGGATATTCGAGACGCCGCTGCGGTGATGGACCTGTTCAAACAGTATCGCGGCGCGATCGAAGCGATCGTGCACACCGCCTCGCAACCGTCACACGACTGGGCCGCTCGCGATCCGCAAACCGATTTCACCGTAAACGCCAACGGCACGCTGAATCTGCTCGAAGCCGCGCGAAAGTTTTCTCCCGAAGCGCCGTTCATTTTTACTTCCACCAACAAAGTCTATGGCGACACGCCGAATCGTTTGCCGCTCCGCGAACTGGAGAAACGCTGGGAAATCGAGCCAGGCCACGAATACGAGCCGGGCATCTCGGAAACGATGAGCATTGATTACACGAAACATTCGCTCTTTGGCGCGTCCAAGGCCGCCGCGGACATTCTCGTTCAGGAATACGGGCGCTATTTCGGAATGCCCACAGTCTCTTTCCGTGGCGGTTGTCTGACGGGGCCTGCACACGCGGGGACCGAGCTACACGGTTTCCTTTCTTATCTGATGATTTGCGCCGTCAGCGGCAGGCGTTACCGCGTCTTTGGTTACAAAGGCAAACAGGTGCGCGACAACATCCACAGTTTCGACCTCGTCGAAGCGTTCGCGGAATTTATTCGGGCGCCGCGCGCCGGCGCTGTCTATAACATCGGCGGCAGCCGGCACAGCAACTGTTCCATGCTCGAAGCCATCGAGATGTGTGAGGAAATCAGCGGCAAAAAAATAAACTGGACCTACGAGGAAACCCACCGCGTCGGCGACCACATCTGGTGGATCAGCGACGTGCGCAGGTTTCAAGCGCATTATCCGAACTGGAAATTTCGCTACGGCATGCGCGAAATTCTCGACGAAATTCATCGCGCTGTCGCGGGATCGTGATTGGATAGCGCACTGCCCGCCCGTGTGCGGGCGTCTCGCGTGCTGGCCAAGACGTTGTGTCTGCTTAGCGCCAAAGGCGCTGTCTCATCTTAGCTTGGGGCACCGCCCCAGGAATCCTTCAATCGCGTGGATGTTTTCAATCCAATGGCACAGGTAATGGTCGAACGCGTTCGGTGAAGTGAATCGCAGGCTACGGGTGAATGCTGCGCCTTTGGCGCGAATCACATACCTCGCATCACACGAGGATCCGGCGGCAACCCTTCAACTGTTCAAGCGTTTAACCGCTAATCGTTAACCGTTAGCCGTCAGCGCTCTCAATACTCCTCCCCCTCATCCGGTCTCAGCGGCGCGACGCGATCAACCACCGCGTACGCATGCAGCATCACTGCAGCGAGGTAAAAGAAAAACAGGCCCAGCCCCCATCCGGCAGAGGCGAATGCGGCCAGCACCACAAAGATGCCCACAGGAATTGCGCCGGCCATCCAGAGAAAGCCCGCTAGGATATGTCCCTTGTAAATGTGTCCTAACCCCGGGATGATACTGAACAGAACCGCCACTGCGTCGCTCGCTTTACCCTCGGCAGTTTGCGTCGCAGGGCGCGTCCAATCGCACTGGTCACAGCGTTCCGCGTCCTTTGGCAGGAGATGTCCGCAGTATGGGCAGGGCATTTTATCTCCCGCGCTCGGTTCAGGCCGAGTTGCCGGCGCATCGGTGTACTCCACGTTCGTTGCCATCGTTTCATCTGAAGGTCACAAGACGCGCGGAATTCGTCAAGCTTTTGTAGGCCGTTCGCCGAGGCGAACGCCAACCCGCAATCCCTGCGAAAATTTTCTTCCATAGCGGTACGGATTCGTGGATGAAAAGCATTCCTTCTTCCTAATCCGTGCCATCCGCGTTATGCGTGGTTCATCAACCTTGAATATTTGGAATGATATCGCTTTCTGAAATTGTCGCTTACACGGACAAATATCTGCGCATCCGCGAGGTGGGCGACTGGGACAACGCGCTCAACGGTCTGCAAATTGAAAACTCAGGGCGCGTTACGCGGGTTGGCGCGGCGGTGGATGTTTCGACGCGCGTTTTCACCGAGGCCGCTAGGAAGAAGATCGATCTTTTGATCGTGCACCACGGCTTGTTCTGGCCCGGCTTGCAACCGGTGAGAAGCGCCTTGCGTAGGCAATTGCAAATCGCCTTTGCAAACGACATCGCGCTTTACAGCGCGCACCTCCCTCTGGATATCCATCGCAAGGTCGGCAATAACGCAGAGCTTGCCCGCGCGCTTGGTCTGCCTCTTGGAGTGCGCGGACATGTCCGCGCTTTCAAAAGCGGCGACATGTCGCCGCAGTCCAAATCGGCGCGGCCGTTTCTGGAAGAAAAAGGCCAGCCGATCGGACTCAAAGTGGACGCGTCAATGCCGCGCAGCGAACTTGTTCGTAAATTGCGAATAGCATTGAACGGCCCGGTAAAAGTTTTCGATTCCGGCCCGAAACGAACACGCCTGGTCGGCATTGTGACCGGTGGTGGTGGCTCGGAAATCTACCGGGTCGCACAGGAAAACATCGATACCTTCATCACCGGCGAAGCGCCGCACTGGGCCGCCGTTGCCGCTGAAGAGCTCGGCATGAATCTTCTGCTTGGCGGCCATTACGCCACGGAAGTGTTCGGCGTAAAAGCGCTGGCCGCGCATTTGTCCAAACGATTCAAAATCCCGTGGACATTCATTAATCGCCCAACGGGATTGTAAGGGGAGGCGGACGGAGGCCACCACGGATTACGCGGATTTGACGGATGTTGTAGCAACCGTGTTTAGCTGGCTCGCAAAAAAGAAGGATTTCGGAGCAGTTGGTTCAAGAGGATGGTGAGTTTTCTGATGACCGCGACCAGGGTGACTTCGGGTGGTTTGTTGCGCTGACGCAGTTGCCGGTAAAAGCCGCGCAAGGTTGGGTTTGAGCGGATGGCGCTGATGGCGGCCATGTGCAGGGCACGGCGTAATTTGGGGCGGCCGCCTGCGATATGGCGCCAGCTTCTACGCGCTCCGCTATCGTCGTCGTAGGGAGCCACGCCGACCAGAGCTGCTGTTTGGCGTCTGGAGAGTAAGCCGAGCTCTGGACAGAGAGCGACGCAGGTGACAGCGGTGATCAAGCCGACGCCTTTGACTTGTTGCATGCGCTCTACTTTTTGCTTCAGCGCAGATTGTTCTTCCAAGATGGAGTCGATGCCAGCTTCAGTTGTGTGATGTGCCGCTGGAGCAGTTAAGTCAGGCGCGATCGAGTCTGCGCACGATGCTGCTCAGGTGCTGAGCCTTCTGTTGCCAGGCTGTCTTTACACACATCCACAGCAAAATAGATTTTTTCCGACATAAAAATTGGATTTAACTCTGCCTTGTTCGTTGCGAGCTCGCGCCGCGGCGGCAAAACCGCGACGTGGCTCTGGCGACTGTTCGAGTTACCCAAATGGCATGCCAAGGATCCAGCTACACTCGGACTGCAAAGCGGTCCTTGGGCGTCTACGATCTCATCGCTGCCGGGGAGGGGCGGGAGTTAACTTCTCGCTACTCAGCCCTCGAGCAGAGCGACCGCACCCACGGCCCATCCACCCAAGCAAGCCAACACTACACCAACCCGAATAAACAAGGGCGCCTGCCGCGGCGGATGCCACGGTCATTTGATCGGCGTTTCACAGAAACGCCCTACAATAACCGCCACAAATTTTGTAGAGCATCTGTGTCAGACGCCAATCCTCTGGTGGGATCAGCGAGATAGAAGGTAGAGCGGCGAGCGAGTTGGGAAAGGAGCAAGTTTCAAATCCGTGGTTTCTCAGGTTCGTGTCCATTGGGCTGCCACGCCATAACCGCCTGCTCCGCTGAAGCCGTGCGAAGGGATTGGCGAAGGCGGGACACCTTCGCCAACACGCGCGACGCGTATGTCCCTCTCCGAGAAAATGCGTGATTTTTTGCTTTACATTTAATTTGCGGCGAACGAAAAAACAGCGCGCGATGGGAAGCACCGATGCGCGAACGGCCTAACCAATTTACAGACGGATACTTCTTGACCTACGCGATCCTTTCCTGATGGAGACGCCCAAAACACACGCCTCAGCGAAAATCTCGCCCGCACGACACATCGCGAAAAAGCGCGTCCTGGTGTTGGAAGAGCACCCGCTGCTTCGCTACGGGATCGCAGATTGCCTCAATTCGCAGCCGGACTTGATGGTGTGCGGCGAAACCGACTGCATGCGGGATGCGCGCCATAAGATCGCTGAGTGCAAACCGCATTTGCTGCTCACTGCGCTGCGGCTCGGGCCCGGCGACAGCTTGGAATTTGTTAAGTGCCTCAAGAAAGAACGGCCTGCTCTGCTGGTCCTGGTGTATTCGGCCTTTGAGGAAATCCTGTTTGCAGAGCGCGCCCTCCGCGCGGGCGCGGATGGGTACGTGATGAAAAAAGCGCCCAAGGAAGAATTGCTGACCGCCATTCACGAAATCTTAAGCGGCAACATTTACGTCAGCCGCGAGGTGGCCCTACGCGCGTTCAAGAGATCGCTCGAGGCGCGCTCTGCTGAGTACCATTCGCCCCGCGCTTCCGGTGCAATTGAAAATCTGTCCGATCGCGAGATGCACATCTTCCATTTGCTTGGCTCGGGACTCGCCAACAAACAAATCGCGCATTCGCTCAATCTGAGTGTGAAAACGATTGAGAGCCATCGCGAGAACATCAAACACAAGCTCGGCCTTGGCAGCGGCCGGGAGCTGGTCGCCCGCGCCACCAAATACATGGAGGAAACTTTTTTGCCGCCCAAGCCAATCATTGGCGGGAGCAAAAAGAAGGTGGTCCGTTTCCCCGCGGCGTGAGGAGGCGGAGCCTCGGGTGGGGTGGCCGAAGGGTTAAAGGGTTGAAGGGCGACCACGGATTTTGCGGATAAGAATTTGGAGTGCGGCGACTGTCGCCGCACTCCATAACCCTTCAACATTTCAACTCCGGAGAAGCCCACCTAGGGACCTTTTTCCGACAACAAAGCCGACCTGTTCACCGCTGTTCACACCATCCCCTAGGGGAATTCCCGCCAAAAAAATCAGGAGATACTCCCTACCAAAAACGTCGATTTCTTCTTCGTGAGCGGTCCTAGACTAACGAGACTCCGCACCAATTTATAACCCATGGGACCCGAGCTAGGCAGGCAATTTGGTCGAATTTTTGGCAGAAACAGAAATTTCTTCGGAACTTCGCCCAGCCATTTCCGGATAGGAAGGTGAGAATGTATATCGCGATGCCCCCCAGAGCGGTGCCCGATAGCGCTTCCTCGCACCGGGCGCCAGATCTTATGCTGTGCCGCCTTCTCCTTCTCCTACCGAGGTCAACGCGCACACCGCGCTCGAGCGCGGCTAGTGACGAAGAGGTGGAACCGCAGTCGCGGCCACCCCGGCGCTGCAGTGTAATCAATTCCCCAACACCCCCAGGCCCCCCACAACGATCTTTCAGACGCAGACCCAACATTGTAGGGCGTCTGTGTCAGACGCCGCGCAAGCAAGCCTAACCAATCGATAGCAGATCCCTCCCCCCAGACACCCCTCAGATAGCAACTCCCCAGTAACCCCCCAGACAAGCCTCCTCGCAAAGCAGGTCCAGTGGGACCGTCTTACCGCTACGCCCCAGGAACCCCCAGACAAGCCTCATCGCAAAGAAAACCCTCAAAATGCAAACAACTCCGAAAACAAACAAAACCGTCAGGCAATTATTCGCGTTTCTAGCCGCCGGCGCCACGCTGGCGATAGGAACACTGGTAGTCGCCTCAACTTCGCATCAGGTCGAGCAGCTCGATTCGCTCGTTGTTCCGCGCACAGCTCACGTCGCGACCGCGCTCTCCGATGGCCGCGTGCTGATCACCGGCGGACGCGACAGCGCCGGGAACCTCGTTGCCCTCTCCGAAATTTTCGATCCGGAAACGCAAACCTCCATTGCCAGCGCAACGCTCACCACCGCGCGCGTGGATCACACCGCCACAGTGCTGGCTGACGGCCGCGTGCTGGTCGCCGGCGGCACAGGCGATAGCGGGCCATTAACGTCCGCGGAAATTTTCGATCCCGCAAATCCTGATCTCGGATTCCAAGTCGTCGCTTCACCCATGACCGCGGCGCGTACGCATCAGACTGCTACGTTGCTGAACAACGGCACCGTCCTCATCGCCGGGGGTGAAACCGGTGGCACCGCGGAAATTTTTGATCCGACCACGCAATCGTTTACCCCGACGCTTTGGAACCTGAGCCTAGCACGCAGCGGTCATACCGCCACTTTGTTTACCGACGACAGCGTGTTGCTCGCCGGTGGTAACACCGCTTCGATGGAGATGTTCACTCCGCTTGATCAACGGTTTACACTCGATCAGGCGACGTTGTCGGTCGTGCGCACCGGCCACTGGGCGTTCGAGCTGAGTGATACCCGACTGCTCCTGTTTCAGGGCGACACAGGCAACAGCATAGACGAGTTCAATCCTACCACTGACACCATCACGCCCAAGGGCAGCCTGGATTTCCATGCGTCGAGCTCCTCGCTCCTAGCGAACGGAAAAGTGCTCGTCCTCGGCACCGATGTAGCTGGGCTTTACAATCCGGACGCCGTTCCGCCAGCTCCCGATTTCACCGCGTTCGATGAAACGTCGGTACCCGGCAGCAGCATCCTGCCCCGCAACGGCCAGAGCGCCGTCGAACTTCCCGGCGACAAGAAGATCCTGATCACCGGCGGCGTGGACGCCAACAACCTCCTGCTAGGCCAGGCGCTGTTTAACCCGGCTAAGATCTGGACCGACAAGGACGATTACCAGCCGGATGAGCCAGTGATACTGAGCGGGTCCGGCTGGAAATCGAGCGAAAACATTTACCTATACGCGGTTGATAACGAGACGGAGCAATGGACTTACGAGATGACTGTCCCGGCGGACGCAAACGGCGGGTTCGTTCTTGACCCGTACTTCATCGTCGAACTGCGCCACCTCGGCGTGCAGTTCCATGTGACTGCTCTCGGTGCCCAATCCACCATGCAAGCGGATGTTTACTTTACCGATGCGAGCAACATCACAGCAGCAACTGTAACAACAAAGGAATCGACTTGCACGACTACCACGACCACTTTTACGCAGGGCCAAACGGTTTGCGGGAATGTCAATGTGACCGGCATAAGCGGCAGCGGCGGCGGGAACTTTTTCGTCGTTTGGTTCAACCCTTCTAATGTCATCGATCATGCGACAACCGAGACAGTACCTGCCACGACTCCGACCTTGTTCAGCGATACTTTCAATACCACAGGTAAACCCACAGGAGCGTGGAGTGTACACGCGTGCAAGAACAATACTTGTAGCGGTGGTAACGATGTCGCGAGCGCGCCGTTCACCCTGAACGCCTGCACTGCGCCCAGCGTCACGACGCAGCCAACCGGTCAGACAGTGACATACGGAGCGGCGAGCGCCAGCTTCACCGCAGCCGCCAGCGGCACACCAGCGCCCACTGTCCAGTGGCAGGTGAACACTGGCTCGGGCTTCACCAACATCGGAGGCGCAACCAGTACCACTCTGAACATCAGCAATCCGACAGTGGCCAACAGCGGCTATCAATATCGGGCCGTGTTCACGAACTCGTGCGGGACGGCTACCTCCAACGCAGCCACGCTGACAGTCAACAAAGCCAATGCCACGGTCGTAGTCACGCCGTACAACGTGGCGTATGACGGCAACCCGCATACGGCGACCGTCACGTCGATTACCGGTGTAAATGGTGAGACGGGGGCGACCGTCGGCACCGTTACGCTGAACACCACGCACACGAGCGCCGGGACTTATAGTAGCGACACCTGGACTTTCACGGGCACCGCTAACTACAACAACATCGCCGCCACGACGATCACCGATATCATCGGCAAGGCGAACGCAACTGTGGTGGTCACGCCGTACACTGTCACCTACAACGGCCAGTCGCACACCGCCACTATCACGTCAATCACCGGCGTGAACGGCGAAACGGGGGCCACCGTCGGCACCGTTGACGTAAGCGGCACAACACACATCATTGCAGGGACCTACACCGACACCTGGACCTTCACGGGCACCGCGAACTACAACAATACAAGCGGCCAAGTCCCCGATACCATTAATGCCAAGCATATCACCGGCAGTTTCACGGCCGGCAACAAGTTGTATGACGGCGATAACTCGGCGACGGTGCTGACGCGGTCACTGGTTGGTGTGGTCAGTCCGGACGTTGTCAACCTGACGAACGGCACGGCGACTTTCGCCGACAAGAACGTGGGAATGGGCAAGGTAGTAACGCTCACAGGCGCGACGTTGAGCGGGGCCGATGCGCCCAACTACGTGCTGGACTCTGTGTCGACCACGACGGCGAACATTACTGCCAAGCACATCACGGGCAGTTTTACGGCGGACAACAAACAGTATGACGGCAACAACAGCGCGACGGTGCTGACGCGGTCGCTGGTCGGAGCAATCAGCGGGGACGCGGTCAGCCTGGCGGGCGGCACGGCCACCTTCAGCGACAAGACCGTGGCCAACGGCAAGACGGTGACGCTGACGGGCGCGAGCCTGGCCGGGGCCGATGCCGGTAACTACGTGCTGGACTCTGTGGCGACGACCACCGCGAACATCACTGCCAAGCACATCACCGGCAGTTTCACGGCGGACAACAAAGAGTATGACGGCAATAACTCGGCGACGGCGCTGACGCGTAGTCTTAGCGGCATGATTGGTGGCGACGCCGTGAATCTGACGGGGGGCACGGCGACGTTTGCTGACAAGTACGTGGGCACGGGCAAAGTCGTGACACTGACAGGCGCGACCCTGAGCGGCCTTGATGCTGGCAACTACGTGCTGGACTCGGTTGCCACGACCGTGGCGAATATCACTGCCAAGCACATCACGGGCAGCTTCACGGCGGACAACAAGGAGTACGACGGCAACAACAGCGCCACGGTGCTGACGCGCTCTTTGAATGGCACGATCATGGGTGACGCCGTGAGTCTGACGGGGGGCACTGCGACTTTCGACAATAAGAACGTGGGCATGGGAAAGACGGTGACGCTGACGGGCGCGAGCCTGAGCGGCCTTGATGCTGGCAACTACGTGCTGGACTCGGTGGCCACGACCGTGGCCAATATCAGTGCCAAGCATATCACGGGCAGCTTCACAGCGGACAACAAGGTCTATGACGGCAATAACTCAGCGACGGTGCTGACGCGGTCGGTAGTCGGCGCCATCAGCGGGGACGCGGTCAGTCTGACGGGGGGCACTGCCACCTTTGCTGACAAGAATGCGAGCAATGGCAAGATCGTGACGCTGACAGGCGCGAGCCTGAGCGGAGTTGACGCTGGCAACTACGTGCTGGACTCGGTTGCGACGACCACCGCGAACATCTTAAAGGCCGATGCCACGGTGGTGGTGGACGCATACACGGTGACTTACGATGGGCACGCGCACCTGGCGACGGTGGTCTCCATCACGGGTGTGAATGGCGAGACAGGCGTCACGGTAGGCGCGGTGGACGTGAGTCACACTGATCACACCGCCGCGGGAACCTATGCCGCCGATTACTGGTTCTTCACAGCGACGGCCAATTACAACCACATCGGCAACACGACGATCACGGATACCATCAACAAGGCCAACGCGACTGTGGTGGTGGACGCGTACACGGTGACTTACGATGGTCACGCGCACCTGGCGAGCGTGGTGTCGATCACAGGTGTGAACGGCGAGAGTGGCGCGACGGTAGGCACGGTGGACGTGAGTCACACTGATCACACCGCCGCGGGAACCTATGCCGCCGATTACTGGTTCTTCACTGCGACAGCCAATTACAACGACATCGGCAACACGACGATCACGGATACGATCAACAAGGCGAACGCGACTGTGGTGGTCGATCCATACACGGTGACTTATGACGGTCACGCGCACCTGGCGAGCGTGGTGTCGATCACAGGTGTGAACGGTGAGACAGGCGTCACGGTAGGCGCGGTGGACGTGAGTCACACTAATCACACCGCCGCTGGCACGTATGCCGCGGACTACTGGTTCTTCACAGCGACAGCGAACTACAACGACATCGGTAACACCACCATTACCGACACGATTAATAAGGCGAACGCGACTGTGGTGGTTAACGCGTACACACTGACCTACGACGGTCATTCGCATACGGCGGAGCTAGTCTCGATCACGGGCGTAAACAGCGAAGTGGGAGCCACGGTCGGCGTGGTTGATCTGAGTCACACGGTGCACACGAATGCCGGGACGTATGCCAGTGACTACTGGACCTTCACAGGCACAGCCAACTACAATGACATCGGTAACACCACCATCACAGATGCGGTCAACAAGGCCGACGCGATGGTGGTAGTCACGGCGTACACTGTGACCTATGATGGGAATGCGCACACGGCCACCGTCACTTCTATCGCCGGTGTGAACGGTGAAAGTGGAACCATGGTTGGCACGGTTGACGTGAGCCACACGACGCACACCAGCGCCGGGACATACGCCAGCGACTACTGGACCTTCACTGGGGCGGCCAACTACAATGACATCGGCAACACGACGATTACTGATACAATTAACCAGAAGGCGCTGGATGTAACGGCCAATGACCAGAGCAAGACCTACGGTGCTACGTTCACCTTCGCAGGTACAGAGTTTACCACTGGTGCCGGGCAGCTAGTTATGGGCGATGCCGTGGCAAGCGTGACTTTGACCAGCACGGGCGCGGCGGCGACGGCGACCGTCAGTGGATCGCCGTATGACATCGCGGCAAGTAACGCGGTAGGCACCGGATTGGGCAATTACGCGATCACCTATCACGTTGGGCATCTGACGGTCAACGCGAAGGCGCTGGACATCACAGCCACCGACCAGAGCAAGACTTACGGTGCCACGTTTAGCTTTACAGGTGCGGAGTTCACTACCGCTGCCGGACAGCTGGTCAACGGGGACACCGTGACAAGCGTGGCACTGATGAGCGCGGGGTCGACGGCGACCGCGACAGTTGCAGGCTCGCCCTATGACATCACCCCGAGCGCGGCGACAGGCACCGGGCTGGGCAATTACACCATCACGTATCACGTTGGTCATCTAACGGTGGACGCGAAGGGGCTGGATATCACGGCCAATGACCGGACCAAGACCTACGGAGACATGGTGATCTTTGCGGGGACGGAGTCTGGCAGTGCGGGGCTAGTCAACGGCGACACGGTGACCAGTGTAACCTTAACCAGTGCAGGTGCGGCGGCGACAGCGGGAGTGGGTGGGTCGCCGTATGACATTACGCCAAGCGCGGCGATAGGCACCGGATTGGGCAATTACACGATCGCATATCACGTCGGGCATCTCACGGTTAACCGAAAGGATGCGACGGTGGCTGCTGACAATAAGACTAAGACCTACGGCGACGATAATCCGACGCTGACGGCGACGGTGACAGGCACAGTAAACGGGGACACGTTGAACTACACGCTGGCGACCACAGCGGTGAAGTTCTCAGGTGTGGGTGATTACGCGATCACGGTGGCTCTGGGCTCGAACCCCAACTACAATGCGAGCAAGACTGACGGGAATCTACATATCAACCCGAAGACTGCTTCGGTGGCTGCTGACAATAAGAGCAAGACCTATGGGGACCCTAACCCTGCGCTGACGGCGACGGTGACAGGCACGGTAAACGGGGACACGTTGAACTACACGCTGGCGACCACGGCCGTGCAGTGTTCAAACGTGGGCCCGTACCCGATCACGGTGACGCTTGGCTCGAACGCCAACTACACCGTTACCTCCACCAATGGAACGCTCACGATCATCAAGAAGCACCTGACAGTGACGGCCGCTAACAAGTCCAAGGCTTACGATGGTAATCCGTTTACCGCCTTCACGGTAACGATCACTGGTTTCACCTGTGGAGACACGGTGGCGGTCGTGAGCAACAGCGCTACTTACACTGGCAACGCAGTCGGCGCTACTCTTCCCGGGACCTACACGATTACCCCGCAACAGGGCACCCTGAGCGCGACGAACTACGACTTCACACCGTTCGTTAACGGGACGCTGACCATCGGGTATGGCACCTGCACTGGGCCGACCCCGGGCGGCGTGATTTTGCCCCCAATCAACCAGCACGGTTTGCGGCGCCGATGGCCAACCGATCGCCGACCCAAATGCGGTGTTTGCGAGCGGCTACGGCTCGATAACCCTGATCAACACGGTGCGGGGCACGGTTAACAACGTAAATGAAACTACTTACAACGATATCCCGGACAGTGCGTTCCGCTGGAGCGGTGGGCAGTGGATCTTCAACATGGCCACCGGCAACCTGCAAAAGAACAACACCTACCAGTACCGCATCGCCCTGAAGAACGGCGATTTCGTCTACTTTACGGCCGGCACGAAGTAACGCCTAGAGACAATTCGCTCCA
>QHQA01000078.1 GCA_003219695.1 Verrucomicrobiota bacterium
GATCGCGTTCCTGTTTGGGACGCGATGGAGATCGCCGCGGCGGCTAAAGTGAACGGCGCGACGTTTCTCGGACCGAACACGCTCGGCGCGTTAAGCCCCGGGAAGGCGGTGGTCGGCATGATTGGCGGCCGCGCGGAAAGCGCGCGCCAGTGGTTTAAGCCGGGCGTGCCGAGAGGCGTCGGCGTGATCAGTCGGTCGGGCGGCATGGCTTCGAGCACGGGATATTATCTTGGGCAAGCAGGCGTGCGCCTCTCGACGATCGTGCACATTGGTGGCGACGCCGTCATTGGAATTCGTCTGCCCGATGCGGCGTTGATGTTCGAAGCCGATCCACTCACCGAAGCGATTGTCATCTTTGGTGAAATTGGTTCTTCACAGGAAGAAGAACTGGCGCAGTTGATCGTGGATGGCAAAATCACGAAGCCGCTGATCGCTTACATCGGCGGCAAAGCGGCGCGCGAAGGCACGCGCTTCAGCCATGCCGGTGCAATCATTGAGGGCGGCCGCGGCACGCACGCCGGCAAAGTGAAAGCACTGCGCGAAGCCGACGCGACCGTCGTCGATGCATTCGGCGAATTGCCCGGTGCGGTCGTGAAGATTCTGGAGCAAACCAAAGGTCAAAGTCTTATGAGTGAAGCGGAGAAAAAGGCGGTGTGGCACAGCGCCATTACGCGAATCGAGCCTAACAAAGTTGCCGTGCGCGGCTACAACATCGCTGACCTCATGGGCCGTGTATCATTTGGAGCGGCGGTCTATTTGATTTTGACTGGCGAACTGCCATCGCCGGCTGTCGCGCGTTTGATGGATGCGATTTTGGTCTCCTCGATTGATCATGGCGCGACGCCTCCCAGCGCATTGGCTGCGCGCACCGTCGCATCGACCGGAGCGACGTTGAGTGCAGCCGTTGCCGCCGGAATCATGTCGATCAATCGCCATCACGGCGGCGCAATTGAAGATTGCGCAGTTCAATTGAAAGCAATCGCCGATCGCGCCGCCCGCGAGTCGATCTCATTGGACGAGGCCGCGACGCGCAGGCTCGCGACCATGCGCGAAGCAGGCGAACGCATGCCGGGATTTGGTCATCGCTTGCACACTAAAGATCCGCGCACTGCACGATTGTTCGAACTCGCGCGCGAAGCCGGTGTGGATGGCGCGCACATGCAAGCGGCGCGCGCCGTCGAGAAAGCGTTCGCTGATGCGAAGAAGTCGCTTCCCATTAATGTAGACGGCGCGATCGGCGCCATTCTCGCCGATTTGGCAATGGATCCCGCTGCGTTTAACGGGATTTTTATGATTGCGCGCACGCCGGGACTGATCGCGCACGTAATTGAGGAACAAAGTCGCGAAAGACCGATGCGCCGCATCGATCCCGTCAATCATGGGTACGACGGGCCGCCGCCGAGGAACATGCGGCCCTCGTGATTCTGCTTCACTGAATTACGCGGTGCTTTTTCCCGGCGATACCAGACCCAATGAATGATATTGCTTGTTCCGCTATTTGGCATCAAGGTCTGCCCCTGTTAACAACGCTCCACCATGAAAAACAAATCTACCTCCCA
>QHQA01000079.1 GCA_003219695.1 Verrucomicrobiota bacterium
CGGCTCTTAACGCTCGCGAGTTCAGACGCGCGGCAACTTTCAGTTTGTAACCCGCTAGAATCGGCATGCCGACCTTTGCCACTGCGCCGATGAGAATGCCCCAGACGCTTTCGAGTGTATCAATGATGCGCTTGGCGATAAACAATCCGTAGCCGGAATTGAGAACAACGTAAGCAATCAAGGCGCAGAGCGAGTAGCCGACCAAACGCGCCGCGCGAAGCTCAACAAGATTCACATGTTCGGATGTTGCCGTGCCGCTCGCTTCAACTCGCAATCGCCACAACAAAACCCCTGCGCTGAAAAGTTCGATGACGCTGTCAATTCCAAACGCTTCCAGCAACAAACTCTTCGATGCCCAGCCGAGCAGGAGCGATGCCGCTCCTTCGATCGCCAGGGTGATGTACGTCAGCCGTAACGCTAACTGCACGTCCTCTGAGCGGTGCCGAACCGGAGGACTTCCGTCTGCTACGTAAGGCCGTGCGGTTTTTGCAGCCATGATCGAGCTGGCGCTCTGCAACTAGAACCTCGCTGTCACTTCATGTCGCAACAGCATTTGTCGTAAGTTTTCTTGGCAAGCTTGCAATAGAACTTACCGGCTTTCAGCTCACAACAGCACTGGTCCATTGTTTTTCCTGTGGCACGGCAAGTCATCTTTTGGGCCGCGCCGAATGCAGTAGTCGCGAGCATGGCCAAGACAAGACCAAAGCTTAAGATCATTTTTCTCAAGTGATCACCTCCTTTCATTTACTGTTCCACTTTTCCCATTTCCTTGCCGCAACAGCAGCGCGGATTTTGATCGCCGCCTTTCCCCGGCGCAGCGCGTTTGATCACTTTGATTTCGCAGCCGCACTCGGGATCGGGGCAGCGATAAACTTCGCCTTCTTTAAAAAGCCACCGTTCTTCACCTCCTCTCTGATTTAATTTTATCAGGGTACTTCTTGGAGTCATTTCCAAGGTCAACTCCTTTTTCGAAGGCCTATCCTCACATCATCATTATTATCACCTCCCTTCTCATCACGAATGGAAGTGCGCCAACTTCCATCGCTGCAGTCAGAAGAATTAGTAATTCGCATCAAAGAGTTCATTTTGCGGTTACCGAAAAGCTCGATTGCCCCTTGCCGTGCGGGCCATCGAAAAAGATTTTCGCGTTCCAATCGCCGGACATGTCGATCTTGATGTTGGCGCGATACCGCCCAGGCGTATTCGTTCGCTCGATTGTCGCGCCGGAATGCATTTGCATTCCCGGCATGTTCATCTCGATTTTAAATGCAACGTCGCCAACATCGACCAGTTGGCCGTTATGGTCGCGAAACTCCATGAGTAGTTCGTTCTCACCTTTGCCAAGGCTGCCTTCGCGATTGATCAGGTCCACGGAAAGGTCGTTGATTGTCTGGGTGACAAATGGTGCGCCTGAGATCCTTGTTGGACGCAATTTCTGCCAGGCAAAATTTCCGACGTAGAAAATTCCAACTACGCCGATGACCAGCGCGATCCATTTGAGCAAACGTTGGCGGTTCTCGCGCGAAACGACCAACGAGGGCGGAATGACCGGCACTTCTTCTTCGGTCTGATCGGGCAGTTCGCGTTTACGCCAGGCGACGTAAATCACCGGGAAAATCAGCAGCTCGAGAATTGCCGAGGTAATGATGCCGCCGATCATCGGCGTGGCGATGCGTTTCATTACGTCGGCACCGGCTTGCAGCGTCGGCGACCACATGATCGGCAGCAAACCGAATAGAATCGCGCAAACCGTCATGATCTTTGGGCGGATCCGTTGCACCGCGCCTTCCATCACCGCAGCGTGCAGATCATGCATGTTATTCATTCGCCGCTCGGCTTCGAACTTGTCCCAGGCATGATCGAGATAGAGCAGCATGACTACGCCGGTCTCAGCGCTGACGCCGGCGAGGGCGATGAGTCCTACCCATACGGCGACGCTCATGTTGTAGCCCAGCAGCCAGAGCAACCAAAACGCGCCGACTAACGAGAACGGCACCGTCAGCAGGACGATAAATGTGCGGATCACTGACCGGGTGCTGAAGTACAAGAGCACAAAAATGATCAGCAGCGTGAAGGGGACCACGACTTTGAGCCGTTCCTTGGCCGCTTGCAGATATTGGAACTGGCCGGCCCATTCGACGTAATAGCCCGGCGGATATTGAATGCCCTGACTGAGATCCTGCGACGCCTTGCGCACGTAGCCATCGATGTCGCTAGTCGTGATGTCCACGAAAACAAACCCGACCAGTTTGCCATTCTCGCTGCGTACAGATGGCGGACCGGTTTTGTAATGGATGTCGGCCAGCATCGAGATCGGCACCTGCGCGCCGGTCGGCGCCGGGACGAGCACGCGCTTGAGCGCGTCGAGGTCTTCGCGAAAATCGCGCGCGTAACGCGTGTTGACCGGATACCGCTCGCGGCCTTCCACAGTGGTGGTGATGTTCTTGCCGCCGATGGCTGATTCGATGATGTCGTTGACGTCCCCGACTTTCAGGCCATAGCGCGCGGCTGCCTCACGATTGACAGTAAAATCGAGGAAATATCCGCCGACCGTGCGCTCGGCGAACGCGCTGCGTGTGTTTGGAAGCTCGGCGAGTTCCTTTTCAATCTGGACAGCAAGCTTTTGAATCTCACCAAGATCGGGACCAAAAACTTTTACGCCTAGGATGCTGCGAAATCCGGTGGTGAGCATTTCCGTGCGTGTCTGAATTGGCATCCAGAAAATATTCGCCATGCCGGGCGTTTTGATGTTCGCGTTAACTTCGCCGAGCAACTTTTCCCAGGTCATTCCCCGCCGCCATTGGTCGGGCGGTTTCAACGCGACGACCGTTTCAAACATCGACAACGGTGCGGGATCGGTCGGTGTATCGGCTTGGCCTGCTTTTCCGAATACGGTTACGGCTTCCGGAATTTTTTTTAACTGTCGATCCTGGATTTGGAGAATTTTTGTCGCTTCCGTGATCGACATTCCGGGAACGGCTGTCGGCATATAAAGCAACGTGCCTTCGTTCAGCGGGGGCATGAACTCCGAGCCCAGTCTTTTGTATGGGAAAATTGTGACCAGCAAAACAACCAGCGCCGCGCCTAGCGTGAACCAGCGATAACGCAGCACGAAATCCGCGACTGGTTGATAAGCCCGGATCAAAAACCGGTTCACCGGGTTCTTGATTTCCGGGGTGATTTTGCCGCGGATGAGCAACGTCATCAACACCGGCACCAGGGTCACTCCAAGAAACGATGCGAAGAACATGGCGAACGTTTTTGTGAAGGCGAGCGGCCGGAAGAGCCTGCCCTCCTGCGCAGTCAGCGAGAAGACCGGCACGAAGCTAACCGTGATGACGAGCAGCGCGAAGAAGAGCGCGCGGCCCACGCCCTTCGCGCCAGCAATGATCACTTGAATTCGCTCCAGATTATTCGGCTCGCGTCTGTGCTCTTCCCGGAAATGTTCGAGTCCTTTATGCGCGTTTTCGATCATCACGATCGCCGAATCAATCATGGCGCCAATGGCAATGGCGATACCACCCAGCGACATGATGTTGCTCGTCACGTGCATCCAGCACATCGGGATAAAGGAAAGAACGATGGCGATTGGCAGAGTGATGATCGCCACCAGCGCCGAGCGGATATGCCAGAGAAAAACCAGACAAACCAGCGCAACCACAATGCTTTCTTCGATCAGCTTCTCGCGCAATGTCGCGATGGCGCGACGGATCAGATCGCTGCGATCGTAGGTCGGCACGATACGCACGCCGGCTGGCAACGACGGTTTTATCTCTTCGATTTTCTTTTTAACTGCATCGATGACGTTGAGGGCGTTCTCGCCGTAACGCATCACAATGATGCCGCCAACTACTTCGCCGCGGCCATCGAGTTCAGCCACGCCGCGCCGGATGTCGCCGCCGAGGTGAACGTTTCCAACATTCTTCAGATAGACTGGCGTGCCGTTCTCTACTTTGAGGACGATGTTTTCGATGTCCTCAATCTTTTTGATGTAGCCGCGGCCACGAATGTAATACTCGGTCGTTGCCACCTCGAAAATTTTGCCGCCGACGTCGGCGTTGCTCATCTTGATCGCGTTGACGACGTCGCTGAGCGGGATGTTGTAAGCGACAAGCGCGTTTGGATCTAGATCAACCTGGTATTGCTTCACGAAACCGCCGACCGGTGCGACTTCGGCGACGCCTTTCACTGCCGAGAGCGCGTAGCGCAGGTTCCAATCCTGAATGGAACGCAATTGAGCGAGATCGTGTTTTCCGGTGTCGTCAACGAGCGCGTATTCGTAAACCCAGCCTACACCCGTAGCGTCGGGGCCAATCGTCGGATTCACCCCTTCCGGCAGCGAACCCCGCACGGAGTTTAGATATTCAATGACTCGCGAACGCGCCCAGTAAATGTCGGTGCCATCCTGAAAAATGACGTAGATGAACGACTTGCCGAACATCGATTCACCACGGACGAATTTCACCTTTGGCGCGGCGATGAAGACGCTGGAAATTGGATATGTGATTTGATCTTCAACCAAGTCCGGTGAGCGACCTTCCCATCCGGTGTAAACGATCACTTGCACGTCGCTCAGGTCGGGAATTGCATCCAGCGGCGTATGCAGGAGGCCGTAAATTCCAGCGGCGACAGCGAAGATTGTGAAGATGAAAACGAGAAATTTGTTTCGAGCGCTGCCTTCGATGACGCGGTCGATCAGGGTTGAAGACGAAGATGAACCGGTGAGACGGCGAGACGGCAAGTCGGAATCAGAGGGAATCGGCGAACCGGCGAATCGGCGAACCGGCGAACCAGACTCTGCCCTGTTTCCTTGCTTGTCCGTTTCCTCGAAGTTCATGGACAAGACCGGGTATTCTTGATCAACCACTTTTCCGGGTGATCGATCATCTTGACGAGCTGCCCGATTATCTTTTCGTACGCATCATCAACTTCTAGAAACTCATCACGAGATAGATAGCTGTGCTTGAGTGCGAATTCGGCGTGCACCTGCGTTTCAGCAGCTTCAGTTTCTGCATCGCTAAGTTTCGATACGAAGGCTGCTTCGTAGCGTCGTTTACGCCAAACTTCCGCGATGTTCGCACAGACGGAACGCGAAGAGCGGCGGATCTGATCGGTCAAGGCATATCGCTCTTCGGCTGGAAACTTCTTGCTGAGTTCATAAATACTCAGCCCAGCCGCAAGGGCATTTTGATAAACGTCCAAATCCCGGAAATGCCGAACCGGTTTTCTCGCCGTGTCGCCGTTTCGCCGTTTCGCCGTTTCGTTTTGTTTCATCATTTCTTCTCCGTTTCGCCGTCTTGCCGATTCGCCGATTCGAAATCGGTGAGTGCGCCTTGCACTTTCGATTCGGCGTCGATGAGAAAGTTTGCGCTGGCGATCACTTGTTCGCCTTCACGCAAACCACTTTGCACTTCGTACGACTCGCCGTATTTCGAGCCGAGCTGGATAATTCGGGGCTCCAGCTTTCCTTCGCCTCTATTGATGAACACGACATTGCGCGTTCCGGTTGGCATCACCGCGCTGACGGGAATGGTCAGGCCTTCGCCCATGTTCATGGCAAGCTCGGCGTTCACATACATTCCCGGGCGCAGCTTGAAATCCGGGTTGGGAATGTCGATGCGCACCTTTGCAGTACGCTTGGCTTCGTCGAGAAATGGATTGATCAGGCTGACGGTTCCTTTGAATTTTTCGCCCGGATAGGATTTGGTGGTGATATCGATGTTTTGCCCGACTTGGAGCATCGGCAGCTCGTTCTCGTAAAACTCCGCCCAAACCCAGACGACGCTCAGGTCGGCGACTTCCACCAGCATGTCACCGACCTTTACGCTTTTGCCTTGCTCAGCCGGCACAGATTGCACAACGCCACGGAAAGGCGACAAGAGCGTCAGATTCTCCTGCGGCTTTCTTGTTTTTTGCAGTTCGTCAATCTGTTTGTCGGTTACATTCCATAAATGCAGACGCTCTTTTGCGGAACTGATGAGTCGTGAAGGCGTTTCGCGCGCGTCTTTGCTTTTTGCTTGATCACGCATTCGCAACAGCTCGACGAACTCGCGTTCGCTCGTAAGCAGATCGGGGCTGTAGATCGACATCAGCGGCGCGTCTTTTTCGACAATCTCACCCGGCGCAGTGACATTCAGCTTCTGCACATAGCCGTCTACGCGCGAGACGAACTGCCAATTGCGTGCTTTGTCCGGCACGATCAGGCCCACTGCGCGAATGGTGTGACGAAGCGGCTCGCGCTTGACCTTGGCGTACGTGACGCCGATTTGCTGTTGCCGTTCGACCGGCACGGTGAATTCATGCGTTTCGGACGATGTTGGCTGAATCGGCCAACCGGAGAATCGGGAAGACGGCGAACCCGCCGTTTCGCCGGCTCGCCCTTTCCCCGTCTCACTCTGCTTCTTCATCACCGGCACGAGATCCATTCCGCAGATTGGACACTTCCCGTTTGGGTTTTGCGATTTTACCGATGGGTGCATCGTGCAGGTGTAGTAATCGACGTTAGCTGGTTTGCTCGCGGGGTGTCTTTTGATGCAGGACGCGGAGCCAAAAACCAAGACGCCCAGTGCAATCAATACCGTGAGTTTTTGTGTAATCAGTTTCATGGGACCTTCCTTCCACGAATCGGCGAGTCGGCGAGTGGGCGAATGGGTGAGACCGCCGTTTGCCCCTTTCGCCGTTTCCCCGTTTCGCTTCGTTCGTTAGGCCGCCCATAGAGTTGGGCGCCGATGATTGCTTCCAATTCAGCGACTGCGACTTGGTAGTCGCTCAAGTGTTCGCGCGCAGTCGCTTCGATATCACGCACATTGCGTTCCGCGCTGATCCAATCGAGAAACGTCGCCTTTCCTGACTCGTAGCTCAGCCGCGTTGCCTCGAATGCCTGCTGCGCCTGTGGCACAAGCTTGTCGCGAAAAAGCTCGACATGGTGATGCGCTGTATTGATTTTTTCAAACTGATCACGCAGAAGTCGCAGTGCTTCCTTCTGCTCGCGATCCAATCCCTGCTCGGCGGCTGCGACGTTTGCGCGTGCTTCGCGCACTCCTGCCGAGTATTTGCCGGGATTCACCCATGGAACCGTGAATGACACGCCGGCATCGAGTTCGCTTACGGCTTGCGCGGCATCATTGTAGCGCTGGCCTTTCAGCATCAGCGCCGGGTCGGGAATCCAGGCACGGTGTGCAAGCTGAAGCTTTGCTTTTTCCGTATCGATCTTTGCGCGAGCAATCTGCACCTCTGGCCGTTGCGCCAGCGTGATCGCGCTCAATGTGGCTGACGAGAGATTCGCTTGGTTAATGGTGGCGGCTGCTGGCACACCGAGCGGCGCGAACGCGTCGCGATTCATCAACGTATTGAGCTCCGATTGAGCGTCGGAGAGGTTGCGCTCAAGATCGCGCCGCGTTTCCAGCAGTTTGCTGTAATCGGTCTCGGCGATTAGAACATTGGCCGCGGTCTCCAGACCGGCTTCGTATCGCGAGCGGCTGATATCGGCAATCTGCCGTAGCGAAGTGAGGTTTTTGCTGTTGATCTCCAGCTGATCGTAAGCATTCGCGAGCCGGAAGTACGCAGCGCGCGCTTTCGCGACGACGTCGAGCTCAGCCCGTCGCACTTGTTCAAATACGGACAAGGCCTCCGCCGCGGCTGCGCGTCCTCGCACAAGATTCTTTCCGGTGATTGGGACCGGTTGCTCGAGTGTGAGCGACTGGTCCATGAACGCATTGGGCGGAACTTTGACGAAGCGCTTGAACTCCGAATCCCCAGCTAACCGCGGATCGTCCCACGCCTTCGCTTGTAAAATGCGCTCCTTTGCGGCGCGCCAGCGGTTCTCCGCTTCTTTGATTGCCGGATTATTCTCCAGCACAGCGCGGGTAACATCGCCTAACGAAAGGCGCGGCGAATTAGCGCCGTATTCGCCGCCATCAGCGGCGATCTGACTCTGAACTGATAAAGATGTAGCTAATAAGATTAAAAAAGTTGTTGTTTTCATTGATCCAGGACTGCGGTTGAAACACAGGTGTGCCAGTGAATGGGCACACCCCGAGCGTCAGCGTCCTCGGATCAGATGAGTCGGATACAAATCAACGCGAGCGCCGGCGGCGAATGCGCATCAAACGCGGCGTTGGAACGTGGGAATAGTTGAACACCAAATTCAAAGCTCGGCGAAACTGTCGCGGGCAACGCGCCGGTTGACGCGCTTACCTGGTAGTTGGAGTCGCTTTTCAGCAGCGGCTGCGTTGTACTCGATTTATGCTGGTTTGAAGTCGCGCAACAAGTTTTGTTGGCGCAGGAGCCCGGCTTACACGGTTGCTGAACCGGCGCACTGGAGAGGATACATGATCGCGCGCCGAGACCCATCGGAGCCGTGAAAAGCGCGGCAGCCGTCGCGATCGAAATGATGATCCTGCTCAACATTGACTTGCGTATAGCACAAGTTAGACCGCGCGTCGAGGAAAGCGTTCATGGAATTGGGCTGACGGAAAAAAGCGGATTTTACAAAAGAAGTACAGCGATTGCTCTGCCACGTCGTCAAAGAATCCCTAACGTTTTTCTCCGATCGTATCAGGAGAGCGGTTGGAGTCGAGTTGCCTTGACCTCGGCGAGTTTCGCTCGGAGCCGATCGTATTGCGCTTGCTGCTCCGGGGTCCGCGGATAATCCGGGAAGGCGATGTTCGTTGTCTCGAGGGGATCTTCAGCCAAATCGTACATTTCCCACTGGCTCCGCACGAACCCGTCAGCGTCGTAATACTCGGCGAGCTTGTACCTCTCCTCGCGGATGCTGGCGATGTGGTTCGGCGGGCGGGGGTAAGGGCCGTTCTTTTGGCCCGACTGGTAGTCGTCGTAAGTAAAGACAATGTAGTCCTGAACCGGCGGCGCCGAGGGGTCGAGGACCAATTGCGAGTAATCGACTCCCTGCCAATCCGCCCGGGCCTCGTCTGGCACGTCGAAGAGGCTCGCGATCGTGGGTAGGAAATCGACGTGCGAGACCAAAGCAGTTGAACTGCGCGGAGCGGGATACAAGATCGGGTTGGAGTAGATGAGCGGCACGCGAATGGACTCTTCGTAGAAGTTGAAGTTCTTCTGCCGCTGCCCGTGATGAGTGAGGCCCATCTCGCCATGGTCAGCGGTTCGGATAATGAGCGTGTCGTCGATCAGATTCTGTTGCTCAAGCAAGTCGAGAACCTGAACCAGGTAATTGTCCGAAGCCTTCATCAGGTTGCCGTAGAAGTTGAGGTAATTGCGTTTCTTCTCCGGGGTATCAAGCACGCCCAAGGCTTGCGAAATACGCCAGAATTGCTCCTGGACCGTTGGTTTGGTGGAGAAGTCTTCGTGCACCGTGGCCGGGATGTCGATGGTCCCAGCCAGATCAGAATCGTTGTAACCGGCGTCAATATAAGTACTGGGGTAGAAGAGGACGTCGTGCGGATTCACCAGGGAAATAATCATGAAGAACGGCTGCTGGGCGGCTGCCTCTGAGGCCAGATAGACGAGCGCGCCCTCCCTGCCGGCGTGCCACTCGCCATCGTCATTCATGAACCGGCCGTCGTTGTTTGCGTTTCCGCCGCCGGCCTGATCGATGTCCTGGTTGGCGCCGGCGTCTTGGGGGTCCCAACGCTGAAAGCCGTACTGACCTACATCGCCGGGGACCCAGTGCTTGCCGTTAGGTTTGCTGCAATGCCACTTGCCTTTATAGACCACGTTGTAGCCGGCGGCGGACATCACGCTGGCGATGTTCTTGAGGTCGAGAGGAAGCTCAACCTGGGGGTAGTCCCTGGCGGGCATGTCTTCTTCCAACGTGTACTTGACCCCATGCTGGGCCGGGAAATAGCCGGTCATCCAGGTGGAGCGTGCCGGAGAACACATGCAGGCGTCGGTGAATGCGCGCTCGAAAGTTAGACCAGTTTGCTTGAGACGGGTCAGGCCCGGCAGATTATCCTGCTCCCAATTGAGCGGGAAGTGCTGGATTGCGCGTTCCTGGTCTGTGATGAAGAGGACAACGTTCTTTCCGAGAAGATCACTTGAAGGGCGCCTTCGCGCGGCGGCAAGCGCCCACGTCCCGAGTCCCACGATCGGAACGGACACCGCCAGGGTTTTGAGCACAGCTCTTCGCGTAATTAGTTTCTTTCGGCGCATAGGGAACTGCTCCTGATGTTGATGTTCGACTGATAGTAATTTTCCTTCTTATGGTCCAAAAGCGGCCAGACTTGTCCAGACTTTTGCCTTGCTATTGTTCGCTTGTTACATTGCCCTAAAAATTCTGTTAAATCAAAAATATGGTCGACATTAAACTAATTTGTTCCGCAATAAGGAGAAAGATATGAAAACTGAAGATTTGGAATCTATAGCGAGAAAACTGGTCGCGCCGGGCAAGGGAATTTTGGCAGCCGATGAAAGTTCGGGGACAATCGAGAAGCGATTGAAAAGCATCAATGTCCCTTCGACGGAAGAGAACCGCCGCGCGTATCGGGAAATCTTATTTACGACGAAGGGGGCAGGGGACTTCATCAGCGGCGTCATTCTGTTCGATGAAACGATTCGGCAGAAAACTCAGGACGGTCGCACCTTCGTCAAAGCGCTGGAAGAGCAGCGAATCATCCCTGGAATCAAGGTGGACAAGGGGGCCAAGGCGATGGCGAATTTTCCAGGCGAAAAGATCACGGAAGGTTTGGACGGACTGCGCGAACGGATCGCCGAATACAGGCAATTGGGAGCGCGCTTTGCTAAATGGCGCGCAGTGATCACTATTGACGAGAAAATTCCAACGCGCACGTGCATCCAGGCAAATGCGGAGGCGCTGGCGAGATACGCGGCACTTTGTCAGGAAGCCGGCCTGGTGCCGATCGTCGAACCGGAGGTGCTCATGGATGGCGCGCATACGATCCAGCGGCACTTCGAGGTTACCGAGCAAACGCTGCGGAGCGTTTTCGCTGCCCTGGCCGAGCACCACATCGCGTTGGAAGGGATGCTCCTGAAACCGAACATGGTGCTTTCGGGAAAAGAATGCCCACAACAAACATCGGCGCAGGAAGTTGCCAAAGCCACAGTGCGCTGCATGAAACGCGTGGTGCCTGCTGCTGTTCCCGGTCTCGTCTTTCTCTCAGGGGGACAGAGTGATTTGCAAGCCACCGAACACCTCAACGCGATGAATCAGCTTCCTGACTTGCCCTGGCAGTTGAGCTTCTCCTACGGACGCGCCTTGCAGGCTCCTGTGCTGAAAGCCTGGAAAGGCGACTCAGCTAACGCTACCAAGGCGCAACAAGCATTCCATCACCGGGCCATGTGCAACAGCAAAGCCCGATTCGGTAAATACACCGAAGAGATGGAAACCGCGAAAGCGGCGTGACGGATCGCGTAAGTTAGGCCGCGTCGCATTCGCAGATTCTGGGGAGCACAGGCTGCCAGCCTGTAGGTCTCGGCAGCTTGCCGAGACCCGGGTAGTATCAGCATTGTGTCAGAATTTCGTGCGCAAGATGTTTTGCCGGCAGGGTTGCCGGCAACTACAGGCTGGCAGCCTGTGCTCTCCAGAATCTGCGGTGCTAAAACTGTTCGGGCTTTACCGATTCGGCGTCCGTGCTTCGCGATGCTATAGACATATCCCCTATCGCCAGATAGGGAACTAAGTAATGGATGTCACTCTTGCTCTTGGCCACGCGCTCTGGATGGCGTTCGCCATGTTTTGGGAAATTTTATGGCCGCTCATTCTCGGCTTCGGTCTGTCCGCCGTTGTGCAGGCTGTCGTTTCGAAAAGCGAGATGACGAAATTGTTGCCCAACGATTCTCCGAGATCGCTTGCCATTGCGTGCGGCCTTGGCGCTGCGTCATCATCCTGTTCCTATGCGGCGGTAGCATTGGCGCGCTCAATTTTTAGGAAAGGCGCCAACTTTACCGCGGCAATGGCGTTCCAGCTTGCTTCTACAAATTTGGTCGCTGAGCTGACCATTATCATCATTGTGCTCATGGGGTGGCAGTTTGCGGCCGCTGAGTTTGTGGGCGGGCCGTTGATGGTTGTTTTGATCGCGTTCCTCTTCAGAAAATTTTTGTCGCGGAAGCTTGTTGCCGATGCGCGCGCGCAAGCGGAGAGGGGACTCAAAGGCAAAATGGAAGGTCACGCCGAAATGGACATGAGCGTGACGGAAGGCCCGCTTTGGCAGCGCATCACGTCTAAGGATGGCTTCACCGCAACGAGCCATTACTTCGTCATGGATTGGGCCGCGGTATGGAAAGATATTGCCGGCGGTTTGCTCATCGCAGGTGCGCTCGCTGCATGGGTGCCGAAAGATTTTTGGAAAGGATTTTTCCTGATGTCGCATCCGGTCGCCGCAACGTTTTGGGGACCAATCGTCGGGCCGCTGGTCGCAGTCATTTCGTTCGTTTGTTCCGTAGGCAATATTCCACTGGCTGCAGTCCTTTGGAACGGCGGCATTAGCTTCGGCGGCGTCATCGCGTTCATTTACGCGGACCTCCTAGTGCTGCCGATCATCGACATCTATCGCAAATATTACGGGTGGAAAGTCACTGGCTTGATTGTCGCTGTTTTTTATGTGGCGATCGTTCTCGCTGCGCTGTTGGTTGAACTCCTCTTCCAAGCGCTGGGACTCATTCCGTCTGAACGCGGCGCGCAAATTGTCGAGACGTCGATCACCTTCAATTACACGACCGTTCTCAACATCGTTTTCCTGGCCGTTGCTGCGGTTCTTCTTGTCCGATTCTTCAGAACCGGCGGGCCAAAGATGCTGGCGCACATGGAGTAAACACGCTTGCAGGCGTTTGCATTAAGGACGCGCGATGCGCGATTATTTTGCTTCCCAATAAGATAAGCGACACGGTAAACTGCCAACCACTACAACAAATCCTCAACATTCACTGTTTATGATTTTACGACTCGTTATCGCGATATCCGCTTCGCTGGTTCTCATACCAGCAATGCCCCTTCTGAGTGAATCACACCCGACGCAAGTGGCCCCTCGGGTACCACAGATAACAGCACCGATTTCGCAGAGCGCCCAGAGCACGCCAACGAGTGAGGTCAGTAACGCCGATATCTCTGCCGGGATCAAAAGGCACATCAATAGCGAGCGGAGAAGAGCCGCCGACAAAAAATTTCATATCAACTATCGAGGCAACGATCTCGCGCTTGATTTGATCAGGGTCCATGACGATCGGCTTTCCAGTCTCGGCGGCGGAAAATATTTTGCGTGTGTCGATATGAAAGCCGCTGACGGCAAAATCTATGACATTGATTTCTTCATGGCAGGACAGCCAGGCAGCATGAAAGTCACGGAAACTTCCGTTCACAAAATCAACGGCAAACCGCTCTACAACTGGAAAGAGCAAAACGGCGTTTGGAAAAGAGTGCGCGTTTCGTAGTTGTAGCCGCGGCCCTGCGCGCCGCGCCCGCGCGTCGCACAGCGACGCGAAATTGTAAGGCAGGCGCTCCGCCTGCTGATTTGTGGCATAAAATGTCGTAGGCCGGGCGCTCCGCCTGCCAAAATTCTCCGATGGGTCATCCTCCCCGGATTCCTGTTTGGCTACCTTGGGAACAGCGGGTTATCTACTTCGTTACGATTTGTGTCGCGAATCGCGCGCCGGTTTTGGCGAACGAAGCCGCCTTTAGAGCTTTCAAAGCCGCAGTGGGGAAGGTTCAGCATTGGACGGTGCTCGCTGCTGTTTTGATGCCCGAGCATCTGCACGTGATCGTTTCGCCAACAGATGCTCGCGATGCCAAGCTTGGGAATTTTTCGGCAGCACTGAAACGTTGGGTTCGCCGAGAACTAAATGCATCGTGGAATTGGCAGCCGGGTTGTTTTGATCGACTGCTACGCTCAGATGAATCGCTTCATGAGAAGTGGCTCTACGTTCAAGATAATCCAGTGCGGGCTGGACTCGTTCAACGCGCGGCGGACTGGCCGTATCGAATTGGCCTAGACGATTAATTCTCGCGCGGCGGCATCGGATGCCGAAGTGAATAAGAAATTGGCAAGCGAGAGCGCTTGCCCTACAACGGCTTTTAATCCGGCAAAGCGGCGCGCTTGCTCTACAACGATTCGTCCGGCAGTTTCCTGCCAATGCCGAAGACGTTTTTCATCACCACGGCGATCGATTACACAAACTCGCCACCGCACGTCGGTCACGCTTACGAGAAGATATTGGCCGACGTAATCGCGCGCTATCACCGCCTCAAAGGCGAAAAAGTTTTCTTCCTCACAGGTGTCGACCAGCACGGCCAGAAGGTGCAGCAATCCGCCGCGAAGGCAGGCATTCCTCCATCTGAATTCGTCAAAGGCATCACCCAAAAGTTCATCGACCTCTGGAAGAAACTCGATGTGCAATATGATGAATGGGCGCAGACAACGAGCGACCGCCACAAGAAAGTTGTTCGAGGAATTTTGCAGCGCCTCTTTGACGCCGGCCAAATCTACAAGGACAAACAAGCCGGTTATTACTCCGTTCGTCAGGAACAATTTCTCACAGACAAGGAGCGCGGTCCGGACGGTCAATTCGGCACGGAATGGGGCGAGATCGAATTTCGCGAAGAAGAGAATTATTATTTCAAGCTAAGTCAGCACAAGGATTGGTTATTGGCCTACCTCGACAAGCGCAAAGACGCAGTCATTCCTGATTTTCGCCAGACCGAATTGCGCAACGCTGTGGAGAAAATAACGGGCGATCTCTGCATTTCGCGTCCGAAATCACGACTCGATTGGGGAATCGAGCTGCCATTCGATAAAGATTTTGTCACGTACGTTTGGTTCGACGCGCTGACCAACTACATCAGCTTCGCCGATTACAATCCGAGTCTCTCAACTTTCAACTGTCAACCATCAACTTTTCTTCAGAAATGGCCGGCTCTGCAAATCATCGGCAAAGACATTCTAGTTCCGGCGCACGGCATTTACTGGCTGATCATGCTGCACGCGATCGGATTTCCCGACGATCAAACGCCGCGGTTGCTGGTCCACGGCTGGTGGAACCTGAGTGGCGCAAAAATGAGCAAGAGCGCTGGCAACATCGTCGATCCATTCGTGCTCGCCGATAAATACAGCGCCGACGCGCTACGCTACTATTTGATGAGCGATATCGCCACCGGCCAAGACGCCGATTTCTCCGAGGAACGCCTTGTCGAGCGCTACAACGCCGATCTAGCTAACTCGTTAGGCAATTTGCTCAATCGCACGCTGTACATGGTAACGAAGTATCGAAGCGGAAAAGTGAAACCTGTGCGTTTTGCTTTTGCGATCGGGGAATTCGACAGTCCGGAGAACGAGTCGGAACTTGCGGCACTGGTCGTAAACTTTCCCGTAGACTCAATGCCGTTTGTGCCAGACTACGCTGGTTACTTTGATGCTCATCGTGTCTCCATAGTGCTTGAACATGTGTGGGACGCGGTAACCGCGTGTAACACCTTAGTTGATTGCGCCGCTCCGTGGAAGCTCGCGCAGGATCCCGCGCAAGCCGACCGTCTCGACGCCGTCCTTTACTATCTCGCCGAGTCCCTGCGCATCATCGCGATTCTGATTTCGCCGGTGTTACCGAAAGCGGCGCATGGAATATTCGATCAACTCAATTGGAAGATGGAGTTGAACGGAAAAGAAGAACGGTTTTCACTTGCAGACGCGGAATGGGGGGAATTGCCGGATGGCCACGTGGTCGGCAAGCCGGTGCGGTTGTTCCCACGGATCGAGACGACAGAATTGTAGGGCAACCGCATCGGTTGCTGGCAGGCGAATGCGCCTGCCCTACAAAATCTTATCGTGGTTTCACTGCGCGCATTCTTCGAAGGCATTGGATTCTGCACGCCGTGTCCAGCGACTATCGCGAAAGGGCGTTCAGACTTGCACAGCGGAGAATATTGGCGAGTTCACATAAAATTATGGCAAAGACTACGTATCCGACACAGTCCGTCAGCAAAGCCCAAAGCGGGTTGCCAAAGTTGTGCCGGGAAAAGAAAGCAATCCTGATTACGACCCACGAGAAGCCCGTCAGCGTGCTGCTGCCGATCGAGGACTATGAAGCTCTGATTGAAACAATGGATTTATTGGCGAATCCAACAGCGATGCGGACGCTGCGAGCGGCAAAGGCGAGCAAGCTCAAATATCGCCGCCTGAATTTGAATGATGAGGATTTTGGCCTCTGACCAGGTGACTGGATGGTTGCGCAATTTGCGGCCCGAATCGAAGCGACGCGTGCGCGCTGCGCTTAGAGGATTGGAGCGTTGGCAGGGAGACATCAAACCGCTTCGGGGTGAGTTGGAAGGTTCTGATCGGTTGCGCGTCGGTGGTTATCGCATCGTCTGTCGCATGGTCAGCAAATCGCTCGTTCAATTGGAATACGCTGATACACGCGACGTAGTCTATGAAGCCTTTCGTCAATTGCGTTTGCTAACTGAAATGGACGAATAGCCTTTAGCCGAAGAATCCTTCGATCTCGCAGACGCGGAGTGGAGAAAATTGCCGGACGGACATGTGGTCGGCAAGCCGGTGCCGCTGTTCCCGCGGATTGAAGCGTAAATCTGGGGAGCACGCATGTCTTGTGTGTTGCTTTCGGTGTCGCGCCGAAACAGGCTTTCTCTAGGACGAGAACTTTCGCTGGTTACGTGGCGCTAAGAAAAGTTCGCGATCGCAAGGACGCGCTCGCCAGCACGCAAGACGCGTACGCTCCCCAGACGCGCGTCTTCCCGCGTAGGTAGTCAGTCATTGAGCGCATTCCTCGAAGGCGGCAGGCTCGCCGCGTAGATGGGCGAGAACCTCGCCGGCAAAATGGAGTGAGCCGGTGATCAGAACCGGATTTGGTTTCGCGCGTGCGAGATCGAGGGCTTCGCCCACGGATGGAGTGATGGAAATTGTAGAGCAACCCCGAACGCTTTCGGGGTTGCAGGCAGGCGAAGCGCCTACCCTACAAAAACCGGCAATGCTTGTGAAAATTTCCGCAAGCTCTTCCGGCGCAGCGGCGCGTTCGCTGCGGATTCTTGGGAGCAGAACCGAGGCAGTGATTGGTACAAGCGCTTCGCAGATGCCGCGCAAATTTTTGTCGGAGAGAACAGCGAGGATGAGCGTCGCCTTCTGATCGCTAAAGAATTCGCGCCATGTGCCTGCAAGCGCGCACGCCGCAGCGGGGTTATGGGCGCCATCAATGATTGTGCGCTCGTCCCAGCGCTGGAAACGCGCAGCGAAATCCACTGTAGCAAGACCGTGGATAACCGATTGGCCAAGGATGTCGATTTTCGCCGCGCCCAGTGCAGCAATGCCTAGGGCGGCATTCCATTTTTGGTACGATCCCGAAAGCGCGATCTCTGTCTCCGTGTATGGCTTGGTTACGAACTTGAGTG
>QHQA01000080.1 GCA_003219695.1 Verrucomicrobiota bacterium
AGAATCACGCTGCCATCGTGCCGTTGTTGTTTCACGCGCCGCAGGATGATGTCCGCCCCGGGTTTCGCCCAGTCCTGTGGATCAATGCTCTCAAGAACGACGAGATAGTTGAGGTCTTCGGCAATTTTCAGCGGCGTGAGCTCGCTGAGCTGCGTCGGCCCGGTATCCGCCGCATAAGGCGGCCGGAACAACGTGGTCGCGCGGCCTGTGATTGTTTCGAGCAAAAGCTGCGTAGCGTTCAGTTCCAGCCGGATGTGCTCCGGCCAGCAGAGCGCGAGATTTGGATGATAATACGTGTGGTTGCCGATCTCGTGTCCTTCGTTGACGATGCGACGCACCACACCGGGGTAACGTTCCGCGTTTACGCCCACGAGAAAAAACGTGGCTTTCACGTTTGCGGCTTTGAGAATGTCGAGAATCTTCGGTGTCCAGCGCGGATCAGGCCCGTCATCAAAAGTGATCGCCACCTGATGCTCGCCGCCCGCGCCCTGATGATAAAGTGTCGGAAACTGCGCGAACCTTACGTATTTCGCCGTGAGATAACCGTTTGCGTCCACAGCGAGTTTTCGCATCCCGTCCTGGCGATCTTCATCCACAGTCACAATCTCGCCGTCGCCGACGTCTGCGATTGTGTCCGTAGATTTTATCAGTTCCAGCGATTGCCGTGTTTGAGTATCGAACTTGAAATCTCGCGGAACGCTCAATGCGTCCCAAATTGCCGGGTCTTCGGTGCCCAGCCGGTAAAGCGCGAATCCGCCGGACTTTTGATTCCGCACCTCGCGCAGTTGATTAAGGAACGTGACCGCGTCCAGAAACCAGACGGCGTGCTCCTTGTCTTCATCTTGAAAATAAAAGTACGGGCTGAAACTCGGTCCCTGCACTTCGACGCGGTCAATCTCCGCATCGTTGGCGCGGCTCATTGCTTCGGAAAAACTGATCAGGTCCGCTTTTTTCGCGCCGATGGTCCAATCATAACTGTAATTGCCAATCGCCATGATCCATTGCTTCGTATCGGAGCCTTCGAGGAGCACGCGCACCCAGCCTTCGAACCACGAGCGGGAGGCCAGCGGCCCCGGCGGATCGGTGTCGGACGTTTCGTCAAACAACATCGCCACGAAGCGGTCCACGTTTTCGGAAAGCGCATCGAGATCGATGTAATCGAGCTCCTGACCTGGCTGCACGCACAGCCAAAGCTCCTTGCCGTTGTCATGCAGCGCGTCCGCGAATTTGTCGATGAACCGGGTGATGTCCTTTTTGTAAGCGGGATCGATTTGCTGCCAATCGACGACAACGCCGGACGCTTTGGCGCTGCGCAACACCGAAAGCACGCTCTGGATGAAGTGATCCTGCCGTTGTGCCGGACCATGCGCCAGATTCTCAATTGCCTCGGGTTGCCACGCGTCGCCGACGAGATTGGTCAGCAGCGGCATGAGCGCGATGCCCTTGCTCGCCGCGAGTTTTGGTAACCGAGTGTCTCCATCGATTTGCAGTTCGCCCATCCCATTGATCACCGTCATCCACTCCGGACAGACATGCGTAATCTGCGAGGCGTGCTCTTGCAGTGACGCGTAGCTGTAGGGATCGCCGTTCACGTAAAATGCGAGGCGCACCTCGTTGGCAGGCGGTTTCCTTCGCGGCCGCGGCGAAGGACTGGGCACTGTGCCGGCGAGTCTTTTCGCCGCCTGTCGCGCTTCACCGAATTTCTGCCACAGCAGCGAAGCTGGCGACAGTTGGCCGGCCGGGTTTTCTTTCTGGAGCGCTTTCAGCCGGCCCTTCAACTGCCGCAACGAAAACGGCACATTCATTTTCGGCGTGACAAAAAGGGTCTGAACAAACAACACCGTCCCAATGAAAAACAGCACGCCACCGATCAGCAGCACCAGGCGCAGCCGTGGCCAGCGTTTACCGGTAGGATCGGAGAAAACGAACGGCGTGACTTCTTCTGGAGGAAACTCTCGCATGCGGTTCTTATAATCGCCCAAGCGCGAAAATAAGAAAATCAGATTCTCTCACTCGGTGTGGTCGCACGGCCGTCGCTGTTTGTCATTCCGGCCGAAGTGGAGGAATCTCTCACAAATCAAATAATCAGAGATGTCTCGACTTCGCTCGACATGACAGGTTTAACATAAAATGCATATCGAACCCGATGCACTGCCAAGTGGACACGCCGGCATTGTCGCGCGTTTAAAAAAAGGTCCCACCGTCCATTCAAGCGCATGGGTTGTGCCCGGCGCGACCATCATTGGTGACGTGACACTCGAAGAGGAATCGAGTGTTTGGTACGGCGCGGTTCTCCGCGGCGACATCAACCGCATCATCATCGGGCCGCACTCGAACGTTCAGGATAACGCCACTGTTCACGTCGATACAAACTATCCGACAACCATGGGCGAACTGGTCACCGTCGGCCATAACGCCGTGGTCCATGCCTGCAAGGTCGACAACGAAGTGCTGGTAGGCATGGGCGCCATCATACTTGACGATGTGGAAGTTGGCGCGCGCTCCATCATCGGCGCACACGCGCTGGTCACAATGGGAACGAAAATTCCGCCCGGCTCGCTCGTGCTCGGGTCACCCGCGAAGATTCGCCGCCAACTTAGTCTCGAGGAGCAAAAAGACATCGCCCGTTGGGCGTGGAGCTACGTCGAGACAGCGAAGCAGTTTCGCGAATTGTGCTGAAGCTGTAGCGGCGCTCTGTGAGCGCCGAAGGCCTTGCAAAGCTAGGGCGCCGCACGTTCTTTCGGCGGTCACAGACCGCCGCTACAAATCACGCGCCAGGGCTCGCGCTTTTTCGCGCAACAATTCCGCAGCGCGCTTCATCTGTTGCTCCTTGCTTAATCCGCGGCGCGCGAGTGCGTGGACCCGATCAAACAGCTCATGCACTTCCCGATTTTTGTCGGTGCGGCCGACAATTGCGAAAACTTTCTTGCCGAGTTTTCGCGCCATCCGCGCCACGCCGGCCGGTGTTTTTCCCTCAAGCGTCTGCCGGTCTAAGCTCCCCTCCCCTGTGATCACAACGTCGGCATCATTCATTTTCGCTTCGAGCCTGACCGCTTCTGCGACCACGTCGAATCCGGGCCGGATTTTTGCGCCGCAAAAACTCAGAAGGCCGAAGCCGAGCCCGCCTGCCGCGCCTGCGCCGGGTTCATCGCGATAGTCGCATCCAAATTCTTCGGCCACCACATCGGCCAGCCTGGCCAGCGCACGCTCCAAAACGTCGATCTGATCTTTGCTCGCGCCTTTCTGCGGACTATACACGCGCGTCGCGCCATTCTTGCCAAGCAACGGGTTCTTCACATCGACCGCGGCGATGATCTTCGGTAATTTTAAATCCTGCGGCCTCTCGATCCGAATAAGATGAACCAAATCAGTCACTCGCTCACTGTCTTTCTCGTGCTCATGCTCGCTTGCCACGCCGTAGCCCGGCGAAGGCGGGTGCTCGTAATCAAAGCGAAAGCCCAGTGCACGCGCCATGCCGGAGCCGCCGTCGTTGGTGGCGCTGCCGCCCAGGCCGATGATGATTTCCTTTGCGCCGCGCTTCGCCGCATCCAAAATCATCTCACCGACGCCGAATGTGGTTGCGCCAACCGGATCTCGTTCGTTTTCAGAGAGGCGACGCATGCCGGCGGCCTCGCTCATTTCCATCACGGCAAGTTTTTCGTCTTCGATCCAGCCGTAACGCGCATCGATCTCGCGGCCCAGCGGGTCGTGCGCTTTGCATTTTAACCACGAACAGCCGCGCGTATCGCAAATCGCATCCGCAGTTCCCTCGCCGCCGTCTGCCATCGGCACAATGTCGATCTCCGCATCCGGCAGCGCATCGCGGATTCCCTTGGCGACGTTTTCCGCGACTTCGCGCGCGTTGAGCGAGCCTTTGAACTTGTCCGGCGCGATGAGGATTCGCACTGCTACAATTTCATCACCTATTCAATCTTGTCATTCCGAGCGAAGCGCAGCGGAGTCGAGGAATCTCTCGCCACTCAAAAAATAGTAAGAGATGTCTCGACTTCGCTCGACATGACAAAGAAGGAACACGATTAACGCTTCAGCTTTCGCTCTAAAATTTCGCCCGCCAACTGAGGATTCGCGTTGCCTTTTGACAATTTCATTACCTGGCCTTTGAGAAAATTCAGCGATACCACGTTACCCGCCTTGTAATCTGCTACGGGCTTGGGATTGGCCGCAATCACTTCGTCACAGAGCGCTTCGATCGCGCTCACATCGCTCAGTTGCTCGATCCGCTTTTCTTTCACAATCCCAGCCGCGCGTTTGCCGGTTGCAAACATTTCAGCGAAAACTTCCTTGCCCTGCGTCCCGCTGATTTTTCCGCTATCGATCAAATTGACTAACTCATCCAAGGCCTCCGGCGGAATCGGACACTCATCGATGGTTTTCCCGGCAGCGCTGAGAGCGTTCTGCAAATCGTTAAGGATCCAGTTCGCGATATTTTTCGGTTTCTTTGCGCCTTTGGCAGCAGCCTCAAAATATCTCGCCAGCTCCAGATCGTTCGCGAGCACAGCAGCATCATATGAACTCACCTGATATTGCTCGACGAAACGCGCGCGTTTCGTCTTTGGCAATTCCGGGACGCGCTCTCGCACGTCCGCGAGCAGGGCTTCAGTTTTCACCGGCAACAGATCGGGATCGGGAAAATACCGATAATCGTGCGCGAACTCTTTTGTGCGCATAAGAAAGGTTTCGCCCGCGGCATCGTCCCAGCCGCGAGTTTCCTGCTCCAGTTTTTCGCCCCGTTCGAGCAAACTGATTTGGCGTGGAATCTCGTAGGCGAGGGCGCGCCGCACGCCGCTGATCGAATTCATATTTTTGATCTCAATTTTTGCTCCGAGCTCGGTTTGCTTTTCCGGCCGCACGGAAATGTTGCAATCGCACCGGAGCTGCCCCTTCTCCATATCGGCGTTACTTACTCCTCCATAGATCAGGATTTGTTTCAGTGCCGTTAAAAACGCGAACGCCTCCTCCGGCGAATTGATCTCCGGTTGCGTCACGATCTCCATCAATGGCGTGCCGGCCCGATTGAAATCGATTCCGGTGCTGTTTTCGAAATGGAAGCTCTTCGCCACGTCTTCTTCGAGATGGATCCGCACCAGGTGCACTTCCTTGCCGGGCGTCGCGATATTTTTCTGCGCATCCTTCGGATATGCGAGATCATGCAACGGCACGCTGCCATTCGTGCAAAGCGGCATGTCGTACTGCGAAATCTGGTAATTCTTCGGCATGTCCGGATAGAAATAATTTTTGCGGTCAAACTTGCAGATCGGCGTGACGTCGCATCCGAGCATGAGCCCGGTCATCGCCGTCATGCGCAACGCCTCATGATTCATCACGGGCAACGCGCCCGGCAGACCGAGGCAAATCGGACAGGTGTGCGTATTTGGTTTGGCTCCAAACTCAACCGGACACGCGCAAAACATTTTCGAGCCCGTCTTGAGTTGAACGTGCACTTCGAGACCGATCGTGACGATGTAGTTCATGCGATTCCCATCTTCGTTGAAGCGTTGAAGCGTTAAAGAGTTGAAGCGGGTGACATTCTGAGTGAAGCGAAGAATCTCTAGCTATTCTTCCGGTGCCGCTGAAATGATACCGAGAGATGTTTCGCTTCGCTCAACATGACAACATAGCGCTTTCCGCTTTAACGCTTCAACACTTCAACCCTTCAACGCGTTAACGCCTGCTGCCGCAGCGCATGATCGCAAAGGACGAGCGCGGCCATGGCTTCCACTATCGGCACTGCTCGAGGAAGGACGCACGGATCGTGGCGTCCACGGGCGGCAAGCTCCGCTTCCTGCTTGGAAG
>QHQA01000004.1 GCA_003219695.1 Verrucomicrobiota bacterium
CGCGCGATCATGAGTGTCTTGTCCGGCATCACGCAAGTTGAGCAGAGAGCGCTATTCAACGCTGCTGAACAAGCGGGTATTGGCCGCGTTTGCATGATAGAAAATGGCTTAGCCGCGGCCCTGGGTAGCGGTGTCAAAATAGACGACACTCGCGCCTCTGCGATCGTCGACCTCGGTGAGTCGACAACCAGTGTAGCCATTGTGGCGAATGGCGCGATGGTTCACGCGCGGACCGAGCGTATCGGGAGCTGGGACATCAACGCAGCACTTATTGATCATGTGCGCCGCCACGGTGGACTCGCCATCGGCGAGCAAACGGCGGAGCGGCTTAAACTTGAACTGGCTTCAGCGACTTTGCCGGACGACCTGGCACAACAGATCACGATCAAGGGTCGCGATATCTTGACCAGCAGGCCGGGGGCAATCGAAATCACAGCCGGGGAAGTCTATCCCGTCGCTCACGAAGTCGTTCGCAAGATAGTCGACATCATATCCACAACCCCCGGAGACATATATGATCGCGGGATGATTCTGACGGGTGGCGGGGCCCTGCTCAGCGGGTTGGATAATTATGTAAGGGACCAAACCCGGCTGTCGACCCGTATCACTGATGAACCCAGATATGCGATCGTGCGCGGGCTCGAGCAGATGTTCGCTGAGCCGCTTTGGCTTCGCCGCGTGATGCGCTGTAGACCTGACCAGTTCCTTGATTTCGAGCGAGATGTCTCGTCGCTTGAAACTTGAGATTACCTTTTCTTAACGTTTGCCTCAAAATCCAGAAACACACTTTCACGCCAAGGCGCTAAGACGCAACGCAAGTCAGAACCGCCTTCACGGCAGCGCCTTTGCGGCTTCGAGAACCTGTTCCGGCCGCGCTATCACAAAAAAATTCCCTGTCACCATGCGCCAGCGAACGGTGCCTCGCAATGTCTTTGCCGCTGGCTAGCTCCTTGGCGTGAACCAGATCATAGCGGCCAATTGCCTCGAGTTTTGGATCCGAGAGAAAAGTAAAAGTGTATCCGGCTTTTTGCAGCATATAATCGCGAGTCTTCTCGGGCGTATCAACGCTGATCCCCACGACACGGATTCCGGCGTCGATAAACTTATCCAGATTCTTTGGGAAACTTCGCAACTCGAAGTGACAATTCCCTCACCAATACCCTCGGTAAAAAATCAGCAGGACGGCTTTTGGCGGCTTGTTGTTAATTGGCTCAGTCAGCAATTGAGCCAGCGTGACCGGCTTATCGTTCGAATCAGTGAGAGTGAAGTCAGGCGCCTTCTGTCCGACCTGGGGCGCGGCAGCCGATGCTGGCAGCCACCTGCCGGCGACGAAGATGATAAAAAGCAAACCTGCGAGAAGTAATAGTCCAAACGCTGCCGCCAAAGAGCTGAAGATTTTTGAGACGATTCTCTTGTCAGGCTTGAAGGCACGGTGCAAGCCGAGAAACAAAAACACGGTCGCGATTGCGAACAGGATCAGATTGGCCCACGGAAATTCACGCGTTATCGGCCACCGCACGAATACAAACGGGTAGCTAAATCCCGCAACCAGGCTGAGGACAAATCCTGCCCAGATCTGCCAGTTTAGTCTCTTCATGAATTCATGCTTATCACAGAATCTATCGGGAGGCGAAAGCCGCTGCCTGCGACAAGGCCTTTTATGAGGCACTTTCTTATTGATTCATTGAGTCAATGAATCAATGGATCAAATGAATCAATGAATGAACTGGAATCTTTCTCCCTTCTCCCTTTTGGGAGAAGGGCTGGGGATGAGGGCCTGCGACCGCAAGGACGCTATTTTCCTTTTCTTGTGCTCCGCGAACGGCGAGTGGCATTTAAAGACAAGAACATCAATTAGGAGTTGACGCCCAGTAAGCCCTCACCCCAAGCCTCTCCCAATGGGAGAGGGAGATACCCGGTCGGTCCGCTCGCGGTACTGACTCCATCGCATTATCGTCTACGGCTAATCCAGAAGTCCCGTCCAGTCGAAACATTGGCTCCTGGACATTCGTACGACAAGATTGATGAAGGCAATTGTTTATCACCAATACGGCTCGCCCGACGTGCTCAAGTGTGAAGAGATTGAGAAGCCGGTTCCCAGGGACGATGAGGTCTTAATCAAAGTACGCGCGGCTTCCGTCAATCCGATTGATTGGCGCATCATGAATGGAGAGCCTCGCGCGCTCCGCGTAATGCTCAGGTTGCTCAAAATGCCGATCGGACGACCCGGCGTCGATGTGGCCGGCGAGGTTGAAGCGGTTGGCAGGAGCGTCACGCAGTTCAAACCGGGCGACGAGGTGTTCGGCGCGTGCCGTGGGGCGTTTGCCGAATATGCGTGTACCGCTGAATCAAAGCTGGTGATAAAACCCGACCACGTCACGTTCGAGCAAGCCGCTTCTATATGCGTCGCGGGGTTAACCGCGGTGCAGGGCCTTCGCGACCATGGAAAGATTCAGCCGGGCAGCAAGGTCTTGATTAATGGCGCCGCGGGAGGCGTTGGCACGTTCGCGGTGCAGATCGCCAAATCGTTCGGCGCGGACGTGACCGGCGTATGCAGCACCAGAAATCTCGACATGGTCAGATCAATCGGCGCGGATGAAGTCATTGATTACACCCAACAGAATTTCACTACGAGCAGCCAACGCTACGATTTGATTCTCGACTGCGTTGGCAACCATTCGTTTTCAGCGTGCCGGCGCGTCCTCAATCCTAATGGAAGATGCGTTATGATCGGCGCGCCGCACGACGCGTCGATGATGGGTATTCTGGCTCAGATGATCAAAGCGGTGGTGTTGTCACTCTTCGTTAGTCAGAAGGCTGTCATGTTCATTGCGAAATCGAGTCAAGACGATCTGAAGCTGTTGGGCGAACTGATCGCGACCGGCAAACTAAAACCGGTTATCGATAGCCGCTACAGCTTAAGTGATGCTGCCGATGCGGTTCGGCAGGTGGAAGAAGGACACGCACGGGGAAAGGTGATAATCGATTGTGAGGCCCGAAGGGCCGCAATGATATAGCCACGACCGTTAGGTCGTGGATACGAGGTCGAAAGTTATCAGCGAGGTCCGAAGGACCGGCATGAATCTCATACGATGTCGGCCCTTCGGGCCTCAAATGTTTTTTGATGACTCTTACCGCGACCTGACGGTCGGGGCTATTACATGCCGGCCCTTCGGCCTCATGTACCCGATAGGTATCGCTCCCGGTAGACTTTGCCGACGTCTTCTTTGCGGGCGTCTTCTTTCCCGGTTCATTCCCTGCGGGAGTTGGCTCGTTCTCTGGCGCGCCGGCTTCCTGTAATGACGCGGTGATTAGATCGTCGTTTGGCCGGGCGCCGTCGAGAAAAACAAAGACGTGGTAATTGGCGGAGCGCTCGCGGAGCACTTCAATACGGCCGGCGTCCTTCAGGCGCGCCAGTTCGTTCATCAGGAAATTCTGTTCGGCGCCGTTCATGTAACGATAATCGATGTCGAATGCCAGGCCGGTCGAGTGCGGCGGCGTATCAATGAGTACTGCGGCCCGGTTGAATCTGCGCAGCACGTGCTGGTATTGTTCCGGCCTGACCAAAGAGCTCACCGGCAACGGGCGATCGAACTCGTCGTGATAGGACTTGGCTACTTCTTCGAGCAGCTTCAAAGCCTGAGGTCTGAGCGAGCTAAGCAGATTCACCCTGAACGTCTGGCGATCATTTGAGTTGTCTAGACTAAAGGAGCGTCCCCCGAAATTCCTGGCGAGGGTTTGTAACGACGCGTAATCGCTCAAGAGTTTTTGCCTGCTCTCCGGCGAACCGTAAGATTGATCGAGGAGGGCCTTGTCTTCATCGTTCGATTTTAACTCCTGCTGTTGCGCTGCGATTTCTTTTTGCAGCGCTTTCGCACGATTGCCTTTCTTCAGCGTGGCCAACTGGTTCTGCAAATCCGAAATACCTTTTTGTAGATTCGCGCGCGCAGATTCGAGCCGGGCATAGGCATCGCGCAGTTCGGCATCGTCATAGAGTTCGATGTTGTGATCGTCCACCCAACGGGTAAACCTAGCGTTGTCCGCTTTGGCGCCGACGCCGAAAAGAATGTAGGTATCGGTGACCGCCGGCACTGAAACCATTTCGCCGCGCTGAATCATCGTCGCGAGATCGACAAAGTCCTGAACGGATTGCACGTTGAATTTCTTGACCTCGGCAACCTGGGTCGCGAGGAACCAATGCCGATCCTCGTAGTGGCGAAGCTCCGGCGGAATTTCAAGCGCGACATTTCCGGTCTCGCCTCGATCTTCCTTTACTCTTTCCATGCTCCGCGCCCACAGATTGGGGTCGGCGCTGTGGATGGTGGCGGTAGTAGTTGGGTCGGCGGATTGATTTTCCAGACGTATTCGGGGAGTGAATCGCAGCAGGGCCCACACGCCCGCACCGAAGGCCAAGGGCACCACGACAAGCACTAAAAGATGTCGTACTTCTCGGTTCATCATTGCCAAAGGATGACCCGGTCTCACTCGATTATGCAAAATTGAGGTAAAGGATGCGAGCTTTCGGGTGATCCTGGTGGAGGATCCCAGCGATCACTCGCGTGACTAATCTCAGTGAGGAACCCCAGGAACAGCCGGTTTGAAATGATCAAAGCCGCGGAGCAGGCGACAGCCGAATCATTGCGATTCATGTTTTGTAATCCGGAACCGCTCGATCATGGCTCGATCCTGGGGCTTACGCCCCGGGCTTTATGCTGTTGTCCGCTCCGCGAGCTAATGCGATAAGCTGTCAGTGCAGCCACGAATTCTCGGTGATTCAACAAACCACATGGAGGTAAAGACATGC
>QHQA01000005.1 GCA_003219695.1 Verrucomicrobiota bacterium
GAGATCGACCCGAAGCTGCGCGGGATCCCGACGATGCATACCGAGGCGGCGTGCGCGTCCGGGGCGCTGTCGGTGTTGCTCGGCGCGGAATGGATTATCGGTGGATTTTATGACGTCGTGCTCGTCGTCGGCGCGGAACAGCAAAAGACAATGTCGTCGCTCGATGGCTCCGACGTGCTCGGCGCGGCTGCCGATTATCACAGCGAAAAACCGGAGTATGGCGATTTCATGTTTCCAAAATTGTTCGGGCGTATCGCGCAGATTTACATCGAAAAATACGGCGCGACCGAAGCGGACCTAGCACAGGTGGCCTGGAAAAATTACGCGCACGCGAAGCTGAATCCGCTGGCACAAATGCGCGACGCCGATCTCACGCTCGATGCCGCGTCGCAAGTTTCCGAGAAGAATCCGCACGTGGCCGCGCCGCTCAAAGTTTCCGATTGCTCTCAGATCACCGATGGAGCGGCATCGGTTGTTTTGGTTTCAGGAAAATTTCTGGACAAGATCGGGCGTGACAAAAACAAAACGGTCCGATTGCTTGGCTACGGCCACACCACTGATTATTTGCCGCTCGACAAAAAAGATGCGCCAACGTTTTCGATTGCACGAAAAGCCGCTGAGAAAGCTTTCCGGACGGCGAACCTCACGCCGCGCGATCTGCAAGGCGCCGACGTGCACGATTGTTTCTCGATTACGGAGATAGTTGCCTACGAAATCCTCGGACTCGCCGATCCCGGCAAAGGTGTCGAACTGGTGAAGAGCGGCGCGACAGCGCTGCCGCAGGTGCGCACGGAAAAATTCAAGGGGGCATTCGAAATTCCGGTGAACGCAGGCGGCGGCCTGATTGGCGACGGACATCCTGTCGGGGCGACTGGTGTTCGCCAGGTTCACGAAGCGTATCAGCAGCTCACAGGACAAGCAGGCGCGCGACAGATCGAGAACTTGAAGAAATTCCTCACGTTCAACATGGGCGGCAGCCTGACGACTTCCGTGGCCATGCTTTGGGGCCGCGGATAAGCTGGCGACAATAGCGTTGGGACGGCGCGCTGCGCCGTGCGGACGCCGCAGCGCGGCGTCCTTACCGTGCCTTTCTGTAATTGTGCAATCCGGAATTTTGTAGAGCGCGAAAAACCAAAACATAGGCCGTGCGCGTTTCTTGAGTGTGACCTCACTGCCAATCGAAGCATTGCCGCCCATCATCAGAGAGGACGTGGAAGATTTTCTGGAAGCGCATCCGCGCAGTCCGGCCGCGCGGTTGCGGCCGCGGATGAGCATGGTTGAGGACGTCTGGCTGGCCTTTATCGGGCAGAAGCTGCGGCGTGTTGCGAGCGGCTTGGGATACACGCCCCGTGACGCATTGAAAGATTTCAACCGGCACTTCATGGAACCGCTCATTTCTTCCAACGGCTCGGAGGCGCATTAGGCAGCGATTTAGCGATTGACATGAAAGTTCCTTTCACACTCGGAGAGGTTGGTCACTTTGGCTTGGCTGTGCGCGACCCGAAGAAGAGCGCGAAATGGTTCGAGCGCGCGCTCGGGTTGCGTAAGGAATTCGACTTCGAAAATGGCGTTGCTGTCGGCAACGACAACGTCACGATCGCGCTGTTCAACGGGAGGCCGTCACCCGAAACCATTGATCACATGTCATTTCATTTGCCGGACATGGCGACTCTGCGAAAAGCGCTCGCGCATTTAAAGAGCGTCGGCGCAGATATTGAAGATCCGGGCGACGAAATCGGTCCCGAAGCGCCGGGCTCAAAAAACATGGGCCTTTGGTTCCATGATCCCGATGGTTATCGCTGGGAGCTAAGCGTGCTCGGCGGAAAATAGCTCCGCCTTTGTTGCGCGCTGCAGTTGCGGCCAGAACTCCATTGTGCGCTGCGCACTCAAAAGTGCCTGCGTTGACGCGATATTTGAGGGCCTTAACTTTTTTACGACAAATGATCACGACTGCATCGAAAAATGGAGATGGGAAAGAGTTCGTCTCGCACGCACCGGATTACTGGTCCCGTGACGGCGGGACGCCCGAACTCTCGGACGATTGGAAGTGGCAGCTCAAGAACAGGGTCACTACCCTTGCTCAACTCGAAAAACATATCGAACTGAGCCAGGAGGAGCGCAGCGGCGTTTTATTATCGGGTGACAAGCTCGCGCTGGCGATCACGCCGCACTTTCTTAACCTGGTGCCGCGAAATAACCCGGACGACCCGATCCGGCGTCAGGTGATCCCGCGGATCGAAGAGACGTGGGCATCGCCTTACGACATGGCCGATCCATGCGGCGAAGATTCGCACATGCCAGTGGCCGGTCTCGTTCATCGTTACCCGGACCGGGTTCTGTTTTTAGTGACGGACCGTTGCGCGAGCTATTGCCGCTACTGCACGCGGAGCCGCGTGGTGAGCGGAGTGGGTGAACAGGAATTGCACACAAACTTCGAGGAAGCTTTTCGTTATCTCGAATCACACACCGAAGTGCGCGACGTGCTCTTGAGCGGAGGCGACGCTCTGATTTTCAGCGACGACAGGCTCGATAAGCTGCTCTCGCGGTTGCGTGCGATCCAGCACATCGAGTTCCTGCGGATCGGCACGCGGGTCCCGATTTTTCTGCCGCAACGCATCACGCCCGAGCTGTGCGCGACGCTGGCAAAACATCATCCGCTCTGGATGAGTGTGCTTGTGAATCATCCGCGCGAGCTGACCGTCGAAGTAAAAGAAGCGCTGGAGCGCCTCGCCAATGCTGGCATCCCTCTCGGAAACCAGAGTGTGTTGCTCGCCGGTGTGAACGACGATCTGGAGACGATGAAGACGCTCGGGCACAAGCTGCTGATGTGCCGGGTGCGCCCCTATTACATTTACCAGTGCGACCTCATCAACGGTTCATCGCATCTGCGCACATCGGTCGCGAAAGGAATTGAGATCATCGAGGGTCTGCGAGGCCACACCACCGGTTACGCCGTGCCGCAATTTGTCATCGACGCTCCGGGCGGCGGCGGCAAGGTCCCAATCAATCCCGGTTACATCCTTTATCACGACAACGAAAAAATCGTGATCCGCAATTACGAAGGCAAAATCTTCGAGTACCCCGAGACCGGCAATCAGAACCTCCAGTTCGCGCCGCAGCGCGAATATCACGACGAATATCTCTACTCCTGAGGCGCCGCTGCTAAGAGCCAGCTAAACGCCTCAACCATAACGAAGGGGCGAGCTCTGTTCTCGCACACGCTCCAGGTTTTCGTTCGGCGTCGGAGACCTGCACCCTCCAAAACACGCCGCCTCGGTCCTACCCTGCATTGTAATTTCTTTTCCGTTCGCCTGTTGCGTAAATTTTGTGTAAATTTTATGCTTGCGTATTAAAGATCACGGCGTGTAAAGTCCGCACCTTCGTTCTTCGACAACCAAACCCTTCAGCCTATGAATCAACGTTTAATCTCGGAAATTGGCCGCACTCAGCGGCTCGACATCATCAACTCGCTCAAACGCACCAGAGGCATGTCTGTTAATGAGCTCGTAGAAAAAATGGGGATGAGCTACATGGGCATCAAACAGCATTGCATCACTCTCCACCGGGACGGTTATCTGGATACCTGGCGCCGCCCGCAAAAAATGGGCCGGCCGGAGATGGTCTATCGGCTTACACGCCGCACACACGACCTTTTTCAGGCGGACAGCCACCAATTCACCCTGGATTTGCTGAAAGCTGCGAAGGAAATCTACGGCTCAAACGCGCCGGAGAAACTGCTTTACAACATTTTCAAAAAGAAAGCGGCGTCGCTCAAAGCCAAGGCCAAGGGAGACACCGTAGCGGAACGCGCCAAGTGGCTCGCGCACGTCCGTGATGGAGAAGGCTACATGGCGCAGTTCATCACCAAAGACGGCGCGGCGCAAATTCTTGAATGTCATTCCCCAATCCTGAACCTGGTGGAGCATTACCCGATCATTGGCCGGTTCGAGCAGGACATGTTCGAAGCCGCCCTGGGCACGCGTGTGCGCCGGCAAGTGATTCGCAACTCGGGCCTGTACGAGTGCGCGTTTCAATTCGCGCTGTAGATCGGTTCCATTAAATGGCACGGATTGGCCCGCTGGGCCGTCCACGTCTTTCGGCGCGCCCTTGTCAGGGAGCCTAAGCTGTAGTCGCGCGCTAGCAAATCCCAGAGATGTCGCGATCGATTTGTGCTTTCACTCGATGTGAATCTCGGTTGATTGATCGACGATGGCTCGGAGGTTTCCATCGGTTGTGATCGAGAACGTGCAGCCGCTCATCGATGGCGGCGAGTATCCGGTCAAACGCATCGTCAGCGAAGATCTCGCCGTTGCGGCGGATATTTTTAAGGATGGACACGATGTGGTCGCGGCCGTTCTGAAGTGGCGCGTGCTCGGGAAACGCGCATGGCGCGAAACGCCGATGGCTTTCGCCGATAATGATCGCTGGCGCGGCGTTTGCACGCTCTATGACGAGGCCGTGCATGAATACACAGTCGAAGCATGGACCGACACGTTTCGCAGTTGGCAACGCGAGTTTGCAAAAAAATTCGAGGGCGGCATTTCTGATCTGCGAAGTGAAGCTTCGGAAGGCGCGGCCATAGTAGAAGCTGCTGCCAGCCGGGCGCGCGACAAAGCGGACGCGGCGCGGTTGCGTGAATTTTCCGAGCAGATCGCCACCGGGGCGAACTCAGAAATTTACGCGATCGCGCAATCGGGCGAACTGGAGGTGCTGATGGCGACATATCCGGATCGCAGCGACGCAACGCAATACGAGCCACCCCCGCGGGTGGCGGTGGATCGCCTGGCGGCGTTGTTCGGCGCGTGGTACGAATTTTTTCCGCGCTCGGCGGAAAGCCGCGGCGAGCGCGGATCGACTTTTCGCGATTGTTTGTCGCGGGTGGACGACGCGAAGGCGATGGGATTCGACGTGATTTATTTTCCACCGATTCATCCCATCGGTCACACCAATCGTAAAGGGCGGAACAATTCGGTCACCTGCGAGCCGGGCGATCCCGGCGTGCCGTGGGCGATCGGCAGCGAAGCCGGCGGACACAAAGCGATCGAGCCTTCGCTCGGCACACTGGAGGATTTCGATTGGCTGCAAAAAGAGGTGCGCAAACGCGGCATGGAAATCGCGCTCGATTTCGCGATCAATTGTTCACCCGATCACCCATACGTCAAAGAGCATCCCGAGTGGTTTTACAAACGCCCGGACGGCACGATCAAATACGCCGAGAACCCGCCGAAAAAATACGAAGACATTTATCCGTTGAACTTTCGCTGCGAAAACTGGCGCGAGCTCTGGGCCGAGATGAAAAGCATCGTGCTCTTTTGGGCGGAACGCGGGGTGCGCATTTTTCGCGTGGACAACCCGCACACCAAGCCAGTCGCGTTCTGGGAATATTTGATCGAAGGCGTTCGCGAGAAATATCCCGACACGATTTTTCTTTCCGAAGCGTTCACCCGGCCAAAAATGATGAAAGCGCTGGGCAAAGCGGGCTTTAACCAGAGCTACACCTATGTCACGTGGCGAAATTCGAAGCGCGAACTGATCGAATATTTCACGGAGCTGACGCAGACCGAAATGAGCGAATATTTCCGTCCGAATCTTTGGCCAAACACGCCGGATATTTTGCCGTTCGTGCTTCAGGAAGGTGGACGTCCCGCATTTATGATTCGCGTTGTGCTGGCCGCCACACTCTCAACTCTCTACGGCATCTATAGCGGGTACGAACTGTGCGAAAACAAAGCTTTGCCCGGTCGCGAGGAATATCTCGACTCGGAAAAATATCAGTTCAAAGAGCGCGATTGGAACGCACCGGGCAACATCAAGAACTGGATCGCGCGCATAAACAAAATCCGGAGGGAAAACCGCGCGCTTCAGATGTACACGAATCTGCGGTTTTACCACGCCGAGAGCGACGCGATTCTGTTTTACGGCAAGATGACTCCTGCGCGGGACAACATCATTCTGGTGGCGGTAAATCTCGATCCCTTTCGAAAACAGCATTCCTTTGTCTATGTGCCGATCGACGAGTTCGGACAGATGGAAAACGAGGAGTATCAAGTGCACGATCTGTTGAATGACGCGCGTTACACCTGGCGCGGCCGGCAAAATTACGTCGAGCTCGATCCGGAAATACAACCGGCGCATATTTTTTTGGTACGCCGCGATAAATGGTAGGGACGGACCGCCGGGCCGTCCGTTCGATTCGGCGCGCCCGGCGGTCGCGCCCTACCAAAATTCTTTGCAGCAACTCGACAACTCGGTCTGTGTTTGATTGCCTGCCAGTGGCAGATTTGCATCCGCCGATGGCTCTGCATATCGTTACGAAATTTCTCGCATGAAGATTTGGGTTGTGCTTTATGGCGCGCTGGGGAGCGCGTCGCCTTTGCTTGCGCAGGAACCAACGCCACCGCTGGTGCCGCAGCATTCACAGACCATCCTGGAGACGCTCTTCAAAGCGGGGCCGGTGATGATTCCGCTGGTTTTGTTGTCGATCTTTTTCGTTGCGTTGGTGGTTGTTTACTTGATGACGATCCGGCGCGGGGCCGTGGTTTCCAGCGGTTACATGGCCACGGCAGATGCGCTGTTGCGTAAACGCGATTATCTCGGCTTGCTGGCGGTTTCCAACCGACATGGGGAAGCGATCGCGCGCGTCGTGCAAAAAATGCTCGATTTCACGACCAAAAATCCGCAGGCAGATCTTCAGCAGGTCCGCGAGATCGCCGAGACCGAGGGAACACGAGTGGCCGCAAGCCTGAACAACCGCGTTATTTACCTCGCCGATATTGGAATGATTGCGCCATTGCTCGGGCTGCTGGGCACAGTTTTCGGAATCATCCATTCTTTCGGGGCGCTGGGAGCAGATGTCGGCTCGGCGCGGTACGTGGCGCTCTCGCGCGGAATCAGCGAGGCCCTGGTTAACACGGCTGCCGGGCTGGCCATCGGCATCCCGGCGATGATCTTCTACGCTTTCTTCCGCGGCAGGGCGCAAAAGTTGATCTCGGAATTGGAAGCCGCTTCGACGCACGTTTTAGCTTTGCTTTCATTGCAGTACGGCAAGCGGGCCGAGCGAACTCCTGTGCTGATCGAAGACGAACTGTAAAGCCGAATCAGCTGTCACATGAATCTACGTGGTCACGCGCCGTTGCATCATCCCGGCATCCAGCTCGCGCCGCTGGTCGATGTGCTGTTGCTCTTGCTGATCTTCTTCCTGCTAACTTGGAACGCAGCCCGCACCGAGAACGAGCTCGACGTTAAAGTGCCGAAGGCATCGGCTGCGAAGGAGAAAACTGCACCGATTGGTGACGTGATCGTTAACGTCAAGGCAGACGGAAATGTGGTTGTGAACCGGCGCACGTTGAGCGGCGCTGAATTGACTGATTTGCTGAAAAGCCTGGTCCAACTGAATCCCGAGCAGGCGGTGGTGATTCGGGGCGATGAAGCCGGCGCTTACAAAAACATCATCGGCGTGCTAAACATTTGCACCGAAGCAGGGATCACCAACGTAGCGTTCGCCACTGCAAAATGAAAATCACGCGCAGCGCAGCCAGTCTATCGGGACTGGCGATGCTGCTTTGGACGGCAAGCGTCGCCACCGCTCAATCGGAGCCGGAAGTGCGCCGGGCTCGTCCGGTAGATGAGCCGCCTGTCGCGCGCGCGCTTCCTGCTGAGGAACCGAGCGCCAGAAGCACGCGCTCTTTAGTCGAAGAGTTTTCCGAGCCGACAGCGCGTGAAACGGAGCGATCCGATCAACGTCAGCTTGATTACGCCAACGCGCTGTTTACTCGCAAACTTTACGATCTGGCGATCCCCGAATACCAAAAGTATCTCGACGATTATCCTGGGCGTTCGGGCCGGGCGAACGCTTACTTCTCGTTAGGCGAATGCTATCGGAATCTCCATCGCGCTTCGAGCGCGCGCACGAATTTCCAGAAAGTGCTCAACGATTATGGCGACAGCGAATTCGCCGGACCCGCGGCATACGCGCTGGCCGAGATGGCGTTCACAGATACGGATTACGCCACGGCGCTTCCGCTGTTTCATCGGTCCGCCGCAAAATCGAAGGAACCGGCAGTGGCGCTTTCGGCGCGCTATTTCGAAGCGCGTTGCCTCGAAGCTCTCGGCCGGAAGGAGGAAGCGGCTGATATTTATACGCAGGTTGCCGAGGCAGAGAATCCAAATTCGTATCGCGAAGATGCGCGCGTGACAGCGGCGTCGATCTTCACAGCGCGCGGAAGAAAGCTCGATGCGCTGAAGCAATACGAAGCGCTCGCCAATGAAGCGCAAAAGCCAGCATTAAAAGCAGAGGCAGCTGTGCGCGGAGGCATGATCGCGCTCGATCTTGTGCAGGCGGACAAGGGCAAAATCGACAAGTCCATGGCCGAGCGAGCGACGGCGTTATTGCAAAAGGCGCGAACCCTCCCCGGCGGCGGAAAATTCCGCGCGATCGCGCAAGTCGGTTTGCGCCGGTTGCAATACCAGACTGGCCAATACACGCAGCTACTCGCCGATTACAAAAAGGAACTGGACGAGCTACCTGAGGCTGCCCAGGCCGAAGTATTGTTGCTGGCCGCAAACAGCGAGCGGCAGCTCGGGAACTCCAAGGAGGCCGAGGCGCTTTATCGCCGGCTTATCGCGCAATATCCGGACCGAGAGGAAGCGAAGGATGCTGCGTACCAGCGGCTGATCAACGTTTATAACTCCGATCCATCGGCGCTTTCGGCCGCGGTGGACGAATTCTTGGCCACGAGTCCTACGAACGAGCGCGCCGACCAATCGAAGCTGTTGAAAGCCGAGGCGCTTTACAAACAACAAAATTACAGCGAGGCAGTGCTGATTTACGGGGAACTGCGTGGGTCACAGCTTTCTGCACGGCTGCGCGCAGAAGCAGCTTACAAACTTGGCTTGTGCCACGTGCAGATGAAAGACATTCCCGGAGTGATCGAAGCTTTCACCTACTACGCGCAGACGTTCCCCGACAGTCCGCAGGTTTCCGCTGCGCTGGCCCAGCGAGCTTTGGCCTATGAACACGACAAGAATTACAATGCCGCACTTGCGGACTTAAACACGATCCTCGCCAGGTATCCGAAAGCGCACGAGCGCGAAGCGAGCTTGCAGTTGAAAGCTTTGATCCTCGGGCAACAGGATAATACCAGGGGCATGGTCGAAACGTTTCGGCAGCTCCTGAAAGAGTACCCCAAGAGCTCGGTTGCGGCGCAGGCGCAATACTACATCGGCAAGCCCGCATTCGAGGCAAAAGATTATAAGACGGCGTTGGCTGCGCTTAATGCCGCCCGCCAACTGAACAAGGAGCAGTATTACAATCTCGCGTCGCTTCGAATCATTCTTTGTCAGTTCTATTTGAAAGATCGGGCTGCGCTTACCAAAGAGGTCAACAATTTCATGGCTGAATCCCGCAAAGGCGGGACGAAGGTGCCGCCGGAAGTCCTGGAGTGGCTCGGCATTGAATACTACAACGAGAAAAATTTCCAGGCCGCGGAGAAATATCTGAGCGCGCTCCGAAAGATTGATAATCCAGGCAACGTCAGACCCGATTTCTTGTTCTACCTAGGCGACGCGGCTACGAGGCTCAAGAACTTGGCCGAAGCCGAGGATGCGTTCGCCAAATATTTGCAGACCGCGAAGGACCCGGCAGGAAAGGCGAAAGTGTTGCTCGCGCTCGGCACGGTCAAGATCAGCGCGCATAAACCCGACGAGGCCCAGAAGATCGCCGAAGAAATCATGGCGTTGCAACCGGAGGGCCGCGTGAATGCCGAAGCGCGTTTGTTGGCGGGCGAAGTGCAACTGGAGCGTGGCAATTTCGATGACGCGGGCAAAGCCTTTAAGGGAGTCGCGCTGCTTTACGACGATCCCGCTATTACTCCGCGCGCTCTGGACAAAGCCGCGCTGTCATTCCGCCAAGCCGGCAAAACCGACGAAGCCGATCGGCTGTCGCGCGAATTGCGCGAGCGCTACCCGAACTACGCCGGCGGCTGAGACGGCGTGAGCTTCGTTTGTCAGGCGTGGGCCGTTTGGAGCACGGGCATGACGCGCGCGCGCTCGAGGTAACTTGCTCTGATGCCTTCGAAATGCGCGCGGATGCTGCGCAGTTCCGCAGTCACGAAGCTGTCCACAAAGCGCAAACGCCGGTCGAGCCAGGCAAACAGCTTGTTCTTGATGTCGTAGTGAACGGCGAGTGTGATCTCGGTGCACTGCGGCCGAATCTCAGCGAAATCCACGATGCCCATGACGGAAATGTTTCCGCCAACGGACTCGAACGCATATTGGTTCGGCGAATCGCTGTCCACCGACAAAAGGACCGTGTGCGCTTCGAAGCCGAACGGGCCCCGAAAGCTAAAATCGACTGTTTTAGACGACGTCACAGTCGCGCGTGTCACCATCAGAAACTGCCGCCGATACGATTGGATACTGGCCAGACGAGCTTTGCACTCCGGCAACGGCTGGCTCATGTGTAAGGTTTTTTGTAGGAGCATAAGATTAACGTTTTTCAGACGTTATTTTTAGCAATAGCGATGCCACCTTTTTCCCCGAGTAGAGTTCGAGTCGCTAATGCCAAATCGTGTTCGTTTTTTTTACAACCCTGTATCAGCTCAAGACGTTAATGTCCCTGTTCGAATCCAGCATAAGTCTCCATTCAGTAGGCATTTCGATCAGGCTTTCTCCTAGTTCAGAAAAGCAATAAACGCCGCTCGCGCCCTGCGGGGTGCCGAGACTAAAGCGACTCAAGCCACTTGTTTTGCGCGATCGGAAGCAGCCATTGAGCGACTCGCGCGAATCGTTTCCATCATTGACAGAAAAATCTTTGCGCCATCGGCGCTCCCGAGCCGGGCATCCGAAGCGCGATCAGGATGAGGCATGAGTCCAAAAATATTTCGTTCCCGGTTGCAGATGCCGGCGATGTTTTCGATTGAGCCATTGGGATTCGCTTCTGGAACGATCCGGCCTCGTCTATCCGCGTAGCGCAAAATCACCTGCTGATTCGCGTTCAGATCGCGCAAAGTCTGTGCATCGGCAAAAAAACATCCTTCGCCGTGCGCAACGGGCAGGCGAAGGAGCGTTCCTTTGGGGCAGCCATGCGTGAACGGCGAATCGTCCACTTCCACACGCGTGGTTACCATGTCGCACACGAAGCGCAGCGAGCGATTCCGGACCAGCGCGCCCGGCAGAAGGCCGGCTTCGCACAGAATTTGGAACCCGTTGCATGTGCCGAGCACGAGCTTACCCGCGCGCGCGTCGCTGATCACTGCTTTCATGATCGGCGAAAACCGAGCGATGGCGCCGCACCGAAGATAATCGCCATAGGCAAACCCGCCTGGCAGCACGATCGCGTCGAAATCATCGAGCGAGGTTTCTTTGTGCCAGACGTATTCAGCGCGTAACCCGTTCAAGCCATTGATCCCCGCGACACAATCCTGGTCGCAGTTTGAACCAGGAAACTGAATGACGGCGAATTTCATTGTCGATCTATTGGTAGGGACGGACCGCCGGGCCGTCCGCCTGGGCACGCTCGGCGAGCGGGCCCTACCATTGATTGTTGCATTGTCATCGCGCGTAGTCATTATCGGCCTAATGTGAGGCTGCGGCTGCGCGCTGCTCAGCGTGATAATCGTTCACCACCAGGCAAGCATGAATCACTCCTGGAATCCAGCCCAGTAAAGTCAAAATGATGCTGAGGAAGAAACTGCCTATGCGTCCGGTCATAAGCACGGCCAGCGGCGGAAAAACCACGCACAAAAAATATCGCAGCGCTTTCATCACGAACTCTTCCTCTTCCGCTTCGTCTTACTCTGTCGGCGCTGGCCGCCTGTTCGCGAAAACTTTCGGAGCCCGGAGTTCGCCGTTTTCGTTCTCTCTGCCTTCTCTAACTGGGCGTTGAGCGTTGGACGTTGGACGTTGGATGTTCTCTTTCTCCCTCCGCCCCCTGTTCTCTCCAGTTCATAATCTTCAATCACCGGATTCGATAACAAATCGCGGCAAAGACGATGCAACCGCGATTCAATTTCTCCGTTTTGTCCTTCGATATCGATCTCCATGTATTTGCCGATCCGCACACTGCGCACCTCTGGCATTCCCAAATGTCGCATCGCATCGCGCACCGCATTGCCCTGTGGATCGAGCACCGCCGCTTTCGGCATCACGATCACCTTCGCCTTCATCGCTTCATCATATCCGCCGAAGGACGGATTCGTCCAGTGGCGAATTTGGCGCGAAGCGCTCCGACGCGGCGATGAAAACGTTTCCACTCCGCAGGAAATGGTCCGGCTATTGGAAGCAATTTACAAAGAGAAGGTGTTGAACAAGGAGATGACCGCGGAATTCATCAAACAACTATCGACGTTGAAGGACAGTTACATTACACGCTCTTTGCCCGACGGCATTCAGGTAGCCAATAAGCCCGGAGATTTGGAAGCTGTGCGGAACGGGCCATTCTCTCTCATGCCATGAATACATGAACCGCGAGGACTTACCATGAACACACCGTTCAAGGAGCATCCAATTGTCAAAGCGCAACAAAGGAAGAAATTGAACAATGAGATGTGCATATACACACGCCCTTAATCAAACAAACCAACGCAAACCATCGTTTCACATAAAACCGCATTGGTCACCGGCGCTGCCTCCTTGGAGAGGAACGAAATGAAGACGCCAGACAAATCGTGGGTTCTTATCACGGGCGCCTCAAGTGGCTTCGGCGAGGAGTTCGCACGCCAATATGCCGAGCAAGGCCATTCGCTCGTCTTGGTGGCGCGCCGGTTGGACCGGCTTCAGCGACTCGCCGAGGCGCTACGGCAGCAATTCCGCGTTGATATCGTCGTGGAGCGA
>QHQA01000082.1 GCA_003219695.1 Verrucomicrobiota bacterium
GACGCCTGTGCGGCGCCCATCACCGCGTAGCGCGCAGTCGGCCACGCAACGATGAATCGCGGATCGTATGCCTTGCCGCACATGGCGTAATTCCCGGCGCCAAATGACCCGCCCACGATCACCGTGATCTTCGGCACAATGGAATTACTGACCGCGTTTACCAGCTTCGCGCCACTGCGAATGATCCCGCTTTCTTCCGCGTCCCGACCGACCATGAAACCGCTGACGTCCTGAAAAAAGACGATCGGCAACCCGGTTTGATTGCAGTCCATGATAAAACGCGCCGCTTTATCAGCGCTTTCAGAGTAAATGACGCCGCCCATCTGAATACCTTCCTTTTTCGTCCTGACCTGAATACGCTGGTTGGCAACAATCCCCACGGGTCGCCCATTGATGCGCGCGTACGCAGTCACGATCGTCTTGCCATAGTCGGCTTTATATTCGTCCATTGAATCCGCATCGATGATTGTAGCCAGCAGATCGCGCGCATCGTAGTTTTTCTGGCCGTCGAAGCTGATCAGATCATAAACCGTGTCCGGATCCTTCGCCGGTTTCGACGGTTTCGGCAGGGCGCGATCCGAGCTTGTCCTGAGCGAAGCCGAAGGAAGCGCGCCGATCGATTTCGCCTCGGGCAGTAATGCAACGAGCGACCGCAAGCGTTTGAGACAGGACGGATCATCCTTTTCAAAAAAGTCCACTGTGCCGCTGATCTCCGCGTGCATTTGTGCGCCGCCGAGTTCTTCCGCATCGACTACCTGACCAATGGCAGCTTTCACCAAAGAAGGACCGGCGAGATATAGGCCGCTGCCCTTGGTCATCAAAATCTTGTCGCATAACACCGGCAGATACGCCCCCCCGGCGACACAATTACCCATGATCGCAGCAAACTGCGGAATGCCGGCCGCGGAAATGACCGAGTTATTGCGAAAGATCCGGCCAAAATCATCTTCATCTGGAAAAATTTCATCCTGCATCGGAAGAAACACGCCAGCAGAATCCACCAGGTAAACGATGGGGAGCGCGCACTCGAATGCGATCCGCTGGGCGCGAATCACCTTTTTGGTGGTTTGCGGAAAGAACGCGCCGGCTTTCACGGTGGCGTCATTCGCGACAATCATGCACGGAACACTTTCGATATTCCCTATGCCCGAGACCACGCCTGCACCCGGAATTTTGCCCCATTGCTCGTACATTTTATAGCCTGCCCAGAGGCCGATCTCGAAAAACCGCGAATCCTTATCGAGCAGGCGACTCAACCGGTCGCGCACCGGTAACCGCCCCATCTTGCGCTGGCGCTCGTGCCCGGCCTTGCCGCCACCTTCGCGCAGTGCGGCTTCTTCTTTCGCGATCGCGGCGCAGTGAGCACGCAGAATTTCATTGGTCGAAGATGCCGGTAACCGGGACATGACTGGAAGCACGCTTAATCCGCGAAGGTGATCGAATCAAGTTCGCCTCGGCGAATCCGTCCTGTGGCGGACTGTAGTGGCGAATGTTCATGCCGGCCGCCCCATGTGATCTTTTTCGCCCCCGAAAAAATTATTAACTTTTATTCTTGACATCGCATCTACATTTTTGGCAAAACGCTCGCGGGCAGGTTTTGCTACGGGCATGCAAAGCCAACACTACCATGAACGGCTGGAAATGAGTTCTTCCTGGGGAACTCAGGGAAGGCCAAAACAATGAAAGGAAGACTTAGCTTATGAAAAATCGCAGCAGCTCAACAATATTTGCAATGATCCTGTCCGTGCTCGCGTGCTTTGCGTTTTTGCCACAAATGCAGGCAGCTCCGGAAGTTGTTCCGGGGCCGGACGGATGCTATCCCGGATTCACGACAGCGGAAGGGTGCAACGCCCTGAACTTCCTCACCACTGGCGCTGGAAATACAGGCCTTGGTTGGTATGCGCTCTTTAGCGATACCACCGGCAGCTTCAATACCGGTGTTGGCGCGGGGGCGCTCGTTCTCAACGTTGGAGTCGATAATACGGCCGTTGGCACGGCAGCGCTTTTGTTGAACACCTCCGACGACAACACGGCCGTCGGAACGGACGCCCTTGTAAACAACACCACCGGCGACCGCAACTGCGCGTTCGGCTCATTTGCGCTGTTCAGCAACCAAGTCGCGGGCAACGCCAGCAACGCGTTCGGCTTCGAGGCGCTATTCAACAATGACAGCGATAGTGCAGGCACGGGCGTATTCAATAACGCCTTTGGCTGGGAAGCGCTTTTTTCCAACGTGGACGGCTTCTGGAACACGGCCATGGGCGATTTTGCCGGAGGCGGCATCACCGGCAACCTCAACTCGGCCTTCGGTGCCGATGCGCTCTCTAACTGCACAGGTGATAGTAACACGGGTCTCGGCTCCTTCGCCGGCTCTACCGCTGGCGCGAGCAGTAACACCATCTTTATCGGGGCCAACGCCGGCACCGCCGTTACCTGGGACAGCTCTAACATTATCTCAATTGGCGTCACAAATGACTCCTCTGTTTTTGGCACCGCGGCGAACACCTGTTATATCAACTACATCTTCGGCGAGCCGGCGATCGCAGGAGTCCCTCAGGCGGTGTTCGTCGATTCGGATGGGGTGATGGGCTTCAATGGCTCGTCCAGGCGCTACAAACACGACATTAAACCGATGGACAAGGCCAGCGAAACGCTGTTCGCGCTCAAGCCAGTAACCTTCAAATACAACACCGACAAGAAAAATACGCTGTGCTTTGGTTTGATCGCCGAGGAGGTGGCCGAGGCGAATCCCGACCTCGTGTTGAACGACAGCAGCGGCAGAGTCTCAAGCGTGCGCTACGAGCAGATCAATGTGATGTTGCTCAACGAGTTCCTTAAAGAGCACAAGAGAGTCGAGGAACAGCAGGCGAGCATCAGCCAACTAAAAAGCGAAATGCAGACCATGGTTGCGCAGCTAAAAGAGCAGGCCGCGCAGATCCAAAAAGTGAGCGCCCAGCTTGAAGTGAACAAGCCGGCGCCGCAAGTAGTCGTGAACAAACCGTAGAGTCGCAAGGTATATCGACCTTGGGTTGTCAGGGCACCAAGGCGAATTGGAAAGGCGTTCGCCTTCACGGCGAACGCCTTTACCGTTTCGGCTCTTCGATAGCATCAGCCCTGTCGGGTTGAATCAACGATATATTTATCCTATTGATTTAATCTGATGAGCTGGCGGAACTTTCGTTTAGATGCCCTTCAGCCAGACGTTGCCCTAAACATGTGCCTACTAATTGTCGCCAGTGTTGAATCGATTGCAATCTTACCGCACTGCGTCCGATGAGTTTTGCTAAACATGCGCCTCCGAGATCGGATCGGCAGAAAAAGAATTTTGGTCTCCATGCAACCGAGCGCCGTCCTTCTTGCATTCATGGCGGACGAGTGGTCACCGGCATCGTTTCGATTTTTCTTGCAGTAATTGTCTGGATCGCTTTTGGCCGGGCGCTTAGCCACGACTTCGTAGGTTATGACGATCACCGTTATGTCGTCCAGAATCCAAGAGTCACAAATGGTCTGACGCTAGGCGGGGTTCAATGGGCGTTCACCCACGTGCATGCCTCTAACTGGCATCCGCTCACTACGATTTCGCACATACTGGATTGCCAGGTCTACGGCTTACAGCCGTGGGGGCACCACCTCACTAACATCTTACTGCATGCCGCAGCGGCTATCCTTTTGTTTCTCGCCCTTCGGGAGCTCACTGGCAATCTCTGGCCCAGTGTGTTTGTGGCGGCAGTCTTTGCCGTTCATCCGCTGCGCGTCGAGTCGGTGGCCTGGGTGTCGGAGCGAAAAGATGTGCTCAGTGGTGTGTTCTTCGTGTTGATCCTCTGGGCTTATGCGCGTTACGCGCGCGGCAACGCGCCTTCCTCTTTCTGGTATATAACGGTTGTAGTTCTTTTCGCCCTCGGCCTGATGTGTAAGCCGACGTTGGTGACAGTGCCTTTTGTTCTGTTGCTACTGGATTACTGGCCCCTGGGTAGAACTAAGCGGTCTTCATCCCGTGCTCGCCCGAATATGGCGAGCCAGGAGCAGCAGAGGAGAGACACATGGCCACGGCTTGTCGTCGATAAGCTTCCCCTGTTTGTGCTGTCGGCTGCGTCCTGCGTAGCGACGCTTCTCGCGCAGAAACAAGCCCTGGACCTGAGCCTTAAACCGCCTCTCGAGGAGCGTGTTGGTAACGCTCTGATCTCTTACGCCGTGTACGTCGGCCAGATGATTTGGCCGGCGCGCCTGGCGGTCTTGTATCCGTATCCCGAAGGTAATCTGAAAGTCCCACAGGTAGTTCTTGCTTTGCTGCTCCTGCTAATCATTTCCACAGTCTTTTTCCTGTGGCGTAGAAGATATCCATTCCTTTTGACAGGCTGGCTTTGGTATTTGGGCATGCTGGTCCCGATGATTGGCATTATCCAGGTAGGATCGCAGGTGCGAGCCGACCGTTACACCTACCTGCCGCAGATTGGTTTGTATATTTTGGTGGCTTGGGGCGCGACGGAATTGTTTTACCAATGGCGTCGCAGCCGCGAGGTCCTGGCCGTAACTGCTCTGCTGATACTAACAGTGCTGACAACGCGCAGCTATTTACAGACGTCCTACTGGCGGGACACTGAAACGCTATGGAAACATACGATTGCCACCACCTCGAACAATTACATCGCTCACAACAACCTTGCCCAAACCCTCTTGCAATCCGGACGATTTGCTGAAGCGATCGCTGAATCCGAAGAGGCTCTCAAAGTTAAACCGGATTTCCCAGCAGCCCACAACAATCTCGGCCTCGCCTTAGTACAAAATCAACAGTACGCCAACGGCGCTCCACCGCAGAATGGGGCCGTTGACGAAGCGATTTCCCATTATCGAAGGGCCTTGCAAATCAAGCCGGACTTCAAGCCGGCCCGTACCAATCTCGGGAATGCTCTTTTGCAAAAGGGGCAGGTGGACGAGGCGATCGCGCAGTTTCAAAAGATTCTCGAAATGGATCCTCATATTGCGGAAGCAGAGCTCTGCCTCGGAAACGCTTTTTTGCAAAAACGAGAACTCCATGAAGCGATCGCGCACTATCAAAACGCTCTGGAGATCGACCCTGACTATGCGGAGGCCCGATTCAACCTGGGCAACGCCTTTGTCGGCGAGGGTAAATATGGTGACGCGATAGCGAACTACGACGCCGCGGTGCGCATACGTCCCGATTACTTCGAGGCCCATCATAATCTGGGCTGCGTCCTGGCCACGATTGGAAAGAATGATAAGGCGGTCGAGCAGTTTAACGAAGCGCTGCGACTAAATGGAAACTCAGCGACGGCCCATTTCACTCTAGGGTCTCTACTGGGGCGGATGGGTCGCCGAGAGGAAGCGGTAGCGCATCTTGCAGAAGCGTTACGACTCAAGCCGGACTACAAAGACGCGAAGCAGCAACTGCGCGAACTCGGTGTGCCGGTGCCGTAATAATCGCAGTCCTGAATTCCAACATGCGAACTTCTGCAGGCGTTCGCCCCCGCGGCGAATGCCTTTACCGTTTCGGTTTCTGGATTGCATTGTTGTAGCCACGAAGCTATGTCGTCGTATGACCAGGCAAAAAGCGGCGAAGAGCGCCTCGACACAGTGAGGCGGCTACAACTCGTCGCGTTGAAGCACGTCTGTCAACGGTCGGAAAAGGACTCCACCAGTGCCGCAGGCACGTTAAGTTTCGTTTGACTAGCCGTTGACCTTCCGTTTTCTTGCTCAGAATTACCAAAGACCAATTATAGTTTACTCCTGATATGAAAAGAATGTTCGTGCTTTCGGTGCTCATCTCTCTTGCGATGATTTGCTCCTGCCAAAAGCAAGATTCGGCCGCTGAAGGACAACTTGCCCAACGGAAAGCGGAACTGGATGCGCGCGAGAAAGCATTAGATGAAAGAGAGAAAGCATTGGCCGAAAGAGAAAAAGCCATCGCAAGCACCCGCACGATTTTCCAGTCGCGGAGCCAGGTTGCGGACCCCGCGCAGGTGAAAGCTGAAAGAGACAGAAGAATACAACAGCTCCCTCCCGAGGTTAAGGCCCTGATTGCCGCTCCCCCCGACACCTCCCGGGAAAAAGCCGAGAAAGACAGGATACTACAAGAGCGAGTCGTCCAAACACCGCGTAGCCTGGAAGACTCAGTAAGGACGAAGATGTCTCGCGCGGCAGCAACTCCCGAAGCAACGTCTCCTGAGGCTGAGGCTACTTCGCCGTCCCCGTCGCCCACGCCGGAGTAAGTCCGAGGCCCTAGCTACGTGCTTCGGCCACAACTGGCTGGCGAATTTGCGCGTTGCCCGGCAATCTCACGCGCGTATTGCAGCGGGTCGATGAAATCGACGTTGTTATCGCGCCGGATTCGAAAACTCCCAGAAACGCCAGCGCGCAGCTTGAGACGAGCAAGCCGGCGGCAAAAGTGGTCGTGAACAAGCCCTAAAGCTGTTCCTGGATCGATATCGTCTATGTGGCCGGGATCATCCGCCTTCGCCTTTGGGCTACGGCGCGACAAGGTGACCCCGGCCACAACTGCAACGTATTCTCCCGATAGCGCGAGAGCGGGCTGCTGTCGTGCTGCGAGAGCAGTGGGATCGAAACAGGCTCGCCACAGTGACTCCGTCCGGTGGACGCATTTAAAAGATTCTGTTGAGATCCTCTAGAGCGGCCGCTGTTTTTTTTATTTTTTCTTGACAGATCACAGCATTTTTTGGCAAAAGCCGTTTTCGAACCAAATCAGGTATATGGCGGACATCATGAATTCTTAATGGGGCCGACTCCCCGCGGGTGCGGGCCTACCGGCGTATGAGGAGAGTTCACGGACGCTAAAACAACGAGAGGATTTAAAAAAAATGAAAAATCGAAGTACGATATTACTGGCCATCCTGCCGGTGTTGGCCTGCCTTGCGCTTTTACCAGAAGCGCAAGCGGTCAGTCCGGCACCAGACGGGTGCTATCCCGCCTTCACCACAGCAGAAGGTTGCGGCGCCCTTAATTTCCTCACCACTGGCCAGGGAAACACAGGACTCGGTTGGTATGCGCTCTACTCGGATACGTCCGGCAACTACAACACCGGTGTCGGCGCGGGAGCGCTGATCCTCAACACCGCGGATTCCAATACCGCAGTTGGCACTGTAGCGCTGTTGCTGAACACCACCGGCACACAGAACGTGGCCGTTGGAACTGACGCGCTGGTCTTTAACGACACTGGCTCGGACAATAACGCAGTCGGCGCCTTTGCGCTCTTTAACAACGTCAGCGGGTCCGGCAACAACGCTCATGGCACCAACGCCCTCCTGAACAGTAACGGCGACCAAAATACTGCGTTCGGTGATACGGCTCTGCAGGGCAACACGACAGGCTCCTTTAACACGGCCATCGGTGACGATGCGCTCGAATTCTGCGTGGACGGTAGTTCTAACGTCGCTATCGGTAACGGGGCCGGCACCCTCGTTGTACACGGCAGTCACATTATCGCAATCGGCTCTGGCGTGAATGGTGGAGGCCCTTTTCAAGACCTCGATAACGTCTGCTATATCGGCAGCATCTTTGGTGAGCCGGTTAGCGACTCCGGCAGCGCCCAAGCAGTATATGTCGATCAATTCAACGTGTTGGGCTTCCTCCCGTCGTCCCGGCTGTTCAAACACGACATTAAACCGATGGACAAAGCCAGCGAAGAGCTGTACGCGCTCAAACCGGTAACCTTCAAATACAACAGCGACAAGAAGGGCATGACGCAATACGGTTTAATCGCGGAGGAGGTGGCCGAGGTAAATCCCGACTTGGTCTTGCACGGCAAGACGGGTATCGACACCGTGCGCTACGAGCAGATCAACGCGATGTTGCTTAACGAGTTCCTCAAAGAGCACAAGAAAGTCGAGGATTTGCAAGCCACCGTCGCGCAGCGACAGAAAGGGATGAACGTTCTCGCAGCCCAGCTCAAAGAGCAGGCCGCGCAAATCCAAAAAGTGAGCGCGCAGCTTGAAGTGAGTAAGCCGGCGGCAAAAGTGGTTGTGGATAAACCTTAAAGCCTTTTCTCGAAAGGAAATTAAAAAAGATGAAAAATCGAAGTACGATATTAGTGGCCGCCCTGCCGGTGTTGGCCTGCTTGGCGCTTTTACCAGAAGCGCGGGCGGTCAGTCCGGCACCAGACGGATGCTATCCCGGGTTCACGACAGCGGAAGGGTGCAACGCCCTTAATTTCCTCACCACTGGCCAGGGAAACACAGGGGTCGGCTGGTATTCGCTCTATCTCGATACGATCAGCAGCTACAATACCGGTGTAGGCGCCGGCGCGCTGGCCCTCAACAACGCGACTGCCATTGGCAACGCGGGTTCCAATACCGCAGTTGGCACTGTAGCCTTGTTGCTCAACACTAGTGGCTTCCGGAACACGGCCGTTGGAACTGACGCGCTGCTCTTTAATGATAGGGGCAACGACAACAATGCTATAGGCGCATTTGCGCTTTTTGAGAACATCAGCGGAAACATCAACAATGCCCATGGCCGCGACGCGCTCACGAACAGTGATGGCGGCTCAAATAATGCGATGGGGGATGACGCCTTGCTCAACAACACGACGGGCGGCGGTAACACAGCCTTCGGTCATGACGCGCTCGATCAATGCATCGACGGTGCTGCTAACGTCGCTATCGGTGACGAGGCCGGCACCCTCGTTGTACACGCCACAGGGGTTATCGCAATCGGCGGTGACGTGAATGGTGGAGGCCCCTTCACTGACCGCACTCGCACCTGCTATATCGGCGGCATCTTTGATGAGCCGGTTAGCGACTCCGGCAGCGCCCAAGCAGTATATGTCGATCAATTCAACGTGTTGGGCTTCCTCCCGTCGTCCCGGCTGTTTAAACACGACATTAAACCGATGGATAAAGCCAGCGAAGAGCTGTACGCGCTCAAGCCGGTAACCTTCAAATACAACAGCGACAAGAAGGGCATGACGCAATATGGTTTGATCGCCGAGGAGGTGGCCGAGGTAAATCCCGACCTGGTCTTGCACGGCAAGACGGGTATCGACACCGTGCGCTACGAGCAGATCAACGCGATGTTGCTCAACGAGTTCCTCAAAGAGCACAAGAAAGTCGAGGACTTGCAAGCCACCGTCGCGCAGCAAGACAAAGAGATGGAAGTTCTGACGGCGCAACGCAACGAGCAGGCCGCGCAAATCCAAAAAGTGAGCGCGCAGCTGGAAGTGAATGCGCCAGCGCCAAGAGTGGTCGTTAACAAACCGTAAAGCTGCGAAACAGAGTTGCCTTGTGTGCCAGGAACCAGGGCGAATTTGGAGAGGCGTTCGCCGCCCGTGGCGAACGCCTTTACCGTTTTGGCGAAAAGCGTTCACCGCGGCGAACGCCTCTACAATTACATTCCTGGGAAAGCGTTGGCGCTGTCGAAACCATGCCACTCCAAACCATACTGGCTCGCTGCTGGCGTTAAGTTTTGTTTGACTAGCCGTTGGGCTTCCGTTTGCTTGCTCCGAATTACGAAAGACGCAATTACTGTTTACTTCTGATATGAAAAAAATGTTTGTCCTTTGGATGCTCACCGCCTTTGCCATGATTTGCTCCTGCCAAAGGCAAGATTCAACCGCTGAACAACAACTTGCTCAACGGAAAACGGAGTTGGATGCACGCGAGACCGCATTAGATGAAAGAGAAAAAGCAGTGGCTGAGCGGGAGAAAGCAGTGGCCGAACGAGAAAAAGCTATGGCGAACAGCCGCACCATTCCCGCCGATGCCGCGCAGGCAAACTCTGAAAGAGACCGGAGAATACAACAGCTTCCCGCCGACGCTCGGGCCCTCGTTCCCGACTCCGCGCAGATCAACGCTGCAAGAGCTGAAAAAGAGAGGCTGAAACAAGAGCGACTCTCTCAAACACAGGGTGGGCTGGAAGAGTTACAAAGTAATAGACAGCGTAAGTTGGAAGCAATACGGAAGTGGCAGATGTCCGGCGGGGCAGCATCTTCTGCGGCGGAGATAACTTCGCCGACTCCATCTCCCGCGGGAGAGGCTAATTCAGTGGTTCCATCACCTACGCCGGAGTAACCCAGCCGCTGCTCCCCGCGCCCGGTCAAAATCGCACGGCAGATTGCGGGTGTTCTACAGATTGCTGGTAGATCGGGGGCGTGTCGATGGAATCGACTTCTTGTTGCGCCGGATCGCCTGAATTCTCGGGAAACGCAGTGCCAGTCCGCTCGCGTGGCACGTGCTGGGCCGGATTGAATTGAAAGCCCGGCGCGCGCGAACGCTCGAGCATGATGTCCGGTTCACTTTACGATACCGGCCATGGCGCTATGTCGCCGTGCGTCAGCAGACGCCAACTGAACGCCTTGGCACAGCGAGGCGGCTGCAACTCGTCGCGTTGAAACGCTGGTTTTTTTCTTGACACAGCATCTATATTTTTGGCAAAAGCAAACAAGTTAACGGCTGGACATGAGATGGCAGGGTGGCGCGTTCGCCGGGTGAGTGCCGGGCTGGTTGCGCCAAGGGGCATCAAAAGGCCAAAACAATGAAAGAAAAATTAAGCTAATGAAAAATTGCAATAACCTCACAATATCCACAACGATCTTATCCGCGCTTGCCTGCTTTGCGCTTGCGTCAGCCCCGAATGCTTTCGGGGTCAGTCCGTCGCCGGACGGGTGCTATCCCAATTTCACCACTGCGGAAGGGTGCAATGCGCTTAACTCCCTCACCACCGGCGCTGGAAATTCGGGCCTTGGTTGGTACGCGCTCTTTAGCGATACCGACGCCAACTACAACACCGGTGTTGGCGCCGGAGCGCTCGCCCTCACCACTACCGGGGGGGATTCCAATACCGCAGTCGGCGCTGCAGCGCTGTTGCTCAACACCACCGGCTTTGAGAACGTGGCCGTTGGAACTAACGCACTCGTCCTTAACGACACCGGCCAACGCAACGATGCTGTCGGCGCCTTTGCGCTTTCTATGAACATCGACGGGTCCTTCAACACCGCTTTGGGTCGTTGCGCGCTTCTTGGAAATACTGACGGCAGTAATAATACTGCCGTTGGTTATCTCGCCGGTATGAACCAGACCACCGGGAGCAACAATATCTATATTGGTGATTCCGGCGTTGCCGAAGAATCCAATGTGATTCGCATCGGCAATATCGCTGCTAGCGGAACCGATTACGAAGCGTTTTATGTGGGCGGCGTTGTCGGTGTGGGGATCCCAATGGTCACCGCCGTTCCCGTGTACATCGATACTGCCACAGGGCAGTTGGGCACGGTGCCTATCGATGCCAGTGGAAAGGCGGCGACACCGCGTGTGCGTGGTGGCAATGGCGCCCAGCCCCAAGCCATGCTGAACCACAAAGTTACCGAGTTGCAAGCAACGGTGGCGCAACAGCAGAAGCAAATAGAGACTCTCACTGCCCAGCTCAAGGAGCAGGCCGCGCAAATCCAAAAAGTGAGCGCGCAGCTTGAAGTGAGCAAGCCTGCGCCGCAAGTGGTCGTGAACAAACCGTAAAGGAGTGGCCTGGTTAGAACGTTAAAGAGTTAAACGGTTGAAGGGTTCCCGGCTTCGCCAACCAGCCTTCGTCCGGCAGCCGCCGGACTACGGCGGGGTCGAAAGGCTACTCCGACGGTTTTCGCCCGCCGCGGCGGGTGAACTGAGCAGGCTGACGGCCAGGGACGTATTGAAGGGCTTTGAAATTTAACTCTTAATTGTTTTAAGCTTTCAACTTTCATTTCTGCACTCGCGTTGAAGCATCTCTTCGAACGGCCGGAAGAAATTTGCGTAGGAGGGATAAGGCCGGTCTGGCTTTGCGGGGCGGTAGCGCCAGTGCTTGTACGCCCACAGCCAGGGCGCCGGTTTTTTTCGCACATAAGGCTCAAAGGAATTCCAACATGCCTGTGCGATCTGTTGATGAGTCATGTCAGCGGTGCGCTCGATCTTTGGATGAAAGATGATCCGGTAACCTCCATCCGGCAGCGGTTCGCAGTGCGCCGGAATGATCGGGGCGCCCGTTTGCTCATGCAACCAGGCATGCGCGGAAGTGACGCTGGTACTTAGTCCAAAACAATCAATCGCCACAGCGCCCTGGGCCGGCGGCACGGTGAGATCGATCAACAGCGCAGTGCTGCGGTTGCGCCGTAGCGCCTTGTAGAGCTTGAGAAGACCTCGCTCGCGGGGAATGAATATGTGGCCGGATTGTTCCCGCAATTTTTTAAAAATTGGATCAAGCGACGAATTCTTAAACTCCTGTGAGATGATTGTGCCTTTCAGACCGAGAAAACCGCAGGCCAGACTGAGCCATTCGAAGTTGCTGTAGTGATAGCAGGCAATGATCACGCTGTGCTCCTTGCGCGTCTCCGGCCCCGTTTCCTCGAAGTTGTGCCATTCGATGTAGCGCGAGAAATTTTGCTGTGTCAGGCGCGGGCTCCACAGCAGATCGACCATGGTCCGCGCGAAATGCTGAAAAGATTCCCGGGCGATTTTGCGTCGCTGGGCGGGAGAGAATTGATTGCCGAATGCGACCTCGAGGTTGCTTATCGCAACATGAAACCCGTGGCGATCGAGAAAGCTAAGCAGCGCTCCGGCTGTCCGGGCAAGGTGATAGCAAACTCTTCGAGAGCACAGCGGGATCAATTTTGTGGCCAGCAAAAGCCCTGTCCACTCCAAACGATACCGGATTCGCTTCCAGCGCAAACGCACCTTTCATTTTAACACACGGATTTCCGGGGAGCATACGCGTCCCGCGTGTGGGTCGTTGCGTCTCGCGACGACGAACTTTGATTTACGGGAAGTCCGCGAGGGCGGGACACCTTGGCCAACGCCCTGGGTCGAGCTCTCCCCATAAACCTCGCAGCCGCGACCATGTGGCCACGCACAGCGCACAGAGAAATAACGAAAGAGTATTATCCAATGACGAAAGAAGCTCGAATGTTCAAATGACGAAGAAGCGCAAAAACAAAAGGGATCCGCCAGCAGTCATTCGTCATTTGGGCTTCGTTATTGATTTGTCATTCGTCATTCGGATTTCATCATTCCAACGGTTACCGGACCTGGCTGGGATTGCTCACCGGAGGGAGGCCCTTGCGAAACTCCGCCTGCTGTCGCTCAGCTTCCCGTCGTTGCAGCGCCTCGCGGGACGCCTGCTCGGGGTCCGGACCCGGGGATGAGCAGCCGAAGAAAACAAGGGTCAACGTCGGAACCAGAAACATAAAGGTAGCCAGCTTTTTCATAGAGTAGCCGCAAGATAATCAAACCGACGAGCGCGGCAACGTTTCAAGCTTTAAGTCTTATCGATGATCGCACAACCTAGTCACTGTATTAACACGAGCCTCAATAAGCGCGCCTGCAAACCACCTAAACCTTAAAACTGAAGGGTTCTCATTCAGTCGGGTCGTTTATCCGATGCCAGTTCCAGATATTCGCGCTCGAGCGTTTTGAGACGCTCAAGAATCTCATTTAACGCGAGTTCGTTCTTGAGGTTGATTTGGTAATCGATTTCCGCGCGCAGCCGGTCCTTGTGCGCCTGTCGATTCTGCGACATCAAAATGATCGGCGCCTGGAAGATCTGAAGCATGTTCAGGGCGACGGAAAGAAACAGATACGGATAAGGATCGAATCCTTCCCGGCGGCCCAAAACCGCTGGGAATACGTTTACCAGAATCCACACATTAAGAATGATCGTGGCCGCGATGATGAATTTCCAACTGCCGCCAAATTCCGCAATAACGTCCGCAGCGCGATTTGCCAGTGTAAGCTGTGCCGCCTCCTCCACGTTGACGTTGCGCGTCGCGGTATGACGCAGCAGCTCATCCGTATGCCGAAGTCGGTTGGCAAGTGCAGTCAGCATTTCCAGCGCGACATCGGGGCTGCCCCGCATGAAAGAGAGAAAATGCTCGCGCGACAAGACAGCCAGCGTTGCGTCTTCCACTATTACCGCGTCTGCCGAGCGCTGACCGTCGAGCAGCGCCATTTCCCCAAAGAAATCTCCGCGCCCCAGCTCGGTCAGCGTCACCTCGTGGCCGTCCCTAGCTCGCACGCAAATGCGGACTTTCCCGCGCTCGATAATATACATTGCGTCGCCTTCGTCGCCGGTGCGGAACAGGAATGCGCCGGCTTTGCAATCGAGGCTGTCCAGCAGGTGACATAATTCGCCGGCCGCCTCGTTATCGAGCGATTCAAACAACGGCACCTGGCGCAGCGTCTCAATAGTCATTTGCGGCAAAACAACGGAGAGAATAGCGGCGATTCACTTTGCCGAGAAGCTCCAATTCTCAAACTGTAGCGTCCGCTGCCTCAGCGGAGGGCTCCCGGTGCCGCTTCCGGTAATGCATGCGTGCCAAAAGCGGAGGAACACTGCCGCACTCCAAAACATGGCCGCCGTTGGGCGCGCACATTAGGTGCTTTGGATTGTGGAGCGCGGCGCTGCTGCGCCGCTTTCTGAGCCGATGTAGGCAAGATAGAAAATTTCGGGTAGCATTCAGAAAGCGTGTCTGCTATTGCTGCGAGTTGATCTTCAAAAGGAGAAAATCATGCTTCATCTGATCTGGTACATCATCGTCGGATTTATCGCGGGCTGTGTGGCCAAGGCGCTGATGCATACGCATCTGGCAATCACGTGGACAATCGTGCTAGGCATCGTCGGCTCGATTATTGGCGGAGCAGTCACGCATCTGTTTTATCCGCCAAGTGCAGGAGGGAAATTTCACCTTGGCGGCCTAATCGTCTCAATACTCGGCGCAATTGTAGTTCTTTACGTCTGGCACAAGTTCGGGCTGCATCTTCCGCGCGGATAGACTTTGCACTCGGTTCAATTGACTTAAAACGGTTCGCTCCTAGTTTGATAAAACGCTCTTGCTTGCGCATTCCGAACCGTGAAAAGCGTCCTCTTCGTCTGTACAGGTAACATTTGCCGCAGCCCGATCGCGGAAGGGCTTTTTCAGCGTTTGCTTGGCAATCGCAAGGACATTGAAGTGGCGTCGGCCGGCGTGCACGCGGTGCGCGGTCAGCCTCCAAGTCTTTACGCGGTGGAAGTCTGCGAGGAGGACGGCGTGGATATCAGCGGCCTGCGCAGTCAACCGCTGACGGCGGCGCTGATCGATCGGGCGACGCACATTTTTGCCATGACCGGCGGGCACTTGGAGACGATTCAGATGCTCTATCCGCAGGGATCGGAAAAGGCGTTTTTGCTTCGCGAATTTGAAGAGCCTGGCACAACGGTGTGGCGCGATGTGCCCGATCCGATCGGTCTCGGACGCGAAGTGTACGAGGATTGCGCGCGCATCATAAAAAACGCCTTGCCCAGCGTGCTCGCATTCGTTGAGCAAGGTGAACTGGTCCGGCCTGGTGCGCCGCGCTCGCGCGAGTTATCTTCTTATTCAATGGACGATCTACCTTCCCGAATTGAAACCGGCTCGTTTACTTCGAAACCGCCCCCGCGTTATGGCGAGACCTTGCGCAGAGTCGATCCGGAAATTTTCGATGCGATTGCGGCAGAAGAAAAACGCCAGCGCGAAAATATCGAATTGATTGCGTCTGAAAATTTCACCAGCCGCGCGGTGATGGAAGCGCAAGGCAGCGTAATGACGAACAAATATGCCGAAGGTTATCCGCGGAAACGCTGGTATGGCGGCTGTGAGAATGTCGATATTGCCGAGCAACTGGCCATTGATCGCGCGAAGCGACTCTTCGGCTGCGAGCACGTGAACGTGCAGCCGCACAGCGGCACGCAGGCGAATATGGCGGTCTATTTCGCCGCCATAAAACCCGGCGACAAAATCCTGACGATGAACCTCGCCCACGGCGGACATCTCAGCCATGGGCATCCGGCCAATTTTTCCGGCAAATTTTATCAGGTCACGCATTACGGCGTAGATGAGAAGACAGAGCGAATCGATTACGACGCGCTGCAAAAGCTGGCCGAAGAAGTGCGCACTGCGATGATTACCGCAGGCGCATCGGCTTATCCGCGAATATTCGATTTTCCGCGGCTGCGCGAGATTGCCGATTCAGTGGGCGCGATTCTGTTCATCGACATGGCGCACATCGCCGGGTTAGTCGCAGCTGGCCAGCATCCCAGTCCGATCCCGCACGCGCAATTTGTCACCACTACTACCCATAAAAGTCTGCGCGGCCCGCGCGGCGGCATCATCATGTGCGAGGAAAAATTCGCAAAGGCGATCGACTCGACGCTGTTTCCAGGCGTGCAGGGCGGCCCGCTCATGCACGTGATCGCGGCAAAAGCAGTTTGTTTTCACGAAGCGCTCCAGCCACAATTTCGGGAATATCAGCGGCAAGTCGTGCTAAACGCCAAAGCCCTTGCCGCCGGTCTTGCCAAACACGGTTACCGAATTGTTTCGGCCGGGACCGATAACCACCTGATGCTGGTCGATCTGCGTCCGAAAGAAATCAATGGCAAGGAAGCGCAGGAGGTTCTTGATCGCGCCGGAATTACCGTGAATAAAAACGCAATCCCCTTCGATACTTATCCGATTTTCAAACCTGGTGGTATCCGCATTGGCACGCCCGCCGTCACCACGCGAGGGATGAAGGAAGAGGAAATGCTGGAGATCGCCGATCTGGTTGCGGAAGCGTTGGCTAATCGCGCCGACGCCGACGCGCTCGAGCGCGTGCGCAAAAAGGTGCTCGACGTGACACGGAGATTTCCGCTGCCCATTTAGGAGGAAATGAGCGCCCCAAAAATTGTTGGCAGACGAAAGACACCGCGAACACCCGCAGAATTCCACGCGCTGGGCGCGCAGCTGGATTTAGAGGCGAAGACACTGGACCCGCATCGACCGCGCGGTTTCGTAGTAAAATTTCGCACATGGAACGATCTGGAGCGCTGGGAGAGCAGCCGCCGAATCCAACAGGCGAACCGGGCTAGACGGGGAATGACAGACTAGCCATTCGTTCGTTCCGCAGTCTCTTGGTTTTCGCAATAGCTCGCGCTTGCGAATTTTCTGCCTATTCGCATTGGAGGAAACGAGTAGCTTGTTGCGGTTATGAATCGAACCGCTGACCAGCCGGAACCAAACCCGCTTCGCGAAGGAATTTCCGCGCGCGCAGTGCCGCAGCCGTGCACGATTGTGATCTTCGGCGCCACGGGTGATCTCACGCACCGCAAACTCGTGCCGGCGCTGTATAACCTCGCGGCCGACGGCGACCTGCCGCCCGCCGTGGCAATTGTCGGCTTCGCGCGCCGGAAGAAAATCGACGACGACTTCCGGCGCGACCTCGAACAATCCACGCGCAAGTTTTCCCGGCAGGCCGTGCGCGACGAGATCTGGAACACGTTTGCGGAGTCGATTTTTTATCACCAAAGCGAATTCGGCGACGAGTCCGGTTACAAGAGCCTGGCCAAACGCCTCGACGAAATCGACAAAACGCACGGCACTCGCGGCAATCGCCTTTTTTATTTTGCAGCCGCTCCAGATCAGTTCGAACCGATTCTCAAGCACTTGAAGGCCGCCGGCTTGAACGAGACATGCAAAGGAAGCTGGGCCCGCGTCATCGTCGAAAAACCCTTCGGGACCGATCTCGCCTCAGCGCGCGAGCTTAATCGCGTTGTGCGCAATTCTTTTACTGAAGAACAAACCTACCGCATCGACCATTTTCTCGGCAAGGAGACGGCGCAGAACATCCTGGTCCTTCGATTCGCGAACGCGATTTTCGCTCCGCTTTGGAACACACATTACATCGACCATGTGCAGATCACTGCGGCGGAAACGCTGGGTGTCGGTACTCGCGCCGGCTTTTACGAGAGCGCAGGCGCGCTGCGTGACATGGTGCAGAACCATTTGCTCCAACTGCTTTGCCTCGTGGCGATGGAACCGCCCACCGGCCTGAGCGCGGACAGCATCCGTGACGAAAAAGTCAAAGTGGTGCGATCGCTGCGCCGACGGTCGCACACTGAAATCGCGGCCAGCGTGGTGCGCGCTCAGTATGCCGAAGGCGCCATTCACGGTGATCCGGTGGCGGGCTACCGACAGGAGGAAAACGTCAACACAGATTCGCAAACGGAAACTTTTGTCGCCTTGCGTTTGTTCATCGATGACTGGCGCTGGGCCGACGTGCCGATTTACATGCGTGTTGGCAAACGACTTCCGAAGTCGGCAACCGAAATTTCCATCCATTTCAAAAAAGCGCCGGCGGTCCTGTTCAACAAGGATTTGCGCGACCTCAATGTGCTCGTGATTCGGATTCAACCTGACGAAGGAATCTCGTTGCGGATTCACGCCAAAGTGCCCGGCACAAGCTTTCGCATCGAGCCAGTGAAAATGGACTTCCATTATGGAACATCCTTCGGAAAGGCCAGCCCCGAAGCTTACGAACGTTTGGTGCTCGACGCGATGAGCGGGGACGCCACGCTTTTCGCCCGGCGCGACGAAGTGGAAGAAGCCTGGGCTTTCATCGATCCGATTGAGCTTGCCTGGCAGGCGAAAAAAGATGCGCCAGAATTGTTCTTTTATCCCGCCGGCTCGTGGGGACCAGAGGCAGCCGACGATTTGCTCGCCCGCGATGGGCGCGTGTGGAGAAGATTATGAGCGCGATCTTCAGGGTAGCGCACGCGTCTCGCGTGTTGGCGATGGCGTTCTCGCCAACGCGGACTTTTTTTTGCAGGTGGCAAGCTCATTGCGCGTTCCGCCCGCAGCAAAAGATTGCTTCGGCGCGACGCCAAAACCAGGTCGCCGCGGCGACCGCTACCTAATCATGTGAAATGCCCGCTATAACTGAAACGTATTCGTTAGGTCTTCCGGTCGAGATCGGCAGGATCGATCAGGAGCTGAAAAAGCTCTGGCGGGAAAGCGAAGGCGCAGCGACGCGCGCTTCGCTGGTAAACCTCGCTGTTTACAGCGAAGAGCCCGGCTCATTGACGAGCAACACGCAACTGATGGCCGGGATCACGGAGGACCACGCCTGTCGCGCGATCGTCATCGAAGCCGATTGCCATGCCAAAGACAACCAGGTGAACGCCTGGATCAGCGCACACTGTCATGTCAGTGGCGCCGGCAGCAAGCAAGTTTGCTCCGAACAGATTTCATTCCTCCTCAAGGGTGGATGCACCACGCAGCTGCCGAACATTGTTCTCTCGCACTTGGATTCGGACCTGCCGCTCTACCTTTGGTGGCAGGAGGAATTCCGTGAGCCGATAAACCCGCAACTTTGGACGTGGGTCGATCGAGTTATCTACGATAGTCACGGCTGGAAAGATTTTAGCGCGCAAATGCGTTTGCTGGAGTCCGCACAAGAAGAAACCAACCAGCGCATTGTGCTTTGCGACCTGAACTGGACGCGGCCGGACAACGTTCGTTTCGCGCTCGCGCAATTTTTCGATCATCCCGCTTCCCATCATCGCCTCGGCAGAATCAGTAAGGTGCGCATCGATTTCGCATCCGGTTTTAGATCGACTGCGCTTCTTTTTGCCGGTTGGCTCGGAGCACAATTGGGTTGGCACATCGAGAATGCCAAATCCTGTAGCGTGCTGCGCTTCATCACTCCAGCCGGCCGCAAAGTCGATGTGGAACTGCGCGAGCGCGGTGAGCAACCCATTGACAAAATCGCGTTAACCAGCGGCGACATAGAATTTGTCGTCGCTCACGCGCAGTGCGGCGATCTTCTGGAGGTTTCGCGCGGAAAATCCGGCGAAAAACGCACCTCACAACTGATGCCCGCCGGGAAGAACGATCCAGTGAGCTTGATAAGCGAAGAGTTGATGCGCGGCGGACCCCACCACGTTTACTTGCACGCAGTCAATTGCGTCCGGGATTTGTTGTAGGCGGCGATTTGCTTGCGTCATCCTGAAGTTCATCAATGGAGGTTTTCAGGAACGCAAAGCGTGCTCGGATCGTTCAACAGCCTGTCCTGACGGCAAGCCGAATGGTCCAAGGCCGAATTGCAGCGGAACTTTCACTAAATACTGCGTCGTTTAGGAAAGAACCCGACAACTTTTTCCACGCGATTTGGATTGAAAGTTTTCGTGGAAATCGGCCTAATCGCAATTTGCGTGGACCTTCGGGTCTGACCATGAACGCGCCGATTAAGCCGGGAGCCGCCTGCGCTAGCCTTGCGGCGACGCTGGCCTTTTCTTTAATTTTCGCAGCGAACGCATTTGCTCAGGAGCTGGAAGCCGAGCGGGTGACCGTGACTGGCGAGCCCGTGACAGTGACTGGCTCCCTCATTCCAACCACGGAGGAAGTCGGCTCGAACCCGGTTTCAATTCTCGACCGCGATTTGATCAACAAATCTGGTCAAGGCACCACCACGGAACAGCTTCTCAAGAGTCTGTCGATCGCGAGTGCAAATAGCATTCCGGTTCAGAACAACGCGATCGCCGCCGGTGGTCCGCCTGGGGCAGCTTCGGTCTCCCTGCGTGGCTTCGACCCGGGTGCCACACTCGTTCTCATCGACGGCCGACGAGTCGCCCCATATCCGGGTACATCCCCCGGGGGCGCCGCTTTCTTCGATCTAAATACTGTTCCCATTGCCGCGGTCCAAAGCATCGAAATTCAGAAGGACGGCGCTTCAACCACCTATGGGGCGGACGCGGTTGCCGGCGTGGTGAACCTCAAGTTATACAAAGATTATCGTGGCGCTCAGGTGACCCTGTATTATGGCAACACGCTGGATAAAGACGCTGGCGAGTACGCCGGCGACATTCTTTTCGGCACCGGCGACGACAAAACAAGTATCACCGGTGACATCTTTTTCTACCACCGTAACTCGATGTTCAATCGCGACCGCGGCAACTCCAATCGCCCGCCATTTTTGAGCCCGAACTCGAGTCCGTACAATCTCCAGTTGAGCAGCGATGTGGCGACCGCCGCTGGCGGAGAGAATTTAAATCCGGGAGGCTTCGAATTTGCGACTCCGCCAAATTTTACGAACGGATTAGTCCCGGCAAGCAATTACATTTACAGCACGAGACTTGTCCGGAGTAACTTCGGTTTGCTCCCTGCCTTTAACTTTAACGCGTTCGCCGGTTCTTTTCCCGACCAGGAACGCTGGGGCGGCTACGCGGCGTTCGAGCATAAAATCTGTGATGATCAGTTTCGGATTTTCGGCGACTTCTATTACGCCCGGGTGAAGACGC
>QHQA01000081.1 GCA_003219695.1 Verrucomicrobiota bacterium
CCCATCCAGCTTTCGCAGCGGCCCCGACGAAGTAGGCGGCTCCGGCGAGGCAGGCGAATTGCACTAATTATCACGAACTACGTCCGGCTTAAGCGGGCGGTTGCATCGATTAGTGTGAATTGGTGAATGGAGCTGATGGGATCAGCGACATAGAAGGTAAAGCCGCAACGGGTAGCGGCGAGCGAGCGGGGAAGCAAGCGAGTTTCAAATTGGTGTCTTTTACCGGGACTTGTTTTCTTGGTCGTTTTCTGATTTAAGACGGTCGGAGAGCTACCGAATGAATGGTCAACCAGGGTCGGTTAACGGGGATGCCGGACGGATGTCCGGCGGAACGCGCCCGGCGGATCCGCAGGAAGTGACCCAATTACTGGCAGACTGGAGCCATGGCGATGCGGCCGCGCTGAAAAAGCTGACTCCGCTTGTTTATGAGGAGCTCCGGCGTCTTGCTCATCATTATATGGAGGCGCAACGTCCCGATCACACGCTGCAAACGACGGCGTTAGTGAACGAGGCGTATCTGCGCCTGGCGGAGCAGAAGCGACCGAGCTTTAAGAACCGGTCACATTTCATGGCGGTCGCCGCCAAAGCGATGCGTCAGATCCTGGTCAATCACGCAAAGGCGCAGCAGCGGCAAAAGCGCGGCGCGGGCGCCAGCAAAGTACAATTAGAGGAAACGGCGCTGGTCGCGCCGGAACAGACACAAACGGTTCTGGATGTCGATGAGGCTTTGGAGCGACTGGCGGTGCTCGATTC
>QHQA01000008.1 GCA_003219695.1 Verrucomicrobiota bacterium
AATTCGCGAGCAAGTTCAAAACCTTGAGTAACCAGTTCACGCGCCGCGGAATTCTCTTCGTCATCTCCGCGCCATCGGGTGCAGGCAAGACGACGTTGGTCGAAGCGCTGCGGAAAAGTCCCAATCTTTTTTATTCCGTTTCCTGCACCACTCGAACGCCGCGCGCGGGTGAGATTGACGGCAAGGATTACCAGTTTCTTTCAGACGCGGATTTTCAGGCGCGAATCGAAGGCGGCGACCTTCTAGAACACGCACAGGTGCACGGCACGCTCTACGGCACATTGCGCGAGCCGGTACTGGCGAATTTGAAGAATGGTTTGGACGTTCTGGTCGATATCGACACACAAGGCGCGGCCACTATCCGTACGTCCGACGACCCAATCATCCGGCAGGCTTTGGCGGACGTTTTCATTATGCCGCCAAATCTCGAGGAGTTGCGCCGCCGTTTAACAAAGCGCGGCACCGAAACTGCGCAGCAGATTGAGTCGCGCCTCGCCACCGCCGCGCGCGAGATGGAATTGTGGCGCGATTACCGCTACACTATCGTCAGTGGTTCAGTGGAAGAAGATCTGGAAAAAGTCCGCCATATCATGGCTGCCGAAAGTTATTTGAGCAGGCGTTTGAAACCAAAATGACTGCGAAACGTACTCACGAATAAGTCGTCGCCCTAACATGGAACCAAATTCCAAGCGCAGAGGCGGAAAAACCAGCGCGCGAAAAGTGGTGAACATTCCCGCCAAGAAGATAACGGTCGTGCTCGGCGTCACGGGCTCGATCGCCGCGTATAAATCTGCCGAGCTCACCAGTCTGCTGGTCAAACAAGGCCACGAAGTTTTTGTGGTGATGACCCAGGACGCCACTGAATTCATTGCTCCGCTTACGTTGCAGACACTCTCGAAAAATCCCGTGATAACGAGCTTCTACGACGAAAAAGAAAACTGGCGTCCGGGTCACATTGATCTCGCCGACCGTGCGAATCTGCTTTTGATCGCGCCGGCCACTGCACACATCATTGCGGAGCTTGCGCATGGTCTTGCCGGCCATCCCCTCGCAGCGATCACGCTCGCCACACGCGCGCCGCCCCGGCGATGAATGGAAAAATGTGGGATAATCCAGCGACGCAGGAGAACGTCGAAAAACTCAAAGGACGCGGCGTCGAATTCATCGGCCCGGAAGAAGGAATGCTGGCGTGCGGCTACGAAGGACTCGGCCGTTTGCGGAAAATCGAGGACATCGCGTTCCGCGCCGAATTTCTCCTGACGCGCCACGACAAATTGATCGTGTGAGATTTCTCGTCACGGCTGGTCCCACGCGCGAGCCGATCGATCCGGTCCGTTACATCTCGAACCGTTCGTCGGGAAAAATGGGCTACGCCATCGCGGAAGCGGCGCTCGAAGCCGGTCACGACGTGGTTTTAATTTCCGGTCTGGTAAACCTCCAGCCGTTGCGCGGCGCGAAACTGGTTTCAGTTTCCACGAGCGACGAAATGTTCAATGCAGTCCATCAACATGCCGGCGGCTGTGACGTGTGCGTCTTGTGTGCCGCAGTCGCCGATTACAAGCCGGCAACACTCTCACCGCTAAAAATCAAAAAGCGCGACGAGGAATTTTCGCTCGAATTAATTCCGACACGCGACATTCTTGCTTCGTTAGGCGGTTGGCGGGATCGACGATTTCTTCTTGTCGGTTTCGCCGCGGAGACACATGACCTGCAAGAAAACGCCGTGAAAAAACTGCGGGCAAAGAATTGCGACATCATGGTCGCCAACGATGCGCGCGTCGGAATGGAGAGCGACGAAAATGAGCTGCTCGTTCTGTTTCGCGGCGGTGAAATAAAAAAAATCCCTCGCGCCCCAAAAAAAATTCTCGCGCGCGAGCTGATAAAAATATTTTCAAAATTCGATACAAAAATGTTTGACAAAAAAAATGTGACGATTAGTGAACGCAATTAAGTGAAGTGAAAATCATTCCCAACTCTTCACCAAGTTCCGCGCGTTGCGGATTGAAAGGGGGGGATTAGTCGATGGCAAAGAAAAAAGCAGCAAAGAAAAAAGCAGCGAAGAAAAAGAGGCACTAAGCCCATCGCTGAATTGACGGCTCCGAATTTCTTCGGAGTTACAACACCTAACTTCAACCCGGGAGGAGAATTTATTTTCCTCCCGTTTTTTTTGTGCATTTACGTCATTCCGAGCAGAGTAGAGGAATCCCGCAGCAAAACCTTAAGGTAGCGCAGCGGGGTCCTTCGACTTCGCTCCGCTCAGGATGACGTGAGGCCGTAGGAGTCCACTCAACTTCATTTCCACTGTGCAGTTTGTATTCTTTGTGCGACGTAATCTTTGCATGAAACATTACCTCGATGCCGCCGAAGAGGCCGCGCGCACCGCAGGGAAATTACTTCGTCAAAATTTCCAGCGCCGCCAGCACGTCAACGCGGTCGCCGCGCACGACATCAAGTTGGAAATCGACGTTGAGGCGCAGGAGTTGATCACGAAACTGCTTCTCAAGGAATTTCCAGGCCACGCGCTGTACGGGGAAGAAGGAGTCGTCGGCGATCAATCCAGCGAACATCAATGGGTTGTCGATCCGTTGGATGGCACGGTGAATTATTTCTACGGCATTCCGCATTTTTGCGTCTCCATTGCGTTGCGTCTGCGGAACGAGATCATGATCGGCGTGATCTACGATCCCATTCGCCAGGAGATGTGGAGTGGACAAAAAGGCGAGAGCTCAAGACTGAACGGACATCCCTGTCACGTCAGTGAGCGCGCGGATCTGGCGGAAGCCGTTATTTCCATCGGACTCGCGAAGACCGGAGAGACTATCAACGCGAATTTCCCGTTGCTTGAGCAAATGATTCATCGCGTGCGCAAATGCCGCGTG
>QHQA01000083.1 GCA_003219695.1 Verrucomicrobiota bacterium
GATCTTCCGAGATCGTTAGGCAAACGGTGTTGACGATGGAATTGGACGAAACCTTTATGCACGAGGCGTTACGCTTGGCGGCGAAAGCGCGCGCGGCCGAGGAAGTTCCAGTCGGCGCGGTTGTGGTTCGGGAAGAGAAAATTGTCTCGCGCGCGTACAATCAAGTCGAGCTGCTCAAAGATGCGACCGCCCACGCCGAAATGCTGGCGTTGACCGCGGCTGAGGCAGCGTTAGGCGATTGGCGCCTGACTGACTGCGATCTTTACGTGACAAAGGAACCTTGTCCGATGTGCGCGGGCGCGATAATCCACACGCGCATCCGGAGGGTGATTTTTGGCTGCTCCGATATCCGCGCCGGGGCCGCCGGCACGGTAATGAATTTGCTCCAACACAAGGCGCTCAATCATCGTTGCCGGGTTACGAGCGGTGTCTTACAGGCAGAGTGTACAGCACTGCTGCAGGATTTTTTTCAAAAAAAACGCGGCCATCGGAATTAGACCGATAACTCTTGACACCGCTGCCATCGATAAAGTTCGAACGTGGCTGCCTCGCTAGGACTCGAAGCTGGCTCAAAAACACCGATTTCCCTCGTATAATCGAGGCTTGGAAGTTCACGTACGCACAACTGCGCACACAAAAAATTGTGTTTTAGGTAACTGGATACGCTGTCAACCGTTGGAAAACGGATGTTGGCGAGTATGGGGGTGTCGCGCTGCCTTGAGATAAAAGTAGTTACGCGCACATTTATTGCTCCATTCGAAAAGGGAGTGTAATTAACACCTTGGCCAAGCGGGGGGTGGTAGATGCGTATACTGGTCGTCGAAGATCACTGTGACACCCGAACGGTATTAGCCACGCTGTTGAGTCGATGCGGCTGCCAAACCGTGATCGCCAAAAACATGAAAGATGCCCGCAGTCAATTGGCCACGATGAGCTTTGATGCGCTAGTCAGTGACCTTAACCTACCAGACGGAGATGGTCTCGATCTTGTGGCCGAAGCAAAACGACTTCACGGCTTAAAAACAATTGCGGTTACGGGGCGAACTGAGGTCGTGGAACGGAAGCGTGGGCTGCGGGCGGGATGCGATTTTTACCTCACCAAGCCGGTCGATTTTCATCAGCTACGTTGCGCCCTCGGAATTCGTGCTCACCATTCTGCCGCTTCGCCTCCGCTGCCACCTTAAAGGTGATGACGGTCGATGGCACCGACAAGGATGGAAAGGGTCACTGTATTAATCAATCGAAATCGACGCGTCCGAAATAGACTATCCCTTTACGCTACTTTCGATTTTTCTAACAAAAAATCGCGCGGATGGGTTACATGTCCGTTGAACGGAATCGCGCCCTCAACGGTTGAATCCAAAATACGAATCTCGCCGGAGCGAAAACTCGCGCGGTTTTGCGCGTAAGTGATTGCCTGATCCTTCCTCAAAAAAACAGGTCGACGCGCCATCACCCAGGGACGGCCACCGTCACGCCGCCACCCAAAAAAGCCGGCACCCGCCAAAATGAGCCTCGAAATCGTCGACTAGATGGCTGGCGGCGTGCAACCAGGATTGTCTAACCGCGGAGGCCGCGGTTCTTATTTTGTGGCATAGTCCCACTCCTGCTCGCCACGTTTGAGCAATGCAGGCCGATCTTCTGGCAGGATCCAGCGTTGTTTGATGAGTTGATCCACTGTCTGGCTGTAGCGATTGAGATAGTCTTCACGGCCGAGGTAGCGTTCGGCGATCGATTCTCGCGGATCGCCGCTCCTCTCACGCTCGGCGGCTGTCTTTGCAAACGGCAGATACGAGCCGAGGAATGAGACCCGTTGGTCGGGAGCCCCAGTAGCAGGATCGCGAAGATTCCATCCGGTGTAGGTTGCGAGCGGGACGGTGATCTGGGGCAGACGTACGCCAGAGAGTTCATTCCCATCGGCATCAACCTGCGGCACGAAAACGGGAAATGCTTCGCCGACCTTTGGTGGTTGCAGGTTAAGAAATCCGTCGCGCCATTTGGGTCCGAAATCGAGTCGATATGCGCTGTTCGCCTCATGCGGCTTGTTGGCGCCGGGGATCGCCGGGAACTTGAAGCGGGAGAGTGGGACGAGTGTAGCGTTCGCGATTTTCGGATAACTACTCTCGGGTGGAGCAGTTCCGTTGCGCACCCAAGCATCCATGTTGGCGATCATGGCGCGCCAGAACAGATTCACGGGCAGAGGCGACTGTGGTGATTGTCCTCGCAAATCGTCGGTCCCCTTGGCGGGCGGGAACGGGCTAGAAAAATGCTGTAGCCCCGTCAAGTGGTAGATACGGACATCGGGCGGCAGCGGGGCGTCGCGTTTTCCGTCTGGCGTGATGTGAATGAGGGCAGCGGCGCGTCCCCAATATTCGTACGACGTGTTGGAGTAAAAAATCTTGGGAGCGACCTTCTGCGCGATGGCTGCATCGAGCAGTCCGCCTTTTGCTCCTGTTAACAGGTCGATCTGGGGCAGATCGGTGAACGGAAACATGTCAGTGGGAAAGAAAACCGAAGACGTTGGTTGTGCGTCGCGAGAAGGTTGCGCGAACCGGTAATTAAAGCTGCCGCGTCCCGCGCCAGCAACATGGGCGAGCACACCATCGAGTGTGGTCCTTCCCTCCTCATCTGCATTGAACCCCTGATAGAGAAAATCGCGAAGGAAACGGCCGTTTTGGGAGATTCCTTCACCGTAGACGCGGACAGCGGCAGCGATCGCGTCGGGGCTATGCTTGGCGTAGGAAGCAAAATCGCGAACCGCGGCGAAGCCGAGCCCGGCGATGACGGGATTTTCGACAACGTAAACGTATTCGTAAATCTTGCCGGCTTGGAAACCCCTCTTGAGGTAGATGTGCCGGTCGCTAGGTTGGAGTTTGCCGTCGACCATGTGCGCGAATTGCCACTGGGAGCGCGGAACGAAAGCGCGTTTCGCGGTGGGTGAATCGCGCACACTAAGAGCGTTGCGCGAGTCGTCGGGCGCGGCGACCGAGTATTCGGCTCCGCCGATCATTCCCAATATAAGGTGGCCAAGCGGAATCTCCTGCATCGGTTGCCAAGGCATGAGGTCGCCGCGAAGGAGTCCTTTGAGAGTCTTGCCGTGACCCTTGGCAACGGGAGCGTAGAGGCGAAGGGCGTTGGGACCCGTAGCGTCCCACTGCCATCCGAGCGTGACGATTGTGTAGCCGTTGCGCAACAGCCAGACGTCTCCAAGATCCTTGGAAAGATCCCAATCGCCGCCGTCCACGAGGCCGATGATGCGGCCGCGGCCGCGATTAGGAATCTCGAGGAGCATGGAGCCATTGCTTTTTTTTTCGTCGTTGGGACGCACGGCAATGAAGTCGGAGGAGAACGCGACCTCGCCATCCTTCAAGTTCTCGGCGTTATCGAGGTCAACGACGCGGCGGTTGTGCAGATTCGCAACGGCAACGGAAAAGTAGACGCGTCCGACGATGCGCTCGTAAGCTCCGGCCTCGCCGAATTGTTGGCCATTGAGGACATCTGCGCGCGAGGAGACTTCGACGCGAACGACGCGAGCTTCAAGCGGGATCGTACAGCAAAGAAGAAGAACTGCCAGCAGCGAAAGTAATTGGGGAAACATGCCCAGAAGGATAGCACCGGGCTGGGGTCGTGCCAGATTAGCGCTACAACTCGAAGCTGGCTCAAAAATCCAAATTTCCCTCGTATAATCGACGCTTGGAAATTCAGTTACGCACAAATACGCACACAAAAACTTGGCTGCCGCGCATTGAGTGATGCGGCAACCGCTCGAAGACGGATCACATCGACTCTGATCCACTGAGCTACATCACTCTCGGCTGACGCTTGCGCCAATTCGACTTCGCCTTTGTCAGACGTAATTTTCCCCCTATGCAGTACTTGAAGATAATGGCGACCGACATTGTGGGGAAGAAAATCGGAGCCAACTACGATCAAGAGCCCGACACCTGCCCTGTCTGCCACCGCGGAATTTCTGTTATCAAGACAAATCAAGCTTTTGTCTCGGCAGTAACGGACGACTCCGGGTGGACAGGGTATTTAGAGATTCTTTACCGTTGCCCGCGTCATGACTGCGGAAGGTCTTTTCTGGCTATTTATCGGCAAGCTGTTCAAAACACCGGAGACCGGGATTGGTTCTTTTTTGAGCGGCTGGCTCCTACTACGTTTCAGGCTCCGCAAATTGACAAGCAAATCCGCGCAGTTTCGCCGAATTTCGTAACAATTTATGGCCAGGCATTGGAGGCCGAGCGATTGAGGTTGGATCAAATATGCGGCGGCGGTTTGCGGCGAGCAGTCGAATTTTTAATCAAAGATTACCTGATCCAGACCCAACCGGATAACGCGGAAGCAATCAAAAAGACCTTCTTGGGAACGTGTATCGAAAACTACATCAGTGATCCGAATATCAAAGCCTGTGCGAGTCGGGCAACTTGGTTGGGCAATGACGCGACTCACTACGAACGAAAGTACGAGGCGCACGATATTCAAAACCTGAAAGAATTGATTGAGTTAACGATGTATTGGATCAAAAGCGAAATACTGACAGCGAAATACAACGCCGAACTCAAGAAGAAATCGAAGATAACGACCTGCCCGCTCTCGCGTTACCTGTCCAGAAGATCGCCGCCTCCCGAAAGCCTTGTGGGGTCAATTGAGAGGCGGCGTCAGTTCCCCCCAGAACTTCACGCAGAGTAGACTTCGGAGAAGACTTGCGCAAAGGTTTCGGCACGAAAAGATCAAGGATCGCATCTTTGTCCCGTCGTCGGAAAATAAGAAAGACGGCACCAAGAAGATTATTTTTTGTTTTCCCCCAGCGCGTTAAACTTGTCGAGCTGTGCCTGCAATATCTCATTTATCGTATCCTTGGCGTATCGATCTGACTCGAAATCGAGATCGGGAGGGTCAGACAAGAAGGCGCACGCGAGGATCCCTACTAGGTGATCTGCAACGTCCAATATTTTGTCCACGTCTTTTATCTTTAGACCCGCTTCTTTGATCACATCTGGCAATGCCACGTCGACGAGGCCATCGAGACGCTGCCGAACCTCGCGGCTTGCGTTCCTTCCGGCGACACACAACTGAACACACAAACAACAGGCCTTTCTAGCACAAACGAGTCACTTCATGGCACGGCTAAGCAAACCCCCATTCCGTCAAAAGTCATTTATCCAGAGGAGTTTTGGCCTGACGAGACCGCTACTGACGCCGTAGGGCAATCTCAGGCGGAAAACTGCCTCGCTAGGACTCGAACCTAGACAAAGAGATCCAGAATCTCTTGTGCTACCATTACACCACGAGGCAAAAGCGCGGGGGACAAGAGCTAAAGCTGAATTTCAGCGTTGCGCAACCAGATCGAAATCGATTCGCTTGGGATTAATCGAGGCTCATCTCCGCGCCTTCGCGCGCACCTTCGACTTCGAGATAACTTTCGCTCTTGGCCGCTAATTTTCGCGCGGTCTGAACCATCTTGTCGATCATATCGTCATCGTGCGTCGGGTCGTGGTGA